>JAZRWR010000040.1:0-16751 GCA_045599825.1 Bianqueaceae bacterium | reverse complement strand
GGGGGTGGGGGGCTGTTCTCTTTTCTGGGGGCGGTTTTGCTGCTCTCTTCTGGCTTCCTCTTGCGGCTTTGCTGTGCTTCTGCATCCGTTTTATCCATATTTGGGGTTCATTTTTGATATGTACCCCTTTTTCAAAATAGTGTAAAATATTCCTACATTAAAAACCTTGCAAATCCCGAAAAATGAATAATCAAATCACCTTCAAGCAGTACCGGACCATCGATTTATTGCTCTTTTCCGTTATTTTGGCGGTCTGTGAGTTCGTCGCCGCAAGGGCGGCCGCGGTCTGGTTTACCGATCAGCTCTATTCGCTTTCCGTCACGGCCCTCGTTGCTTCCGTTGTGATGATGCGCTGGGGCGGATTTGCCGCCATATCTGCCGTACTGGGCGGCGCCGTGTACGTGCTGGCCTCCCGCGGAGAAGCGGCGCAGCTTCTGGTTTATGCGGGCGGCAACCTGCTTTCCCTGGCGGCTTTGCCTCTTTTAAACCGCTGCGGCCGTGAAAAAACGGCCGGAAGCGCGTCCCGCAGCCTCTTTTTCGCCCTCGGCGTGCTGCTTCTGATGCAGACCGGTCGGGCGCTCATATCGCTCCTTCTCGGCGGGAACGCCGTCGGAGCCTTCAACTTTTATCTGACAGACGCCATCACTGCGCTTTTCACGGCGGTGGTCATCCTGCTCATCCGCAGGCTGGACGGCGTTTTTGAGGAGCAGCGGGCTTATCTTATCCGCAAGCAGGAAGAATTTCAGGAAGAAAAACGTCAGCAGCAAATCTACTGACAAGCATAGGATACAAAAGATTCGGAGGAATGCTTATGAAATCCAAAGCAAAAGCAGCCGATTTCCTCATTTATGATGAGGCGAGCGGCAAATACCGCGAAGATCCGGAGCAGGCGGTACGCGATGATGTTGAAAAGCACAGCTGGCTGAACGTCGGCCGCACGATTCTGCGCGACTGGCGTCTTTATGTCATGCTTCTGCCCATGATCCTCGTGTTCCTGTTCTGGCGCTACTTCCCCATGTACGAGCTTCTGGGCTGCTTTAAGGTCACGGATGTCGTCAAGAAAGTAAACCAGCAGTATTTTGCCGGCTTCTCGTATTTTCGCCGCCTGCTTTTCGCCGGCGACGGCGTTTCGCAGGATTTCTGGCGCGCGCTGCGCAACACCTTCCTGCTGAGCTTCTACGGCCTTTGCTTCGGCTTCCCCATCCCCATCATCCTGGCGCTGTTCTTCAATGAGATCCGCTCCAACGCGGCCCGAAGCGTCTACCAGGTGCTGACCTATCTGCCCAAGTTCATCTCCACCGTTGTTATGACCACCCTCATCACCCTTCTGGTCAAGCAGGGCTCCATCATCAGCGGCATGGGTATCGTCTCCCGTTTCCTGGTCAACATAGGCGCCATATCCGAAGAGACAGGCTTCAACGGCCTGCTGCGCGACCCCTTCTTCTTCCGCGGAATCTATGAGATCAGCGGCATCTGGGAGGGCGCCGGCTACGGCAGCATCGTCTTCTTCGCCGCTATCATCGCCATCTCGCCCACCAGCTACGAGGCCGCCCAGATCGACGGCGCCAACAAATGGGCCCAGATGCGCTACGTCGTTCTTCCCTCCATTCTTTCCACCGTGGTCATCATGCTCATCACCCGAATCGGTGCGCTGCTGTCCATCGGCTATGAGAAAGTCATTCTTCTTTACAACACCGATATCTACGTAACGGCTGACGTTGTCTCCACGCTGGCTCACCGTCTCGGTATTCTGAACGGTCAGCAGGGTCTGGCCTCCGCCGCCGAAATGCTCAACAACGTAGTCGGCATGCTGCTGGTAATCGGCGCCAATACGATTGCCCGCAAGGCATCCGATACCTCGCTGTATTAAGGAGGGCCTTCCATGAAACGAAAACTCGAAATCAGTGAGCTTATCTTCCGGATCTTAAGCTACACCTTCCTGACCCTGTTCTCCCTGGCCTGCCTTTACCCCTTCGTCTACGCGCTGTCCGCTTCCATCAGCGGCCGCTACGTCGTCGAATACAACGAGCTGGTGCTCTTCCCGAAGGACATCCAGTTCGGCGCCTTCCAGCAGATGTTTTCCAATAACCTCTTCTGGAATGCCTATTCCAACACGCTGTTCCTGACCGTCTTCGGTACGATCTGGGCGCTCGGCATCGCCATCATGGGCGGCTACGCGCTGTCCAAGAAGCGCCTGCTCTTCCGCAAGGGCTTCAACTTCTTCCTGGTCTTCACCATGTGGTTCTCCGCCGGTCTGGTTCCCCAGTACCTGAACTACCTGCAGACCAAGGTCGTCTTCAACTCCATCGGCATCACCGACGACAAGTGGCTTGTCGTCATCGCCATGGGTATGGCGGCCATGAACATCATCCTGCTCCGCAATGCCTTTGAGGGCGTTCCCTCCGAAATCGAGGAGGCCGCCATCGTTGACGGCGCCACCGAATTCCAGGTCCTGACGAAGGTCTACGTACCCATGAGCAAGTCCACCATCGCCACGGTCGCCCTGTTCTTCGCCATTTCCCGCTGGAACGGCTACTACTGGGCCCGCCAGATGATCTCGAACCAGAATGAGCATCCCCTGCAGGTCTTCATCCGTCTGAAGCTTGAAGAGTTCCAGGATACGGACGTCATGACCGGCTGGAACAAGCCCTACGCGTCCGACTCCGTCATCTACGCGCTCGTTATCTGCTCCATCGTCCCCATCCTCATCATCTACCCCTTCATTCAGAAGTACTTCGCGAAGGGTGTCAACATGGGCGGCGTCAAGGAGTAATTCACCCTGTTATCCCGTGCAAAGAAATTTGCTGGAATAAAAAAATGCATTAGCATTAAATTTTTAGGAGGACGTTTTTATGAAAAACGCACAGAGAATTCTGGCTCTCCTCATGGCCCTTCTGATGGTCGCTGCTGCCTGCTTCGCTTGCCAGCCCAAGCCCCCGGTCGAAGAGTCCAAGGTTGAGTCCCAGGAAGAATCCATCCCCGAAGTAGATCCTCTGGCCTTTGCTCCCGGCACCGTGCTTCGCATGGCTACCGGTTACAACAGCGCCAAGACCGGTCTGTTCTTCGATGCTGATACCGCCGGAGACGGTATCACCCTTGCCGGTGTCACCTATCACGCCGGTGACATGAAGCCCACCTGGCGCGCTATCAGCGAACTGCTTGGCATGAGCTTCGAAAACCTGTACCAGGGCAACTCTGCTTCCAACGAGTTCAAGTACTGGCAGGATCGTCTGAATGAAGTTGACATGGTCAGCGGCCCCGCTTCCACTCTTTCCGAGTACGGTGCGACCGGCGCTCTGGTCAACCTCGCCGACTACCTGGACGTTATGCCCAACTTCAAGGCTTATCTGGATGCCAACCCCATCGTCATGCTGTCCATCCTGGGCAACACCGATACCGGTGCCATCTACTTCAGCCCCTACTTCGATGGCGTTAACGACATCGAGAGAATGCCCCTTATGCGTACCGACTGGGCTGAAAAGCTGCTGAACGGCTCCGAGCCCTTCGCTGCTGAGCAGACCAAGGAGCTCAAGGCTGCTGCCTATACTCCTTACATGCCCACCTCCGGTAAGGTAGCTGTTGATGTTGTCAAGGCCGACAAGACCGGTACCGAGACCATCAACAAGGATTACGATGCTGCCGGCAACATCATCGCTAAGATGAATGATGCTCTGGCCGCCGGCGCTGTCGACGGTGTTACCGCTGTCAACATGCTCCGCGACTACATCGACAAGGCTTACAACGGCTACTACGGCACCAACCGTGCTGACCTCTTCATCGGCCAGAACGCTGCTTGGGATGCTGACGAACTGGTTGCCCTGCTTCGCTGCGTCGTTGCCAACCCCTACACCCTTAACGGCACTGATACCGTAGAAGGTATCTTCCCCCGTGAGGCTGCTAACCTTCAGCGTACCTTCGACTACATCCGCTTCGCTGCCGTTCTGTTCGGCGCCCGCGGTCTTGAGTCCCGCAGCGGTTACCTGTACATCAATGCTGACGGCCAGATGGTCGATGCCCGTATGGACGAAGCCGCTTACGCTGCTATTGAGAGAATGCACATGATGGTTGAAGAAGGCCTTCTTGCCTCCGACTACCTGACCGGCGCTGATGTTAAGTCCGAGAACTACCTGCAGAAGGATCTTGGCTTCATGAGCTACGACTACAACCAGACCCAGACCATTCTGAACGAGACCAAGCTTCAGAATGCTGAAGGCGAGAAGTACATGGCTATCCTGGTTCCCGTTGCCAAGTGGTTTGACGGCACCAACAAGGACGGCATCTTCATGCGCTTCACCGAGTCCTGGCGTTCTGTTAAGACCGACGCCTGGGCGATCACCACTGCCGGCGCCGGCGCTGATGAGAACAAGCTGCACGCTGCTCTTAAGCTGATCGACTACGCTTACAGCCCCGAAGGTCAGATCATGATGAGCTACGGCCCCGATGATTTCATCAAGAAGAATGCTGACGGTTCCTATGTAACCTTCAACTTCAACGGCAATGAAATGCCCGTTATCGCTGATGAGACCTACCAGATGCTGTGGGATCTTGCCGGCGGCAACTACACCAACTTCGCCCGTTACTACCTGGGCTCCACCCTGAGCTTCGTTAAGAGCCAGGCGTTCGAGTATCAGTGCACGCATACGGTTGGTAAGGAAGGTTCCGAGAACATCTCCTACGCTATCGCTTACGGTGTCATCAAGCATCCTGAGCTGGCTATCACCGAGAATCCCTGGTACACCTCCGTTCCCACCGTTCTTCCCAACACCACCGTTGAGAACGACGTAATCAAGTCCTACACCTCTCTGGATACCGAATTCGGTTCTGCCAAGGGCGCTTTCAACCGCTTCGAGGATATCATCCGCTTCGGTTACCAGGGTGAAGGTACTTCCAGCCGCGCTGAAGTAATCGAGACTGTTACCAAGACCTGGTCCGGCAAGCAGTTCGTTATGTTCAAGCAGCAGGCTTATGACCGTCTGGTCAAGTACTACACCGCCAACGTTGCGAAGTAATTTCTTTAACTAAAACGAGTGCTCCTCCCCGGGATTTTCCCGGGGAGGGGTCTCATCCCCTTCGGAGGTCCCCATGTACAAGAAACAAATCAAGTTTCAGAAAGTAGTCTGCTACATCGCGCTGGCTGCTTCCGTTGTGCTTTTCTTTTACTCGCTCGGCCTTTTGACCGATCTCTACGACAGCCTCTATCCGACCATGATGAATCCGGCCAACCACGAGGAGACCTGGGTTCCCGGCTCCATTATCTATTATGACATGCAGCCCTTTAACAACCGCATGCTGATCATGGGCCTCGTCGCCATCGGTCTGGCGCTGTTTTTGTTTGTAATGGGAACTCATGAGCGTCGCCGCTATTATATCGGCAACTATGTTTCGACGGCCCTGTATGTGGCCGGCAGTGTTTTCTTCTCTGCTTTTTGTCTGACCAAGCTGGCCGCCTTCAAGGCCCAGTATCTCCAGATCGACTTTGAAGCGCTGGCTTCCTTCGCGGAAATGTGGGATACCCGCTACATCGAGTCTACCTTCTGGTTTGACGCAGGCTATTTCGTCTTTGGCCTGATGCTGTTGGCATCGGTTCTTCTGATTGTCAACCTGATTTGGAAAATCGACATGATGAAGTCAGAGCGTGCGCTGCTGAAGGAAGGAGAGTGATCCCCGTGATTGAAATGGACGATAAACAAGTCCGCAAGGACAGGCTGCGCTATACGCGCGATTCGCTTTCATCTACGCTGACCTACCTCGCTATCCTCTTCAACGTATTCTTCTTCGTCTGTATCTATAAAAAGGATGTCGGTACGT
Source organism: Bianqueaceae bacterium (assembly GCA_045599825.1). Taxonomy (GTDB): domain Bacteria; phylum Bacillota; class Clostridia; order Lachnospirales; family Bianqueaceae; genus JAZQNF01. Next base: position 10,943 of record JAZRWR010000040.1, on the reverse strand, counting down.
ATTATTACAATATTCTGATCGGCATCTCCGTTGTTTACAACCTGATCTTCATGATGGCTGCCTTCCTTTGTTCCGAGGGCGTCAAGAACTACAAGAAGGGCTACGGCTGGGTCCTGATCCTGCTGGGTATCGGCCAAATCGTGCGTATCTTCATCCTTCCCTGGCGCGCCTTCCATGCCACGGTCACTCTGGCCGGTGTGGAAATGCGGGTCATGGAGACGCCTCAGTTCACTAAGCTGGTGATCTACGCGCTCCTCTCGGCTGCCTGTGCCATCATCGCCGGCGCCGTATCTTTGATTAAGACCAAAATACTGAACGATTACGAGAAGTCTCTCGAGAAATAAGGAGGAAGAAGAAGATGGCAGAGCTAAGCTTGAAGAAGCTTAACAAAATCTATGAAGCCACTGCGGATTCTCCCGAATACCATGCGGTGCATGACTTCGACCTCGAGGTTGCCGACGGTGAGTTCATCGTCCTGGTAGGTCCCTCCGGCTGCGGCAAGTCCACCACCCTGCGCATGATCGCCGGTCTGGAAGATATTTCCGAGGGCCAGCTCATCATCGACGGCAAGGACGTCACCCGTCAGGCCCCGAAGGACCGTGATATCGCCATGGTTTTCCAGAACTATGCGCTGTACGGCCATATGACCGTTTATGAGAACATGGCCTTTTCGCTCGAGCTGCGTCATGAAGACAAGAACGTCATTCACCGCAAGGTCCTGGCCGCGGCCGAAATGCTCGATCTGACCGATCAGCTCAACAAGAAGCCCGCTCAGCTGTCCGGCGGACAGCGTCAGCGTGTCGCCATGGGCCGTGCTATCGTCCGTACGCCCAAGGTCTTCCTTTTTGTCGAGCCCCTGTCCAACCTGGATGCCAAGCTGCGCGGCTCGACCCGCCGCGAAATTCTGATGCTGCACAAGCGTCTGAATGCCACCATCATCTACGTCACCCATGACCAGACCGAGGCACTGACCCTGGCTGACCGTATCGTATGCATGTCGACCGGTTATGTCCAGCAGATCGGTACGCCTCTGGAGCTGTACGATAACCCCGCCAACATCTTCGTCGCCGGCTTCATCGGCCTGCCGCCCATGAACTTCTTCGACGTCAAGGTGGAGGGCGATTCGCTCGTCTGTGATGATTTTTCTGCTCCGCTGGATGCCGGTCAGCAGGCTCTTCTTGCCGATTATCAGGGCAAGGAGATCACGCTCGGCGTCCGTCCCGAGCACATCGAGCTGGGCGGCACGATTCCGCTTAAGGTCACGCTTAACGAAAACCTGGGGCTCAGCACCCTGGTTCACGGCCATACCAAGAGCCACAAGATTACCGCCAAGCTTCGCAAGTGGTGCGATTACAAGTCGGGTGACGAAATCGACATCCGCTTCAGCAAGATGCACTTCTTCGACAAAACGACGACCAACGCCATCAGATAAGGGGAACGGATTATGAGCAACGAAAAACTTAGCTTTGGTCAGAGAATCAAGGAAGGTCTCCGTAAGTTCGCCGTATCGCTGAAGCGTCAGCCCTCCAACATTCCGTTGGTAGTCTTCGCGGTGAATTACCTGTACTATTCGCTGAACCTGACGACCATTTCCAATACCACCGCTAAGCTGCAGGGCGCCAATATGGGTCTGTGCGGCTTCTGCGCCAACCTTTTCTCCATCCTGATGCTGGTCTGCTTCCTGAATGCTTTTCCCAAGCGCAAGAAGGTCAACAAGCCCATGCTTGTCCTGGTTTTTGTCATGGCGGCCATCATCATCTTCGCGGACATCTACTATATCGGCCGCGTCAATTTCGCGACTACCCGTCCCGACAACCCCTTCGTTGTCACGGAAGCAACGGCCTACATCTATCGGGCTGTCAGCGTTCTGATCAACCACGTCATCATCATGGGTGTCGGCCTGCTCCTGACGATTACCTTGCCCTTCTACAAGAAGCTTCTGGCGAAGATCAACACCTCTATCACGGTAGAAGGCAACAGCGGCATGGGAGAAATTGAACTGGCCGGAGAAGAGTAATGCCGAGAAACATTAAGCCCCCGGAAGCGCCTCAGGAAGAGGATGCTTCCCGCTACTACGATCTGCACACCGACGCCGTAGAGCGCCTTGTAACGGCCACCGCCGAGAATTCCCCTGCAGTTCCTGAAGAAGAACTGAAGAAATACCGCCGTGACTTTCTCTCGAAGGTCCCCTCGTGGATCCTGATCCTCTTCGGAAAATGGTGGTTCCCGGGGATGGTTTGCTACTTTGTCGTGTGGGGCCTCGGTTCCCTCTTCGCGGACACCCTTGACATGTATGTCGTGCTCTCCCTGATTCTGGGCGTCGTCACGGACGTGCTGCTTGAGAATATTATCCGCTACTTCTCTAAGAGCGAAGAAACCTACCGCAAGTGGCTGCTCTTTCCGAAAAAAGGCTTCTATACGCTCTTCTGCAACATCCCTTACGCCTTTCTGCTGACGCTGTGCGTGATGTCGGTCTACCGCATTATCAACGGCGGTCTGGCGGCAAGCGGAGGCTATCTGGGCGTTGAGCCGAACCTCTTCGGTCTGTTCTACATGGGCTTCGATGTGCTCGTCGTCTCATTGCGCAACCTCTTTAAAAAAATCCTGCAGGATGCGCTTAAAAAAGAAAATAAAGGAAAATAAAACATCGCTCTTGAAAGCGGGGTTCAGATTATGATGCATTCTCTCTTTATCGGGTCCTCTTCCGCATGCTTTGAGAGAGAGACCGGAAAGCCGTTCCGCACCGAGGAACGCGTTCAGGTACTCCTCAACGGAGAGGCCCTTTTTGATACCGACCGGAATTTCTTCTCTCTTTTCGATCTGCAGCCGGAAACGACCTATCTTCTGAGCGTAGACGGTGAGGAGCTGGTTTTCACGACCGCGTCCGAAAGCTGCTGCTACAGCGTGCTGGACTTCGGCGCTGTCGGCGACGGTGTGACTCTGAACACCCGCGCGCTGCAGACCGCCATCAACTTCCTGCCCGAAAACGGCCGTCTGCTGGTGCCCGCCGGCACCTATCTTACCGGCCCGCTCATGATGAAAAGCCACATGACGCTCGAGCTGGAGGAGGGCGCTGTCCTGCTCGGCACCACCGATAAGAACGAATATCCCGTCGTCCCCGCCAACGCGATGGACCTCGACTCTGATATTTCCCAGCCTGTCGGCATCTGGGAGGGCAATGCCTACACGATGCGTCAGGCTCTCATCTGCGCCTCCTACGCCAAGGACCTGGTCATCTGCGGCCGCGGCACAGTGGACGGAAACGCGCAGAACGGCGACTGGTGGCACCGTCCCATTCCCACGGACATCGCCCGCCCGCGCCTCTTCTTCCTGGCCAACTGTGAAAATGTGACGGTCCACGGCATCACCGGACAGAATGCTGCGTCCTGGCAGTTCCATCCCTACTGCTCCGATCACGTCAGCTTCTACGGTATCACCGTACTGGCCCCCAAGGACAGCCCCAACACGGACGGCATCGACCCCGAGGGCTGCGACTACGTCAATATCATCGGCTGCGAAATCAGCGTCGGCGATGACTGCATCGCCATCAAGTCCGGCAAGCTGGAGCTGCAGAAACGCAATCATCGCCCCGCCAATCATCACACCATCCGCAACTGCCTGATGCAGTTCGGCCACGGTGCGGTCACCCTGGGCAGCGAGATCGCCGGCGGCGCTATCAACCTGACAGTCAACTCCTGCGAATTCAACCGCACGGACAGAGGCCTCCGCATCAAAACCCGCCGTGGACGCGGCAAGGCCTGCGTCATCGACGGTGTGCTCTTCGAGAACATCCGCATGAACGGCGTTCTGACGCCTATCGTGCTGAATATGTGGTACAACTGCAACGACCCCGATCGCTACAGCGAATACAACACGACCCGTGAGGCGCTGCCCGTCGACGAGCGCACCCCGCGTCTGGGCCGCTTCGAATTCCGCAACATGGTCTGCGAGAACTGCGAGGTCGCTGCCTGCTACTGCGACGGTCTGCCCGAGCAGCCCATCGACTCCGTCACCCTGTCGGATATCCGCTTCCACTTCTCTGAAACGGCCGCGCCCGATTATCCGGCCATGATGAACAACAAGAAGCTCTATTGCCGTGCCGGCCTCTACTTCGACAATGTCCGCGAGCTTTGCGTCAGGAACGTCAGCCTCGAGAATATCGAGGGTGAGGAGCTCATGGCCAACCACTGCGGAAAGGCGGTTCGCGAATAATCGCGCCATAAAAAGTATGTACGAAAATATTGAAGCCTATATTGAACGACTGCTGAACGAGTCCACCCCGGACCGTCCTCTCTGGAACATCGAACAGATCAAGGAAGGCCGTCCTGCCTGCTGGAATTACGTGGACGGCTGCATGCTGACCGCGCTCAGCGAGCTCGGACGCATCAGCGGAGACGAAAAGTACGCGCGCTTTGTGGAGAACTACGTCGACTACTACATCGCCGACGCCGGTTCCATCCGCGGCTACGAGGACAGCAAGTACGAGCTCGACAGCATCAACGAGGGCCGCGTGCTCTTTGAGCTGTATGAGCGGACAGGCAAGGAAAAGTACCGTCTGGCCATCGAAAAGCTAAACCAGCAGCTGGAGAATCAGCCCCGCACGGAAGAGGGCTGCTTCTGGCACAAGGCCATCTACCCCAATCAGGTCTGGCTGGACGGCATCTACATGGCTCATCCCTTCATGGCGCTCTATGAAAAGACTTTCGGAAGCGCCGATTATTCCGACATTCTGCTGCAGATCGACACCGTTTACCGCCGCATGCGTGCGGCCAACGGCCTGTACTATCACGGCTACGATGTCACCCGCGAGGCTTTCTGGGCCAAGCCCGGCAGCGGCTGCTCCCGCAACTTCTGGCTGCGCGCCATCGGCTGGTACAGCGTCGCCCTGGTCGATCTTCTGGAGATCACCGGCGCGCCTGAGCTGGTTCCGGTTTTCCGCCGCCTGATGCGAGCGATGGCCCGCTTCGCCGACCGCAAGACAGGCATGTACTATCAGGTGGTCAATCGCGGCCGCCGAGCCGGCAACTACCTGGAGACCAGCGGCAGCTCGATGGTGGCCTATGCCATGCTGAAGGGTGCCCGCCTGGGATATCTGAACAAAAAATATGCCGCCAAGGGCAAAAAGACCTTTGACGGCATCTGCAATCAATATCTGAGCGCTGAGAGCGGCAGTCTGAACCTGGGCGGCATCTGTATCATGGCCGGTCTGGGTCCCGATGAGAAGCCCTGGCGCGACGGCAGCTACAAGTACTATCTGTCCGAGCCCATCGTCGAAAACGACGCGAAGGGCGTTGCGCCGTTCCTGCTGTGCTATACGGAGATTATCAGGTAAGCGGGAACGAGCAGCGGAGCTGCCTGCAGGGAAAGAGCCGCGAAGCGACTCATGAGAAAATGAATAGGAAAAAGGAAAGATTTCCGTTAATTCTCTTGCTTGGCGTAGGCTGTCGGTGATAGGCCGAAGTGCTTTTTGAAGGTGCGTGAGAAATACAGGGCATCTTCGTAGCCGCAGTCCTGGGCGATTTTCGCGACGCTGGAGTGGTCGCTGTCCATTGAGCGGAGGAAGCCCGCGGCGGTTTCCATGCGGATCTTCTCCAGATAGGCGTGGGGCGTTATGCCGACCTCGTTTTTGAAGAGCTTGCGCAGATAGTCGTAGTTGAACGGCAGAGAGCGCAGGAAGGTGTCGAGCTCGTAGTTCACGTTCGGGAAGTTCGAGACGATGCTCTGGATGATGGCTTCGACCACCTTCGGGAAGGACTCGGTGCTCTGGAACGCGGTAACATAGTTCGCGATCAGGTTGCCGAGACCGTTCAGGATGAGGTCGCGGCGGTCCAGGGAGGAATGATAAAAGTAGAAGGCGTCTGTGAAGGCGTGCAGCAGATGCTCGCCGGCGTCGTCCTGGACCAGGAAGGGCATGCGGGCCGCGAAGGCTCCGACGGCCAGATTCAGGTGGATATTGGTGAAACCGTCCTTTCCTTCGTTGCTGTGGGAGACGCCGGGCGGAATGATGACAATGTCGCCTTTGACGTAGTCGATGGTTTCGACCGGACTTTGAAAGCGGAAGGTGCCGCAGCCGGTGGTACAGTAAATGAGCTCCCAGCTGTCATGTGTGTGCGGCTGGACAACGTAGGTTACCAGGTGCTTCCCTGCGTACATGATTTCGTTCATGGCTGTTTTTCCTTTCGATATGCGTATTGCAGCGGATGGTCACGCGCTCCGAAACTGAAATCTTCAACCATCCGTTTGTCAAGAACATTCTATATGATATGATATTAACATAAAAATACCGGAGGGTACAGATATGATTATGGATAAATTCAACCTGAATGGTAAAGTTGCAATCGTTACGGGCAGCAATACCGGTTTGGGGCAGGGTATTTCGAAGGCTTTTGTCGAGGCGGGCGCCAAGGTCATGGGCGTTTCCCGTTCCGCGTCCGCGGCCACGAAGGAAATGCTCGGCGACAATTTCGAATATATGGTTGAGGAGCTGGGCAGCCTGGAGCCCGTGGACCGCATCATTGCGCACACGGTGGAAACCTTCGGCCGCGTGGATATTCTTGTGAATAACGCCGGCATCATCCGCCGCCAGGACTCCATCGAATTCACCGAGGAGAACTGGGATGATGTCATGAATGTCAACATCAAGACGCTCTTCTTCCTGTCTCAGGCGGCAGCGCGCCAGTTCATCAAGCAGGGCGGCGGCGGAAAGATTATCTCCATCGCCAGCATGCTTTCCTTCCAGGGCGGCATCCGCATCCCGAGCTACACGGCCTCCAAGTCCGCGGTCAAGGGCATCACGATGACCATGGCCAACGAATGGGCGAAGTACGGGATCTGCGTCAACGCGATCGCGCCGGGCTACATGGTGACGAACAACACCATCGCCATCCGCGAGGATCCGGAGCGCAGCGCGGCCATTCTGGACCGCATCCCCGCCGGACGCTGGGGCACGCCCGAGGACATCGGCGGCGCCGCGCTGTTCCTGGCTTCTTCCGCCAGCGATTACGTGAACGGCTTTACGATGGCCGTTGACGGCGGCTGGCTGGGCCGCTAAAGCGATTCCATGAAGCTTTACATCCGCGCCCACGATCTGGGCGTAAAGGGCGAAGAGAAGGTGGCCGTGCGGCTGCGCGAGCTGGGGCTTGCGGGCGTTCAGCTGGTCGCCTATAAGATACTGGAGGACGTCCCTTACCGGCCCGGTGCCATCACGGAGGAGCGGGCTGAGCAGCTGGGCCGCTTTTTCCGGGAGCAGGGCGTGGAGGTTCCGCTGATCGGCGCCTACTTCAATCCGGTCCACCCCGACGCGGCCAAGGCCGAAAAGGGCGAACGGATCTTTAAGGAATACCTGGCGCAGGCGGCGCGGCTCGGCTGCGCGTATGTCGGCTCCGAAACAGGCTCCTATAACGGGGATCCGTGGATCTACCGTCCCGAAAACCGCACGGAGGAGGCTTACGCCCGCGTGGCGGAGGTCTTCGGCCGGCTCGCGGATTACGCGGCTGAGCAGGGCGTTTCCATCGCGATGGAGGGCGCGGCCGGCCATGTCTGCTACTGCCCGGACGTCCTGTACGAGACCGTCCGCCGCATGAACCGCCCGAACGTACGCTTCATCTTCGACCTCTTCAATTACCTGGACGATCAGAACTACGAAAAACGCTATGAGATCCTGGACCGTGGACTTGAGCTCTTCGGCAAGGATATTCTGGTCTACCACATCAAGGACTTCACCGTGGAGGACGGGCACATCCGCCAGGTCGGCGTGGGCCGCGGCCTCATGGACTTTGACCGCATCCTGGGCGCCATCTGCCGGGTGGACCCCGATGCGAAGCTGGTGCTGGAAGGCACCGTCGGCGATGATATCCCCTTCGCCGTTCAAACCATCAATACTGCCCTCGGGCATCTCAAGAAAGAGGAAACAACTATGACACTGGATACGCGCTACGCCAACCATCCGGATGATTCCCGCTACTACGACACCGAAGCCCTGCGCGAGAACTATCTGATCGAAAAGGTGTTTGTGCCGGACGAAATCAGCCTGACCTACTCCCATCAGGACCGCATCATCGCGGGAGGTGCCATGCCCGTTAACGGCCCCCTGGTACTGGGAACCATGAAGGAGCTCGCCACGGATTACTTCCTGGAGCGCCGCGAAATGGGCATCATCAACATCGGCGGCGCCGGCAATGTCCGTCTGGACGGCAAGGATTATCCCCTGAACCACAAGGAAGGCCTCTACATCGGCATGGGCACGAAGGAAATCATCTTCAGCTCCGACGATGCCGCCGCTCCCGCCAAGTTCTACATCAACTCCTGCCCGGCGCATCACAGCTATCCGACCGTGCACATCACCAAGGATAAGGCCCGCCACGTCCCCTGCGGCGACGAGGCGCATCTCAACAAGCGCGTCATCAACCAGTTCGTGCATCCTGCCGTCTGCCAGAGCTGTCAGCTCTGCATGGGCATGACCGAGCTCGATCCCACCGCCTGCTGGAACACGATGCCCTGTCACACGCACGAGCGCCGCATGGAGGTCTATCTGTACTTCGACCTGCATGACGACAACATCGTCTTCCACATGATGGGCCAGCCCGATGAGACCCGTCACATCATCATGCACAACGAGCAGGCTGTCATCTCGCCCAGCTGGTCCATCCACTCCGGCGTCGGCACCTCCAACTATACCTTCATCTGGGGCATGTGCGGTGAAAACCAGACCTTCGACGACATGGATCACGTCGCCACCCTGGACCTCAAATAAGTCTTACCAAAATGAAAGGATGAGAGCGCTATGGCTTACATCACGCTAAAGGACATCAACAAAATCTATCCGAACGGCTATCACGCGGTTCATGACTTCAATCTGGAAATCGAGAAGGGCGAATTCGTCGTTCTGGTCGGCTCCTCCGGCTGCGGTAAATCCACCACGCTGCGCATGGTGGCCGGTCTGGAAAGCATCAGCAAGGGAGATTTCCTGATCAACGGTGTGCGCGCCAACGAAAAGAATCCCCGTGAGCGCGAGGTCGCCATGGTCTTCCAGAGCTACGCCCTCTATCCCCATCTTTCGGTCTACGATAACCTGGCCTTCGGTCTGACGCTGGAGGGTGTCGACGAGGACGTTATCGACGAGAAGGTCAAGCAGACCGCGGCTATCCTCGGCCTGACCGATCAGCTGGACAAAAAGCCCCGTTCTCTTTCCGGCGGCCAGCGCCAGCGTGTCGCCGTCGGCCGCGCCATCATCCGCAAGGTCGGCATCTTCCTGATGGATGAGCCGCTGTCCAACCTGGACGCCAAGCAGCGTGTTACCATGCGTGCTGAAATCGCTCAGATCCACCGCGAGACCGGCGCCACCACCATCTACGTTACGCATGACCAGACCGAGGCCATGACCCTGGCAGACCGTCTTGTCGTCATGAAGATCGGCTACGTGCAGCAGATCGGTACGCCTTACGAGGTCTACTTCAACCCCGTCAACATGTTTGTCGCGGGCTTCATCGGCGAACCGCCCATGAACTTCGTGCGCTGCACGCTGGAGCAGAACGCGGTGACCGTCGGCGGCGCCAGAATGGACCTGTCGGGCGTTCTGAGCCCCGAGAAGGCCGCTGAATACGAAGGGAAGCAAATCGTGCTGGGATTCCGTCCCGAGGCCGTTGTAGGGGCTTCTAACGCGTCTGGCGCCTATGTCCTGGAGGGCGGCGTCGAGCTGACCGAGCTTCTGGGCGACAACGCCAACATCTACATGAACCTGGACGGCAGCCGCGTCATCCTGAAGGTCGATCCCCATGACATCCCCGAAACGGACGGCCGCTACACCTTCGCCATCCCCGCCAAGAGCGTCTACCTCTTCGACGGTGAGACCGAGGAGGTCATCGAAACACTCCTCGACCACGCCGACTAAACATCGCTTTTTTCACAGCCCGGCTTCTTTTGCGGCCGGGCTTCCTTTTGGGAAATTTCGCCCGGAAGCGGACCCGCAAAAGACGGCTCCTGTTCCTTGACACGAAAAAAACATAATGGTATACTGCCATTTGTATGTTTGCATTTTTTTAAGGAGGATTTAGATAACATGGTTTATTCCCAGGAAGTACAGAATATGTGCCCCGTAACTGTGGGAGCAAGCCACGGCTGCGCCCCCATTCCCGAAGAGGGTAAATGGGTGAATGCCCGCGAGATCAAGGACATCTCCGGCATGACTCACGGTGTCGGCTGGTGTGCTCCTCAGCAGGGTGCCTGCAAGCTGAGCCTGAATGTAAAAGAAGGCGTCATTGAAGAGGCCCTCATCGAAACGCTGGGCTGCTCCGGCATGACCCACTCCGCCGCAATGGCCTCTGAGGCCCTGGTCGGCAAGACCATCCTTGAAGCCCTGAACACCGACCTCGTCTGCGATGCCATCAACACCGCTATGCGCGAGCTGTTCCTGCAGATCGTTTACGGCCGCAGCCAGTCCGCTTTCTCCGAGGGCGGCCTGGTCATCGGCGCCGGCCTTGAGGACCTCGGCAAGGGTCTGATGAGTCAGGTCGGTACCGCTTACAGCACCAAGGTAAAGGGTCCCCGCTACCTGCAGCTGACCGAGGGTTACATCACCCGCATCGCGCTGGACGAAAACAGCGAGATCATCGGCTATGAGTACGTCAAGCTGGGCGTTATGATGGAAAATATCAAAAAGGGTATGGATGCCAATGAGGCACTGAAGAAGGCCACCAATCACTACGGCCGCTTCGAAGAAGCCGCTAAGTACATCGATCCCCGTCATGAATAAGGAGGGCGAAAACAATGGCATTATTTGAAAGCTACGAGAGAAGAATCAATCAGATCAACGCCGCCCTCAACAAGTACGGCATCGCTTCCATCGAAGAAGCAAAGGAAATCTGCGACAACGCCGGTATCGATGTGTACAACATCGTAAAAGGCATTCAGCCCATCTGCTTTGAGAACGCCTGCTGGGCCTACAC
>JAZRWR010000039.1:0-25434 GCA_045599825.1 Bianqueaceae bacterium | reverse complement strand
GCCTTATTAAGGTTACCCTTTTTCCAGCGATAGAACGGAAATGAAAATCTGCCAAACTTCTTACGAATTCAGGCTTGATTTTTCATAGCTGGTCTCCTTAAAAAATGAATCCGATAATACCCAGCGTTGATTGGAAAATGATACCATAAGCTTACGCAAAACGCAAACAAAAGGCCCGGATATACGTAAATCCACAAGATTTTTCACCGACGGACGCAGGTACTGAACAGTCTGTCATATAAGCTTAATGGCCGGCAGATGCATTCTGTCATTTTTAGCGGGCAAGGGACGATGGAACGGTCAAATTCAACCAATAGGAAGGAACATGATCCTGTTTTCGCGGCAATAGGCTTCTACGCTTCCGCCGGCGGGCCCGAAGACGATCAGAAGCGGATTTCCGCTGGTAAAAATATGATCCCCGAGTTCGGAAGGATTACCCTCGAAGTATACGCGCGTCAGATTGCGGCATTCGGAAAAGGCTCCGTACCCGATGCTCTGCACGGAGGCCGGAAGACGGATGCTTTCCAAATGACGGCAGAAGGCAAAGGCCATTGACCCGATCTCCTCGGTCTTCCCGAGCTCGACTTCCCGAAGGCCGGAGCCGCAGAAAGCTTCCGGGGCGATCCGGATGACATCCGTGAGGACGACACGCTCGATCGGCTGGCCCTGAAAAGCGTGGGGGGACAGTGCCGTAACGGACTTGCCGGCGTGCCGCCTCGGGACGCAGAGCTCGTTTTTGCTGCCGAGGCGTTTGACGCCGCTTACGTAGACTTCGCCGGCAGAATCCATCCCGGATGAGAAAAGAAGGACAGTTTTTCGGCCGCGGCCGCAGGCGCAGAGGACGAGGAGCAGGGCTGCGGACAAAAGCAGAGCCAAGAGCTTTTTCTTCATGGAAACCTCCTTTACTCGGCTGTGAAACCGTAGCCGTTGCACTCGCAGTATTCGGGCAGGAAGCTGTCCGCCGGACCGAAAACCGTGACAGTATAGCCCGGCAGATCTTCTGTGAACATCACAAAATGCTCGCCGAGATAGGCCGGGGCCGACTCGAAATGGATCTCTACCGAGCGGCGCAGGAAGAAGGCACCGCTTTCGATTTCCTCAATGGTTTTTGATAAGTAAATGCGGTCGACGCCGCTGTTATAAAAGGCCTGATAGCCGATGTAGCGGACCTCGGGGAGCGTAACGCAGGTGAATTCGCCGGAGAAGAAGGCCCGGCTTTCAATGCTTTGGATCTTGCCGAGATCGATTTGGTCCGAAAGGCCGGAGATGCTGAACGGAAGCGCTAGCAGCACGGGCAGGCCGTCATATTCCTCGGGGACGCGATAGGGGTAGCCGGCGGCGCGATGCTCGTATATCCGGCTGAGGACGGCAGTTTTCTCGCCGTTGAGTTCGATGATGGTGCAGCGGGCCTGAGTTTCGTAAATGGGTGTGCACGCGCTCAGACAAAGGAGTGCGGCCAAAAAAAGCGGAAGCAGCTTTCGTTTTTTCATAAGAGGCTCCTTGGAAAGCGGAATCGTTTAGATATATAATTTGTTATTATGATACGGACGAAAACATTGATGAAGAGGATGAACGAAGCACCCAAGGTCTGGTTCATAATTGAGGCTTTATAGCTTGTGACCCGCCCTTGCTACCCGCTTCAAAAAAGTATATCCCCTATTTCGTGTATGTTTTTCTCCATTCGTATGTAAAAGTGTTAACATAATTTCCGTTAAAAAGCCATCCGCTAACAGAGTTTCTGGTTCTAAGGTCAAAAGAAAAAGCAAAACGCATCCCTTTTGTCATTAACGTGTTCTGAGATGAATCCAAATAATCACGGTCTTCAATCTTTGCTTCTATGACAATTCGAGTCCCTTCTGCGTTTAAAACATTTCCGTTTGTATCTAGCCGGACGCCTCGTATCATTGTATTTATCTGTTTTCCCAACGCAATAGAAGCGTAGTGCTCATTGTAGTCAACTGGCCATATGCTGGTTTCGGAGCTTGTAACAGTATTCGAACTTGTAAAAGCAGAGAAAATAGAGCTCAAAATGGATAGGGTGCCACTTCTGTCTAACTGAATTACAATATCCCTCGCAATCGAGAAGGGGATATTTGTACTGTTAGTTGAGACATAGGTGTGTTGTCTGGAAATATAATCATATCCGAGACCGTTTGTGTTCTGCGCACATGCAATAGCAACCTTAGGATCATAAATGCGGTAATCTGTGGTTGTTGCATATAAATCGATGGTATTTAATGAACGAAGGTACTGATATTGTCTGTTGATTTCAAGACTTGCTTGTAAATTTGCATTTTCGGAAGAAGGCGTGTTAGCCACTATTGCTATGAGAAGACAATCCGTCAAATAGTTGCCGGATCCATATGGCCATTCTACACAATTCGTATAATATACTGCCTGAGTTTTTTGACCGTAGGAGCAGAACTCAGAAATGAAGTAAGGGAAACCTATTGTTTCTATTGCAGTTATGTCTCTATTGGTCATTTCAGTCCCGTATTGAGGATTTGACCGATTACCATTGCTTATGTTAGACCTTTCGTTGTCGGCATGCTTGGCGTGCATATACCAGGTGTTTGCAGACGAAATATCAGATATAATATTCATATTTGAAAACATAGAGGATGAAATTATCTTTTCTTCCCCCCAAAAAGATGGTATGGTAAATGGTTGCTCTGAATAGTAATAATAACCATTGTAATAGGCAGCAATGCGCAAAACATCCGTACCAATCCAATCCTGATGATTCATCTCGAGGTTTTTCCCGGCCGCATTGGTCTCGAATTCGATATCTAGAATTTGAATGTCCGTATCCTTGGACGCCTTTCCAATTAAAAATGTTTTATTGCTATAACTGCTGTCGAAAAGAGAGTATAGGTATCCTGTGTATGAAAAAAAGAATTTGTCTAGTACGCCCGTGATGGTTACTGTGTTTTCGCCGGAGAGGGAGATGTTGATTTCATCGCAATAGGAGTAAATAATACATGAATTGTTGTTATACTCCATAGGGGCTCGTTCGAATGCAGAGACCTCTTTGGAAGAAACAAGACAAATGAGGAGTAAAACTAGGAAAGTCTTAAAAAAACTCTTGTGATTTCTTTGAATATGCATGGGCATTCCTCCTATACAATATCGTTGAGCATAAATCAAAAACAGAAAAACGGTACAATACTACCAAAAGATATAAATATGTGTCTATCAGGTGTTGGAGATACGATTTATTCAGGGGTGTCGGAAGCGATGTCCCGACAAGCAGAATCGTGACAACAGGATCTTTTGCTCATGATGTCGTGCACTCAAGCAATGAGTTTGCCGCGGTTGCTATAGGGCCTTACCCCTGTCGGGCTATACTTCAGATTGCAGTTCTCGTAGTCGTATTCTTTTTGATGATAAATTCGTATCCGTCAGTAAGCCCCTTTCGCTTATACGGCGCGTGCTGCCATATGAATAGCAGGCTTGCGCCTGCCTTCAAGGGCAACGGCTTCTACCCGGTCAACCGCACCGTTTCTTTCGCATCAAAAAAGCCGCAATCACCCACGAAATAGCGGGAAGACGCGGCTTCTATTTCATTTTTTACTTTGGCAAAGCAGGGAAGAGAGAATCGAAAGAACAAGGCGAACGTTAAAAGAACGGCCAAATGTTTTTGCATATTTTTCATGATGTTTCCTTTCTTGCAAAACAGCAAAGCACGGGGACGGATGCCGAAGGGAACTGTTATAATTACGCAACGATACGTGCATAGAAAAGAAAAAACGACTTCAATGGTAAGTTTTCTTGCAAGTATCAGCGTAGCAAGTCAGAACCTATACGGCATTAAGTTTTACATCTTTTATATTAATGAACATCTATTCTGTTGTCAATATGTATTCAATGTTTACACTGTAAAAGGCCCGGATATACGTAAATCCCCCGGTTCATCCGAAAGGCTCAGGATGAAACCGGGGGATTCTTTAAAATCACCATATCTCAGTCCAGCACGAAGGTGGCCCGCTGCATCTCCGACAGGGTCGTCGTGCCCTCCAGCACCAGCGCACGGGCGGAATCCGCCAGCGTCTGCATGCCGTTTTCGCAGGCCGCAATTTTCAGCTCATCCGCAGTGCAGCCGCGGTTTACCATGCTCTTGATCTCCGGTGTCATGATCATCACCTCGTGGATGGCGATACGTCCCTTGTAGCCGGTGTTGCTGCAATAGGGGCAGCCAAGGCCGCGCCTGAGGGTCGCGTGCGGAACACCCAGCGCCTCGCACTCCTCCTCCGAGGCCTCGTAGCTCTCAGCGCACTTCGGGCAGATGCGCTTCACCAGTCGTTGGGCCACGATGCCGGCCACGGCGCTTGTGACCATGTACTTCTGCGTGCCCATGTCGATCAGTCGCGTGACCGAGCTGGCCGTATCGTTCGTATGCAGAGTCGACAGCACGATATGGCCCGTAACGGCCGAGCGGATGGCGATCTCGGCGGTCTCCTCGTCGCGGATCTCGCCCAGCATGATGATGTCCGGGTCCTGACGCAGAATGGAGCGCAGACCGCTGGCAAAGGTCATGCCGACCTTCGTATTCACCTGCACCTGGTTGATGCCGTACATCTGGACCTCAACGGGGTCCTCCAGCGTGATGATGTTCCGAAGCGGCGTGTTCAGGTCCTTCAGAAGCGAATACAGCGTGGTCGTTTTACCGCTTCCGGTAGGACCGGTAACAAGGACGATGCCCTCGGAAATATGCAGCAGCTTCTCGAGCTGCTCCGCGTTGTAGGGAGAAAGCCCCAGCTGAGAGCGGTCCATGACGCCCGCGTCGTTGTTCAGCAGTCGGATAACGGTCTTTTCGCCGAAGACGGTCGGCAGGAGCGATATTCGCATGTCCACGGTCTGTTCTCCGGCGCGCAGACGGACGCGGCCGTCCTGGGGGCGCTTCGTCTCCGCGATGTTCAGATCGGACATGATTTTGATACGGGTTACGATGCCGGAGAGCGTATTCTTCGGAAGCTGCATGATCTCCTTCAGGTCGCCGTCGATACGGATGCGCACGCGGATGAATTTCTCGAAGGGCTCGATGTGGATATCGCTGGCGTGCTCCTTCACCGCCTCCGTCAGGATCGAATTGACGATGCGGACGATGGGCGCGTTGTCGACATCGGCCGTGGATGCGTCCGTCGCCTCCTTGACGCCGCTTTCGGAGGTCTCGTTGCGGAAGTCCTCGATGGCCTGCTCCGTCGACTCGGTGCTCTTGTAATATTCCTCGATCTTCTGCTGGATCTCCTGCGCGGATGCCAGCACCGGCACGGTCTTGCGGCCGGAAATGATCTTGATGTCCTCCAGCACGCCGAAGTCGGTCGGATCGGATACCGCAATGACGATTTCGTTTTCGCTCGCGCTGATCGGAATGATCTTATGCACGCGGGCCAGCTTTTCGTTCACGAACTTGAGTGCCATGGGCTCGATGGTAAGCGATTCGAGCTCCACGTACTCCATGTTCAGATTTTTGGCCATCGCCTTCAGAAAGTTGATTTCATCGGCGGGATGCAGAGGTGCCAAGCTTCATTCCTCCCTTCAGCGCAGTATCAGCCGGGCCAGAAAGCCCGTGATCGCATCGCCCCACAGGCTCATGATAAAGGCGGCGATGCATATGGAAGGCCCGAGGGGAAATTCGGTTTTCAGACCGATTTTTTTCTCCTTGAACGCTTTTATCAGGATAAACACGAGCGCCACGTAGGCGGTCAGAAAGACGCAGATGACGACCTGCACCGCAGGCAGCCACGCGCCGAGGCCGGTCAGAAGAAAGACATCGCCAAGGCCCAGGCCCTCACGCTTGAGGATCAGCCGGCAGATCAGATACAGCCCGCCGAAGCACAGGGCCCCCGTCAGGATGCCGAAAAGGATCTCCCGCACGGGACGTCCGGCCAAAAGCCCCGTCACCACGCCCGCAGCACCGATCAGCACCGGAAAGAGGTCCATGATCATGCCCGTTTGATAATCCATCACGGCAACGGTAAACAGAAGCGACCACAGTAGCAGAAAACCGATAAGCTCCACCGCCGAGCCTGTTTTCGCGAAGCGCAGAAAAGCAAGCAGGTACAAACCGCCGACAACAAGCTCGCTGATGAAATACCAGGGCGAAAGCTTTGTCTTGCAGTAACGGCAGCGGCCTCCCAGGAAGAGATAGCTGAAGATCGGAACGAGGTCCGCCGCCTTCAGCTTCGTTCCGCATTCCGAGCAGGCGCTGCGCGTAAAGATGACGTCGCGTCCCTCCGGCAGACGGTCGATCAGCACGTTGAAAAAGCTGCCCATAGCGGCTCCCAGCATAAAGAACCACAGGGCCGGAAGGACGGTACTCATAAGGCTTCTGGCTCCTTTTTACTTAATGAAGAAGTTGAAGAAGAAGAAATACAGGAAGAAGAAGATCAGCATAGCCACGACGGGCGGAATGTAGCCCAGAATACGGGCTGCCAGCTTCTTGCCGAAGCTCATGCCGCCCTCCTTGTCGCGAACGGCCTTCTCCTTTTTGGCAGCAGGCTTTGCCTTCGGTTTGGACTTAGGCTTTGACTTGGACGAGCTCTTTTTGGAGGGCGCAGCCTTCTTGACGGGCTTTTCGAAATCATCCATATCGTCGAAGAGATCGATGGCCTGGCTTCCGAAATCGAAGTCGGACGCGCTTGCCTCCTCCTTTATGCGGACAGGCGCCTTGCGTTCGGGAAAAGCGTTTTCGTTGTTGCTGCTCGTCACGGAAATGACCGTCGGCGAGATGCGCACGCTGTCGTTCATGCACTGGAAGGCTTCGGAGGCGAAGGCCTCGTTCACCGAAGCGTTCTCCGGGGAATCCTCACCGGGAATCAGAAAGGAATGTCCGTCGTTCAGGGTGACGGAGACGATATCTCCGTCCTCCTCCACATCCGCCTTGGCGATGCTGCCGAAATTGAACAGGGAAATCACGCCGACCTTCGCGGTCAGGGGAGCGCCGATCAGCTCGCAGCATTTTTTCTCGTCCGGTGTGTAGGGCTTGTCGGGCAGACGGACCATCGTGCAGACATCGTTGATGAAGCACAGCGAGCTGAAGGGCACGTAGACTCTGTCATAGCCGTTTTCGTCCTTGTTCAGCGCCAGGTACTTCAGGGAAAGGGTCTCTTTATCAAAGTAGGGGGTAAAGGAGCGGGCAATGACGCGGCCGGTCATCATGTTGACGACGGGCAGGCGGCAGGTGTCAGCAGTCAGATTATACTTTTTCATCTTATCCCTCCACTTTTCCGAGCTCGGCCATCTTCAGAGAAGCATCCATTCTGGTCTGCTCATCCTTGCCGTAGTAGGCCAGCATTTTCAGGTATTTCAGGGCTTCGTCGCGGCGGCCCTCACCGATCATCTTTTCGATGAAATCCATGGTGATATCGGGAGCGGCCTCTTCCTCCGCCGTGACCGTAAGGCTCTCGTTCAGGGTGATGTCCGTCGGAAGAGGCACTACGCGGAAGTCGCTCTCCTCTTCGTCGGCCGCGGCATCCTTCTCCTCCAGGCGGTCCATGACCGAACCGAACAGGTGGAAAATCAGGAGCAGATTGCCGAAGCACAGGATGGCGGAGGGAAGCGCGGTCCCCAGATAGCCGTAGCTTTCCGGCGGGAACAGCCGCTTACTGATGTCGACCATGTCGTAGAAGAAAACCGCGCAGCAGACCTGTGAAAGAATGCATAGAGTCCAGGGCAGGATCGGTCTGGCCTGCCGGCGGATGACCAGAAGGTATACCACCAGGAAGTACACCGCACCGCAGCCGATAATTTTGATCGCTTGTAACATGGGATAGCACCTCAAAAGAATGTTTTATTTGAACAGCCCCATCAGGAGGGAGGAAAGAGCATCAGTGGAAGAACGGTAGGTCCCGTAGATGATGTCCTGCGGGAAGTTATAGGGGAGAAGCTCCTCGGGCGCCTCGATCAGGTACATCGCTTCGGCCTCGGGGATATCGACGAAGACCAGGGTGATCATGAGGCGCACCTCGGGGTCGTTTGCTGCGTCCAGGCTGATGTTCTCGGCGATATCCAGAGTCATGGAGCTTACGAGGATGCTCTTGCCCCCCTCCGTCAGGCCCTCAATGAAGCTGAGTATCTGCCGGTAGCTGCCGAAGGCCTCCAGCGTAATGGTCGTGGTCTTGATGTCGCTTTCCAGGCGGCTGTCCTTTGCGACCAGCTTCTTGAACTGGTTGTTGAATTTCTCCTGCTTGAGTGCAGGAGCCGCACCGTCCGTGCCGAGTCCGGCAAAGACAGCCTCCGCCGATTTCTCGCTGAGTCCCAGCGAGGACGCCTTCAGGTTCCCCTGCTGGGCCCCCAGGGAGGCAAACTCGACCTTGGTGCTTTTGACCTGGAAGCGGATGTGCTCCAGGTAGCCCTCCTCGTACTCGTCCGCGTAGAATTTCTGCGCAAGGGGCGCCATTTCCTCGCCCAGCTGCTTCAGGTATTCACATTTGCTCGGGTAGGAGGAAACCGTGTAATACATCGTCTTGATTTCATTTTCGGTCATGGTGATGCGCTGACTGACCTCGTCGATCCGGCTGCGCAGAGGCTTGATCAGATACACGGTCCCGGCGTATACCAGAATGACGGCCATCAGGAAAACCAGTATCAGCACTTCATAGTTCTTGCTTTTCATTGCGCTTCCTCCGTTTCTTTCCGGATGATATTCATCCGGCAGCTGAAGGTGACGGCCTCATCGCCGTTCTCATCCGTGTGGGTATCCTCCTTCGCGGAGCTGACGAAGACCTTCTCGAAGCGGCCGCAGAGGTTCAGATTGCTTTCGACGTCGATCAGGGTCTGCAGGTCCTTGGCCAGGCCTTCGACGGTCAGCTCGCTGCCGCTTACGCTCATCTTGATCACTTTTGCGTTCCGGCCCATGCAGGCGATGAGCTCCTCGACCAGTTCACGGCTGACCGTGGAGCCGTTCCCGACAGCCCAGTCGGCCGCGGCCAGGAAGCTGTAATCCGCCTCGGCCTTGTCCACCTTCTTCTGAAGGTCGGTCTCCTGCTTGTACTGCCGTTTGAAGGCGGGGTCGTTCTGGACCCTTTCAAGATAAGCCAGATCATTATTGACCGTGCTCAGTCTCCCCTTCAGCAGCAGGTAGGAGCCCAGCAGGAAGCAGAGGGTAAGACCGATCAGCATGAAGGATATCACCGCCGTATTCATCGGCTTTTTTTCTTTTTGGACGTTTTCAAAGAAGTTAAAATGATTCATCGCGCCCTCCTCAATCCATCAAAGCCAGGTTCAGAACGTTCAGATACGTCGGATAGTTGATCCTGGACTGTGAAAGCTGACCCTCACCGACAAAGAGCGAGGACTCGTTTATGATGGCCGCCGGGATATGCGTCACACTGGCGACGTACTGGGACAGCCAGATCAGCTGAGGACTGCCGCCGTACAGATAGATCTGCTCGACGGACGCGCCCGGGTGCTCGTAATTAAAGCGGGTGATGGCTGTATTGATGCGCGTCAGCCAGTCCTTGACGGCCATGGAGAAGGAGCGCTCCTCCGCCGTCGTATGCGCCTTG
This sequence comes from Bianqueaceae bacterium, assembly GCA_045599825.1. GTDB lineage: Bacteria > Bacillota > Clostridia > Lachnospirales > Bianqueaceae > JAZQNF01. The sequence goes on along the minus strand of JAZRWR010000039.1, from coordinate 15,925 downwards.
TTCAGGATGTTGCAGATCTCCTGCGGCGACACGATGATCTTGTTGATGTTGCCGGCATCGGTGATGCGTCCGCCGAGGGCGTTGCGCGCCTCGGACACCAGACGCTCGTCGCCGACGTCCAGCATCGTGTCGGCCAGGAGCTTCCCGTCGCGCACAAAGCACAGCTCTGTGTGCGTCATGCCGTAGTCCAGACAGAGGACCGTGCTGCCGAGGGACTCCTTGCGGAGCTTTTCGTCCTGCGTCAGGAAGCGGCGGATGCCGTTGCAGTGGATGTCCAGCACCATAGGACGGAGCTTGAGCGAGCGCAGCAGCTCATACGCGGCGTTCACGGTCTCGCGGGGCATCGCGACGGCCCAGACCACGCATTTGCGGTCAGCGCCCTCCCCCTTGATCTCCAGAAGCTCATGCTGGAAGCTGTAGGTGGCGGTGTCAAGCGCCAGCAGCTGACTCATTTCGTTCTCCACCATGCCGGCGCGGTCCTTCTCATCCACATAGGGGATCTCCAGCTGACGGTGGATGAAATTCTTTCCGCCGATGGTGCAGACGGCCAGATGGTCATCCAGCAGAATGTTGCGTGAGGAGAAAGCCTTGGCGATCAGAGCACGCCAGCTGCGGATGTTGGACATCTCAAGCCGCCCCAGATTCTCGCGGTTCTCGACCGTGAACAGGTAGCGGATCTGCGCCTTGTTCCGTTTGATTTTGAAAACTGCCGTCTTAACCGAGTATTCACCGAAGTCGAAGGCAAAGACCAGATTGCTGCCGGCTTTGGCGCGGAAGCTGCCCGCAGTCTTCGACTTGCCTCCAAGGCTCAGTTTTTTCTGCGTTTTTTCTGCCATGTTCTCTCTCCTTGTTTATGAGCTGATTCCGTATTTACTGCTTAAATAATTCATGATTTCACCGATCTGCTGTGTGCTCGGCCCGGAAGCGATGATGAGCTCCGCAAGATCGAAGCGTCCGCCGTCCAGGGTGTACTCAGTCCCGTTCTGCGTGACCGACATGCGCACGATCCGCCAGCCGCCCTCGCTCGGACCGAGGATCTCCTTGGCGTTTGAATAGCCGTAGGCCCGGCTGCCGACCTTGATGAAATCCTTCGGTGCTGCATCCAGGCTGCGGACGACCGCGAAAAGCACGTCTCCGTTTTTCGGGGTGACGGACGAGGATTTCATCGTCACACCCGCCTCAAAGCGGATGAAGCGCGAGGCCGCCGCGGCGTCCTCAGAGAAAAGCTCGCCCGCCAGACTGGCCTTCGGCCGTCCTGCCTTCGCGATAAAGCTTCCGCCGGCCGCGCTTGTGCCGTTCAGAGACGACAGGCTCGCCCAGCCGCTTTCATCGTAGGGGAGTGAGAGCAGCGAGGCGTCAATGACTGCCTTGTAGCTCGGTCCGACAGGAAGCTCGCTCAGATAGATCAGATTGCTGAGGACAGCCTCGCCCATCTTGCCGTTGATGGACAGCGGCGTGACCAGGCAGCAGACGAAGTGCCCGATATATTCGTCGCGCACGGCCATCGTTGCGGTGCGCTCCGAGGAAATCAGGGTGAAATCGGCAGGATAAACGGGCAGCAGCACGCCGTGCTGGATCTCGTCCGGACCGGGCGTACCGTCATCGTAGTAGACGGTGTGCTGACCGCCCGTGGAAATGTACCACTGATACAGCTCGGTAAAGCGGTAGTCTGCGTTCGTATCGGAATAGCTGACCTCGGTCGAGAGGATCTGACCGACGGCGTTGAAGGCTTCGTCCGAGACGGATTGGCCGACCAGGTTCGCGGACACACGGTCGATAACAGGCACGGGACGCTCCAGGCGGACGCCGCTGGCCGTTCCGGCGAAGAGCGTGAATTCGCCTAAGCCCTCGACCTGGACCTCACGCTCAAACTGGTAGACGATGACGTCTTTGCCGAAGAGGGTCACTGTGAGCTTTTCGTGCTCGCTTTCCAGCTCTTCATTCAGCTCATCCAGTGCGGCCAGAAGCGCCGGGTCCTGCTCGGCCTGCTTGCCGAGCTCTTTTTCGTAAAGATATTTGGTGGTGATTTTATCCTCAAGCTCGTCCAGCTCGCCTTCGATTTCCTGCTGACCCTTGTAATAGAGGCCGGGCAGCTTCTGCATGGAAACCGCCGTCTGATACGAGGAGGTCACCGCGCCGCTTACCATCAGGATCAGAAAGCCGACCAGCACCAGGGCCATCATGACCTCCACCAGCGAAAGGCCTTTATGCGCTTTTCTTTTCATTGTCACAGTCTCGGGCCCTCAAACGCCCACATGGCGGAGGAAATATTCTGGTTGATCTGCTGGAAGACCTCCGTGAACTGCGTCAGCGAGGATGCGTCGAAGGCTTCGCTTTCGGTGAAAACCGCCTCAAGCGCCGCCTTATCATCCCGCGACATGCCGTTGTACATGCTGATGAGGTAGGTCTTCGGCGTGTATTTATCATTGATCAGCCCGCCGAAATACTGGAAGTACTGCCGGCCCAGCGAGGCGTTCGACTGATAGTTGCAGACATAAGTGTTTTCAAAGGAGGAGCCCCAGTAGACCTCCTCGCCCAGGTAGAAATCGCTCGCAGTATACGTAACGCTGCCGTAGCCGCCGTAGCCGTAACCGTAGCCGCCGCGGCCGGAGCTCTTCTTGACGCAGGTGCTGGCGTTGACGGCGCCGTCCGTCAGAACCAGCAGAAAGATCGGATAGTCGACGATCTCCGGATGACGGTTCAGCTCGTGATAGACCACACGAAGGCCGTCGCCCAGGTTGGTGTACTGACTGGTCTTGATTGAATCGATGGTGCTTATGAGCCGGTCGCGGTCCTCGAAGGCGTTGGCCAGGCTCGTGCAGGGATTCGGACAGATGCGGGAGTCAAAATCCGAAGACATATTGGCATAGCCCGCAAAAATCGTGATCAGCACATTCAGCTCGCTGTTCTTCGAGAGCTCTTCGATAAAGGACTTCGCCGTGGATTTCAGCGTCGAGATGCGCGACTCGGAGCCGTTGGACGCGGTCATGCTGCTGGAGACATCAAGCACCAGAATGACCGTGCCGCGCACCTGGTTGGAATTGATGGAGCTCGCGGACAGGGTCGGCAGGAAGTCCGAGCGGAAGGCGATGGCCGTGGCCGGATTGACCTCGCTGCCCTGGTAGACCACCTGAATGGCGTTGACCGCCTCCAGAAGCGTTTCAATGGAAGTGCCGCCGGAGGTAGACACACCGTCGCGGCTGAAATCGGAGGTGAAGCTGTAGGAAATGGTCTGCGCCGCGTGGGACAAAGGATCCGTAGGCGTGAAGACCAGAGAATATTCGTGAGTAATGCCGGAAACATCCGTGTAGGAATGACCGATGATCGTCTGAATGAAGTATCCGTCACTCGTATGCAGAAGGACTGAGTTGGCGGGCAGTACAGACGGTGCCGTATCGCCCGCGTATTCAATATAAACAAGCGCATCGGCGTTCTCGACAGGGCGGCCGGTGCGGCTTGATTCCGCCGGAATGTCCACCCCGTGCATGAGGCCCAGGTAGTTCCATCCGGCGGTCAGCTTGTCCTCTGTAAAGGACTGCTCGGGAATGGTAAAGGCGGTACCGCTCTCGCGGACAGCCGTACAGATGCGGGAGGCGAAATCCGCGTCCTGCATGGTGACATCCATCATCTGGCGGGAGGCATTAAAGCCGCGTACGGACTGGGAAAGCAGCGCTACCGAAAGCGTTGCAATCATCGACATCACTACCAGCACGATGCAGATCTCGACCAGAGAAAAACCCTTTCTGGCTTTACGTTTCACGGCAGAGGCCCTCCTTTTCCTTTAAATGTCGTCGGGATTGATGTTATAGATCTGGACAAGGGGATTTTCCGCCAGCACCATCACGGTGATGGAATAGGTGAAATCCTCGCCGCGCCGGCCGGCGCGGTCGTCGTGAAGCGTGGTTACGATTCGGATCACCACCCATTCCTTGTCCTCGTTGTAATAGGGATGAGTCTCCTTGACCATCCGGATGCTGCTGGAGCCGAGCGTCTCCCCTTCACTGACGTGAGTCATGGTATCCTGCATAGGGAAAACGCCCGTGTTCAGAAGAGACGCATCGTCATCTGCCAAGAGCGCAGAAACAGCGGCCGAAGCCGCCTCGTCAGCCATGTAGTAAGCACGCATTTGCATAGCCTCAGCATGAAGCTGATAAATGTCCTGCTGCAGGGTGCTCAGGACCAGGGCTGAAAAAACCGAAATGAGAACGAGTGCGGCGATGACGAAAAACTGTGCGGAGCCGCCCCGCTTCTTGAATTTGTGTTTCATCGGAAACCCTCCGATTGCCGATATGCTCTGTCCCTGCAGGGAGGCCTTTCGGACCTCCCTGCAGGTTCGCATCGATGTGCAGAGAACCGTCGTTCAGGACACTGCCTTCAGGCAGCAGCCGAAATCAGGCTGAAATTCCAGTAAAAGCCGCCGAAAAGTCCGAGGGGCTTATTCGCTTTCGGCTCCGCTTTCGCCAAGACCGCCGGGCGTCGCGTTGGTGGGATAGGTAAATGTCTCTCCTCCGTAGCTCGAAGTGAAGGTGCCGATGTAGGTACTGCTGTTATAGGAGTAGCTGTATGTTGCGTTGCGGGGCGCGTTGGCAAGAGAAGCCCAGCCGCCGTTCAGGTAGGGAGCCAGCGCGTCCGTGCTCGGGGGATACTCCCCATTGTTGCCGGCCATGTACATGTTGATGGCGGTAACGACCGTCTGACAGTTGCTCTGCCAGGTCTTCTTGCGGGCATCTTCCGTTACGTTGGAGAACTGGGGAATGATCATCAGGGCAAGGATACCGATGATGGCAACAACGATAACCAGTTCGATCAAGGAGAAACCTTTGTGCTGTTTCTTAAGATTTGCGTTTTTCATAGGGATACCTCTTTCTGTAGTTGTTTTTTGTATACCACGCGGGTCTCTCTGCTTACCCGCGGCGGTGTCTGTGGGGTGGAAAGCCGCTCAGATGCTTCCCTGCATAGCGTTGATAGCGCCGAACATCGGTGAATACAGGGCAACGACCAGAACGCCGATAATCAAACCGACGACCACGATCATGAGAGGCTCAATGATGGTCATCAGCTGCTCGATGGTGGATGTAAGCTCATCGTCGAAGTAGTCGGCGCTCTTTGAAAGCATGCCCTCCAGGTCACCCGAGTTTTCGCCGACGGAGAGCATCGAAATGAGCAGCTTCGGGAAGACCTCTGTCTCGGCCATCTGTCCGGCCAGGCTCTTGCCCTGACGGATGCCGACGATGATTTTGTCGATATTTTCCTCGACATAGAGGTTCAGCACGTTCTTCTTGGAGTATTCCAGGGCCTGCACGATGGGCACGCCGGAGGAAATCAGCGTGTACAGCGTCCGGGCGAAACGCGCGGATACCAGCTTCTTCATCGGGCCCCGAAGACCTCTGATGCTGAGCTTCAGCTTGTCAAAGAAATAGCGGACCTTTTCGATCCGGAAGAAGCGGATCAAAAGCAGCACCACGAAGGGCCCGAGCAAGAGGATCACATACCACTTGGTCGTGATGAACTCCGAGGTGTCGAGCAGCAGCTGCGTCAGCTTCGGCAGCTCCGCATCCAGAGAATTGAAGACGTCGACAAACTGAGGCACGACCTCCACCAGCATGAAAACGCAGGCGGCGATGGCCACGAGCATGACCACGATGGGGTAGGTCAGGGCACTTTTGATCTTGGAGCTGATTTTGGCGTTCTGCTCGTACTGCTCGGCCATACGCAGGAGGACGCCGTCCAGGTCGCCGGTGACCTCGCCGATCTTGACCATCTCGGTCAGCATCTCGGGGAAGTCGTCCGGGTGCTTGCTCATGGCGGCCGAAAGCGACGAGCCGGACATGACATCGTTCGCGAGATCGACCATCAGGCCCTCAAAGACCTTGTCCTCCGCCTGCGAACCGACGATGTCGAAGCATTTGACCATCGGGATGCCCGATGTCAGCATGGTGGCCATCTGCCGGCAGAAAAGCGTCAGCGACTTCTTCTTGATGTGCTTCGAGCCGATTTCCATGTCCAGCGTACGCGTGCGGATCTCCTCCACCTTGATGATGCGGTAGCCCTTCTCACGCAGGACCTTGATCAGCTCATCCTTCTCGGATGCCTGGATCTTCTCTTCTACAACCTTGTTTTTGTCCGTCATAAAACGGCATAGAAACTGAGCCATTTTCTCTCCTTACCGTCCCGTAAGACGTCTGACCTCCTGCTGGTCCACGCAGTACTTGAGCATCGTATACTCATCGATTTTTCCTGCACGGAAAAGGGAGATCAGGGACTGGTCCATCGTGACCATTCCGTTACTGTTGTTCAGCTGAATCATGTTCTGGATCTGACTGGCCTTGCCGTCGCGGATCAGGCTGGAAATCGCATGATTCGACAGCATGATCTCGAGGGCCAGCTCGCGGCCGTTCCTGTCTATGTTCGGAACCAGCTGCTGCGAAATAACAGCCTCCAGCACGTTGCCGAGCTGCACGCGGATCTGCGACTGCTGCTCGGCGGGGAAGACGTCCACCACGCGGTCGACCGTTTGGGATGCACCGATGGTGTGCAGGGTTGCCAGCACCAGGTGGCCGGTTTCCGCCGCGGTCAGGGCTGCGGAGATGGTCGCCAGGTCTCGCATTTCACCGACCATGATGATGTCGATGTCCTCGCGGAGCGCGCTGCGGATGGCCGTGTCAAAGCCGGCAGTATCTGTTCCGATCTGGCGCTGATTGACGATGCCGCAGCCGTGGGGAAAGATGAATTCGATGGGGTCTTCAATGGTAATGATGTGCTCGTTGCGAGTGCGGAGCATGTATTCGATCATGGCGGCCAGAGTGGTCGTTTTACCGCTGCCGGTAGGACCGGTCACCAGAATCAAGCCGTTGCGCTTGGTGCAAAGGCCCCGGAAGACCGCCGGAAGATGAAGGCTGTCCAGGGTGGGAAGCTCTGCGGGGATCAGTCGGAGGACCGCACCGCAGCTTCCTTTCTGACGAAAAACATTCACACGGAAATTGACGCTCTGTCCCAGCTCATAAGAGGTATCGCATTCGCCCACGGCCTCGTACTCGGCCCAGAGGCGATCGCCTAAAAGCTGTCTGGCGTAGGCAAGACATTCATCGTTGGTCAGTTCCTCCTTGCCAAGATGAATCAGCTTTCCGTTAACCCGGAGAACGGGCGGGACACCGACCGTAAGATGCACGTCCGAGGCCTTTTGCTGCACCGCAATCCCGAGGATGCTGTTGAGATCAAGATTCATGGGATCTTTCCTTTTGTGAAGATGATGGTCACATCTTACTCAACAGATACCCACACAATACCCACGCAAAAAACTTGCAAAAAATTTTTCCTTTCCGCGGCTTTTCTGCCCGGAAAAAGCGTCCCTATGTCAGCTTATGTGGGTACTGCGTTGGTATGAAAAAGGCAGAATGAGAACCAAAAGAGACAGAAAATATACATCAAGGAGATTTGATTATGAAACAAGCCTGGAAAGTTATAAAGATTGTACTCTTGGTGCTCTTAGGATTGATTCTGGCGGCCGTCGCCGTCATCTCGGTCTTCGCCTCCAAGAATGTCAAGGAAATGAATGCCTGCGTCGAGGAAACCATCGCCGCTGTCGCCAAGGACCACAAGCTGACCGAGGTCGACAGCGGGGAATTCTCCGAAATGAAGCTCTTCGGCATTCTGAAGTTCCACATCAAGCAATACGACGTCGAGGACTTCGGCAACCTCTCCGTCATGACCGTCAACGCCGGTGTCATGCAGATGGCCACCTTCGTCTTCTCGCCCTTTGAAAAGGACCTGCCCCTCCTCTCCTGCGACTACATGTACATGCTCAGCACCCGCAAGGCCTACGTAGAATTCTACGATCTGGTCGCCGAGAAAAATCACGTATACATGGCCTGGATGGACCGCTACGAGGACCTGCGCACGAAATATGCGGACCTTAGCGACAGCAACGCCGCCTCCGGCTGGTACGATGAGTTCATCACCGTCGCGATCTACAAGGACGCCACCAACAAGGAGGATGCGCGCATCCGTGGACTTCTGAACGACGCTGTCACCACCTACATGAAGCAGACGGGCACCTACCGCCTGCTGGAGGAAAGCGAGGTTCCCGCGAAGGTCGCCCGCATCAAGGCCTACAGCGACCGTCTGATCGACGAGGGCGGCATCTCCACCAGCTTCTTCGTCTCTGTCCTGGGCGAGGACACGACCCGTGCCTTCTTTGACCAGGTATTCTTCGGCACCGCACACTATCAGAAATAATCCTCTCAAGCACGAAAGAAGCCCCCGGAAAGCTCATCGCTCCGGGGGCTTCTTCGTATGATTCAATTTTCCTTGCGGCTGTACCATTCCAGAATATCGCCCAGAATGTATTCACCCCAGGAATATTCCGACATGAATTCGCCTTCAAACTTGTCCAGCTCGGACATATTGGAGTCCAGCAGATTGTAGTAATCGCAGTCAAACATCTCCGTGTTGACCCGCTGCCCGCGCGCAGACGATATCAGAAGGCCCGAAAGCCCTGCCTCGGCCAGCGCCTCACGCAGACGTTTCAGGGCATTATAGTAGACCTTCATCGCATCGTTCGAGTAGGGACGGTCCTCCCAGATGGTGCTGTACAGCTCTTCATTACTGATTTCCCGCCCGCGCTTCGTCACCGTCAGCGCCAGGATCTCCTTCGCCTTGCCGGTCAGATTGACGGGCACCCCGTCCTGCAGCAGTGAAAAACGCCCGAAGGTCTGGATGAAGAGGGTCTTGCGCTGCCGCTTCTGCAGAAGCTTCATGCGCGCCACCGTCATCTCGAGCACCTCCCGCTTGTAGGGCTTGACAATGTAGTAATCCCCTCCGATGCGGTTCGACTCCCGGATGTATTCATCGAAGGCCGAAATGAAGACGATGATGATGTCGGGACGGATCTCTTTCAGCCGTCTGGCGCACTCGATGCCCGTGATGTCGGGCATCACGATGTCCAAAAAGACGATCTCGACCTCATTATGCTCCACAAAATCGATGGCAGCCAGACCGCAGTCCAGCTGACCGACCACGCATAGGTCCGCGATTCCGTCGCTCAGACGCATAAAGCTCTTGATCATGAAGGGCTCGTCGTCCACAATAATTGCTCTCATTCCTGTGCCTCATCTTTCTGCTCGGGGATCAGAACCGTAACCGTTGTTCCCTCTCCGATTTTCGTGTCAAAATAAACCTTGGCGTTCATGACCTTCTCGAGCCTTAGCGTCAGGTTAAGGATGCCGGTAGAGTCGCGGCGTCCCTCCTTGATTTCCTGGGTGACCTTCTGGTAATCGAAGCCCACACCGTTGTCCTTGACCACGATGACCTTGTAGCCATTCTGGCTGAAGGAAGAAATTTTTACGATTCCCTGGCTGTCCTTCTTGGGGTAGAGTCCGTGCCGGATAGCGTTTTCCACCAGCGGCTGGATACTTAAGGGCACCACCGGGAAGGCGTCCGTCCGGATATCGAACTCTACCTTCATGCGGTCGCCGAAGCGCATCTTCTCGATGTTGACGTAGGCGCGGATGTTTTCGACCTCCTTGGAGAAGGGGATAAGCTCGTCCGTCGCCATCGATTTGATACAGGCGCGCAGGTGGGTCGTGAAATCGCAGACCAGATCGGAGGCGTACTGCGGATCCTCCAGAATGATTTCGCGGATGGAGCCGAGCGCGTTGTAGAGGAAGTGCGGCTGCATCTGGCTGGTCGAGATCTTGATGCGCGTCTGGTTCAGCTGCTCGGTCAGGTTCTCGATCTCACGGTCGCGGCTGACCTTTTCGCTCATATCGTAGACAACGCAGAGCGCGACGATCTTGCTGTCGCGGCTGCGCTGAGACATATAGAAGTTCTGGCGCAGGTCGCGGATGCTTCCGTCCAGCCAGCGCGCCCGGTAGTTCATTTCAACCAGGTGATGCCCGCCCTCGTACTCCTGTCTGAGGTGTGCGCAGGAATTGTTCTTGTAATATTCGCCCAGGTCGCTGCTCAGATAATGCTTGGACCAGGTGCCGACCAGATCGTCAAAGCGAATGGGCGCACGAAGCTCCGGCAGCTCGATCCGGTGCATTTCGTTCTGCTCATCGGCTACGTAAGGGCCCTCCGTGACGAAGCCTGCAGACAGGTCCACCTCCAGGCAGCAGAGCATGTTGTCCAGAAGTGCGCTCCGGTAGATCTCGACCCGTCTGAGCGCCGCGTCCTTCTCGGCAAGCTGCTTCAGATCGTATGCGACCGCCGCGTCGACGTTCTTCAGCCCCACGATCAGATAGCTCTGCCCGTCAGCCTCGGAAAGATAGGCCTTGGCGTAGTAATACACCTCCGACCCGTTCCGGCTGACGCGGTAGCGGATGTTGCGGCTTCCCTCCTCGCGGACGCTCTCCGGCAGCGTGCTCCGGTTGAAGAAGGACAGAACGAAATCCTTGTCCTCCTCTACCGTCTGCGCGACGATTTTCGAAACGATGCTGCCCCAGAAATCCTCGCCCTTCATGTGCACCGGCGTATCCGGCTTCGCTGAGGACGAGGTGAATTCGCGGTACTGCCCGGTGCTCAGGTTGACATAGTAGACGCTCTCATAGGAGGATGAAAGGACACGGGTGATATCCGAATAGGTCCGGACCTGCTCCTGCGCGTTGCGGACACGCTGGTTGCTGAGGTCCAGCTTCATATTGCTGAGCTTCACGGACGAAACGATATAGGCCCCCATCAGAATGACCAGTCCGATCAGAATCATGATATAGGCGATGCCGATAAAGCGCACCGTCTTCATGTACTGTTGGCTGTCTGCGTAGGTGCGCTCCGCATCTGCCTGATGCAGCAGGGAAAAGAGAACCTTCCCGTCATCGCCCAGGGGACGGTACACCAGCGTATCCGTCTGGTCCGCGCGCACGCTGAAGGAGGCGACCTCGCCGCCTCTCATGTAGCTGCGGATGACCTCAGGACTGGTTCCGATATATTCACAACCCTCAAAATGCGCGAAAATATTGTCCTCGGGGACGGAGTATTTTGCCAGATTGCTGCGTGCGATGATATTGCCGTCGCTGTCCGTCACAAAGAGGATCATGTAGGTGAAGGCATCCGAGCCCAGCACCTTTTCCAGGCTGATCCCGTTCTTCAGCTCAAAGAGAATGGTCTTTGAATAGACCTCCGAGCTCTTCTTCATATCCTCGATCGCGTGATATTCGGTGTCGCGCTGCACCCGCGTTGTGGTCTGCGAAACCACGGCGAAAATGACGGACACGATCAGTATGACCAGCACCACGATAGCCGTGATGAACTGCGCAAGCGAAATTTTCTTCTTAATTTTGAGCGCCATGACGGCTCCTTCCTTCAGATTGTGAAAGCAACAAAAAAGTCCCTTGCACTGCCGCCGGGCCTCACATCATAGTGAGTGCAAACTCAGTCAGCACTGCAAGGGACTTGTTATGAATAAAGCAGGACTTCCGATACCTTTGCAGATACCTGATTTTCATAACAAAACACCTCTGGAAATATAAGAGACAGCAGATACAGTCTCCGACACAAGATTATAGCCTTTTTGCAAAACTGTCAAGAGGTATATTTTACGGATTTACAGGGTATTCGTAGGGTGCCTCTCCGATTTCGGGGGGCAGGATGGGCCGGCTAAGGCTCAGATCCTCAAACTGAACGAAGGACAGAACACCGTGCGCATCCTCGCTGAAGCTGTTGCAGGCAAAATAATGGCAGTCGGCCTGCTCGTCCGGGCCAAGCTTCATCAGCCGCTGCACGAAATTGCGGAAGCTCGGACGCCCCTTCAGCGGCTCGGTCAAATAATTCGAAATCTGCGGCGCGTACAGCTTTTCGCCGCGGATACCGTTCAGCTTACAAAGCGCAAGACCGACCGCACCGTTCACGCTCACCGCAGGGCTCCCGCTCACGCCGGACAGAAGCGCCGCCAGCTCGCCGCCCAGCGAATGACCGCTCAGAATGAGCTGGTAGCCGCCTCCCGTAAGCTCCTCGCGGACACAGATCTCCTGCAGCAGCGCAAAAGCCAGCCGCTCCTGCTCCGTGAGACCGGGACGCAGCGCAGCGCCCAGACAGGCGGGGATGTCGTTCGCGTCGACCGCCCCGGCAAAAACGGCCCAGACCGTTTCGCGCGCGTCATCGCAGAAGGCAGCACCGTAAAAGCCGCTCTTTTCATCCTTCAGCTCGCACAGGAAACGATAATCCGCAATCTGCCCCAGAATAAATTCCTTGACATCGAAGGCGGTTGTCGAAGGATCGTCGGCGTTGCCGCGGACCAGCCCGTAGTTCTCCTCGATGATTGCGAAATCCTGCGCCTGAAGAATCTCTCCGACCGTACCGGACAGGCCCTCCGCGCGCTCGCAGCCATAGCAGAAGTACGAAAGCGAAAGGGCCGCCAGGACCTTCTCCTCCTCCGTATAGCCCTCCGCGCCCTTTGGCGTTTCCGGCAAAAACGGGATAAGCGCATTGGCGCGCAGTGTTCTCCAGGCGCCGAAAAGCGTCAGTCCGATGGCCAGAAAGGCCAGCATGACGCGAAATCCTTTTTTCATTCTACACTGCTCCAGTCAAAGACGATCTCCTGTTTCAGGGCATCCACCCGGGCCTTCACGCCGAAGGGTACGATGCAGCGAGGCGCCGCATGCCCCACGTTCAGGTTGACCAGAACAGGAAGAAGCGGCCGGTCAATAAGCTCCGTCAAAATCTGTTTATATTCCTCAAAATAGCACTCATCCGCGGGCTTTCCGACCAAAACACCGTTCACGCGCTCAAAAAGGCCGTAACGCTTCAGCGCCCCGACCATACGGCGGAACTTCTCCGGCGAGGCCTTTTCCTCGCTGGACTCCAGCAGAAGAATCTTCCCCTGCCAATCCTTCAGACTCGGGAAAAGCTCATATTCCGCGCAGAGCGCGGCTGAATCCGCGTAGCGCTCGTTGTTGAAAATATCAAATATCGTATCAATGCAGCCGCCCAGAATCTCACCCTCAAAGCAGGGCGCGCCCTGCAGCAGCTCGAAGCCGCCGTTCGGGTGCTCCGGAAGGGTACTTCCGACTGCCTCCGGCGAAAAATCCTCGCGTGAGCTGTACCAGCAGCCGCTGGGCGTGATTTTTTCGATGCGCCCGGTCCGGATCAGTTCTTCAAAATAGCTCCGCGTGTAGGGCAGCATCTCCGGGCCGAGCTCGCAGACATCCGGCAGGAAGGCCTGCCCGTAAAAGCTCCGAAGCCCTGCCTTGTGCAGCATCAGATGATTCACGGTGCTGTCGGAAAAGCCCAGGAAAATTTTGTCCGAAAGGGCGCGCTTAAGCTCTCCGTGCCCGAACAGATAGGGCAGCAGGCGATAGGTGTCATCCCCGCCGACGGCGCAGAGAATCATGTCCGTATCGCTGCGGAAGGCCGCAAGCAGGTCCTCCGCCCGCTTCCTCGGATGCTTTCCGAGGTAATTGATTCCCTTCATCGCATGCGGCGCAAAGTGCACCGTAAGCCCGTATGCCTCCAGACGCCGAAGACCGATTTCCAGCTCGTGCCGGACAAAGGGCTCCCCCAGAATGCCGCGCGAAAGACTGACCAGCGTAATATCCTTGACCGTCATCCGTCCTCACTTATTCCTTTCCGTTTTGGGAAGCAGCCTTGTGATTTGCCTTCGAAAAAGGGCAGCGCTTCCCGATGCATTGATTATTGCAGGCCGAAAAACCGCAGATGATCTCCGGCTTCTCCATCTCCACTCCGAAATGCTCCTTCACAAAGTCGATTGCCTGCAAAAGTGAAAGGTAGGAGTCGCGCTTGCAGCAGCGCGGCCCGCCGATCCCGCCGATCGCCTCGCGCGACTTCGCCGTCATCCGGTTCGCCAGTCCGAAGGGCTTTTCCGTAAGCGGCGTTGAGCCCGAGATCACCGATACGAAGATGCCGGTGCTGATGCCGCCCCGCAGATCAAGCATTCATCCTGGCTCATATCAGTATACATCCGATTTAATAAAATTCGTAACCTTCCGCGGCTCGCCCAGGTCCGGCAGACCGTATTCGGCCTTCCCGAGCGCGATGGACTTCATCAGAAAGCTCATGTTATTCGCCAGCGCGCGCACCGTCTGCAGGCCCTCCTCATCCTCGTTTGCCTCTCCCGGCGTCATCCCGTGGACGCTGTTCCAGTACTGGCTCGGACACAGCGGCATCCCGCTGATGGTAAAATACTTGTTCAGTTCATCGAAGGTCGCGGAGCAGCCGCCTCTCCGGGCGACCACAACCGACGCGCCGACCTTCATCTTCAGGCTGAAGCTTACGCTGTAAAACAGTCTGTCCAGCAGCGAAATCAGCGTCCCGTTCGCGGAGCCGTAATACACCGGGCTCGCGATGACCATTCCGTCCGCGCCGCGAAGCTTCTCCGCAACGACGTTGACAATATCATCATAGACGCATTTCCCGAGCTTTCTGCAGCCCAGACAGGCCTTGCATCCCGGGATATTTTCCTTGCCGACGCAAAGCTTCTCCGTTTCGATCCCGTTCTGCTCAAAGATCTTCACCATCTCGTCCAAAGCGATACTCGTGTTTCCGCGCTCCCGCGGACTTCCGTTCAAAAGCAGCACCTTCATAAAAACGCCTCCCGCTATTTACTGTCTTTCCTTCAGAATATCAAAATCAAAGCCCATCTTCACAACCAGGCCGCTCAGTGAGAACTCATATTGCGCCTTCGTCAGCGCCCCGACTGCAAGAAAAGTATCCAGAAGCTCCTTCTGCCTGAAGAAAAGCGTCCGCTTCTCCTCGTCCGGTTCCTCCCAGACACTGCCGACATCAAGCCGGTTCCAACTCAGATAATCGTCATATGCCTCGACCGTTTCCGTTTCGCCGGAATCGCTCACAAGCTCCACCAGAACCTTCGGCCTTTCGCCGGGCTGAAGCTCCTCACAGCCGTAATCGGCCTCATAAATATTTTTGATAATTCGCATATTATCCACGCTTATTGGATCAGCACACCGTTTACGCGGTCGAACTCGTGCTGAATGATCTGCGCCGTCTGCCCGCTCGCTTACAGCTTTGCTCCGCAGACCGTGCAGAAGTTTGCCTTTTCTACGGGACTGCCGCAGTTGGGACAGATGGTCTTTTCAACGTTTGCCCCTGTGAAGTCTGCCTTTGGCAAAAAGGGAATGGCTTCGATGTCTCCGAAGCGCTTCTTCGCCCATTCCTCGTCGATTTCCCGCGGCTCCTGCCCACCGATGAACTCCAGAATTTTGCCTGTTTCGGGATCACGGAATGCAAAATAGCTGGTCTCCATTGCCATATCCTCCCCAAAAATGATTCTTACATTTTCTTAACGGTGTACGTACATGCGGCTCATGTCAGGCTCTCCGTCCCCCTGAACCATGCACAGAAAATCCCAGCCGTATCTTTCATAGAAGCCTGTATGGTCTGTCAGCAGATAAAGCGGTGAGATACCCTTTGCGCGCAGATCTTCCACGACCTTATTCAGCAGCCGCCCCGCAATGCCCTTGCAGCGATGCTTTTCATCCGTATAAACGGCGCAGACATTGGGAGTGAGGTCCTTCCGCTCATGAAAGTCGTTTTCGATCACGCCCATCCCCCCGACGATCCGGCCTCTGCAAAGGCACAGATACCAGCCGTATTCCGTCTCCCCGCTGAGATAGCTTTCCATGCAGGCAAGATATGCCTCCTTAGGAACGCGCCACTTGCTGTGGAACCACTCGGCCGCCTTATCCATAAGCTCCGGCCGCTCTCTCAGCGTAATATAGGTGTACTTATCTTTTCTCATTTTGCTCCTTGCGAAAAGTGCCGCAGTAATTAAATCCATTATATATCAAGCATTTTCCGATTTCAACCGACACGGTTTTGTTCATTTGTAAATGATGTGAGACCAAAAACTCAAAGAAAAAAAGACGCTGTGTTAGAATGAATCAGAGCCCAATCTCTCCGGCTTCACTCCAAGTTTCTTTTGCCTTTGATTGGGAGACTCCCATCCCAAAGCTGC
>JAZRWR010000038.1:0-12841 GCA_045599825.1 Bianqueaceae bacterium | reverse complement strand
ATTGGTCCATAATAAGTGCTCTTTTAGAGCAAAGCTTCAAAAAGAAACTGGTTTAACTGGCAAAGGAATGGATGCTCATCATGTTTTCCCAAAGAAATTCTCAAAGAACTTTTCTAGTCTAGGAATTGATAATCAGCAAGCTATATATGGAGCATGGGTTGATTCTTCTACTCATCGTTCTTTTAGTTACGCTTACAATAAGGCGTGGTCATCATTTTTTGCAGGTAATCCAACTACGCAAGGTGCTTTTGAACTTGCTAAAAGCCTAGCGAAACAATACGGATTTAATGTTTTATTTTAGGAGTAGGATTATTATGGATGTTATTCATTGGCCATATATAGGGTTTGATTGTCATTATAGCATTTCTCAAATTGAAAGTACTCAAATTCGATATAAAGATAATTCAATTACTTTTCATAAAAATGATGACAGTTGGACAGTTTTTTTGGGGAAAAATGTGAAATTTGAACCATATCAGGAGCAGTATGGTATTACTGTTTCGGATTCTTGCTTTTTTGTTCAATCTTGGGAAAAAGGGTTGTTTTGCTTTCACATAAAAACAGGTGAATTGTTATGGCACATTAAAACTTGTCACGCAAGAGAGGTATATCTCTCCCAGCAAAACTATATTTTTTGCTTTTTCGAAAACCATGGGATTCAAAAAATTGATATTACAACCGGAACGATTATTCAATTTTTCAAGGCAAGTGCTGATGCATGCCATTTCTTTGAAATAGGCAATAACCTATTTTTGCTTGGACTTGTTCGAAAAAAGTATTTTATTCTTGATGAAGAATTTAAAAGTATATGTGAAATACAAGACAATCTAGTAAATCCAAATCACCATGATGTGTGTATAATTCATAATGCATTTTTAAATGAAAAATTGTTAACTATGGAAATAACAGAATATTCCAAAGATGCTGTATCGTACCTGCAATTTGCACAGGAAGATGTCGGGAAGAAAATACGTACTATTGACCTTGAGGAATGCCATGCGCTCGAATGTCAAAATAAAATAGAAAAGCAGTGATTTATGTTCATTGACACTTCATAGAGCGAATAATTATGGGCTTGGGACTATCCCAACAAGTGTCTTTGTGTGGACACAAAGGCGATGCTTGCCGAACTTAATCCGCAAGCAACGAATCATGACGGCACGATTCTGCTTGTCAGGGGCTTCGGCCCCTGACACTCCGTTGGAGCTCTTGGGCAGCTGAGAAAAAAAGCCTATTTTCACGCCTTTCAACTGCGGGGTACATAACGAAGTCCAACCGAGACGGGACTGTATTATGTATCCAGCAGGTACTACGATCCTGAGGTTGGTAGGTTTATATCGCCAGATACAGTAGCTATCCTTGCAGCAACTCCTATGGGGCTGACCGATAAAAATCTGTATGCCTATTGTGATAATAATCCGATTTGCAGAGTGGATTCTGGCGGCGAGTGCTGGCTGACATGCATTGCGATTGGTTTTGTTGCTAGTATAATTGCTCAGTATGTCTCCGATATCGTAGGAAATATTAAAGCAGAAGAAGAGAATGTTTTTCAACCTACATCATCTGTGAAAGATTATCTTGCATCGGGTGTTAGTGGCGCAATAGCCGCGATTCCTGGAGGCGGCCTAATTGGGGCGTTAGCTGTGGGTGCAGCAGGTAATATTGCGGGCGATTTAATTCGTGGAGAAATATCAAATGTGCTCGATCTTGGAAAAAGTGCGTTAAAGGGTGCAGTTGCAAATGGCGCTGGATATGGTATAGGGAAAATCAGGGCTCAATTAAAAGTTAACCAGATAAATAATATGAGCCGTGACGCGAAAAAGGCTTATTTGAGGGACGAGTTTTATCAGAATTCTCAGAAGAACGTAAATACAAATTTGAAAACGCTCCTAGTCAATCCAATTGAGCAAGTGGAAAAGCGTTTTTGGGTGTTTCGAGCTGGCATTTATTCAACAATAACATCGACTTCCATTGGAAAAATGTTGGAGTAGTATGAAAAAGCATCTTTTAATTATCATTGAAGCAATTTTAAGCCTATTGATTTTAAGTCTTTTTGCCGGATTGTGCATTATCGAACATAACTTTCTGCTTATTGTACTTGCACTTATGGGGTCTATATTTTTTGTTTATAAAGTTGTCTTAGGAGTAAGACTGATTATCGATATAATTGAAGGGCCAAGGGAAAAAAAAGTAGTATTTGCGGGCGCGCTGGGAGAAGGACATCTCGATTTTTTTTGGAAGATTAGTTATACCAATTTATATTTTGATGATGATGTCCTTACGAAAAACTATCTTGTCTTTGCCGATGAGGATGCACTTGAAGGAAAACTCCAGCGAGAAGACATAATTCAGATATCGTTTTATCAACGATCGAGAATCATTCTGCAAATAGGGCGCAATGATAGGATGAGGGAATAGTTGCAAACGCAACCGTTTGCGCGGAAGATAAACAGCGGTATGGGCTTGGGACTATCCCAACAAGTGCCGTTGTGCTCTAGCAAAGGCGATGCTTGCGCAGATAATTCCATTTTCGTATTGCCATGTTACTCCAATGGTTGTAAATTACGCATCGCGCTGTCGTCATATACCGACAGCACACCTTCATTGGGGAAGAACTTACTCAAAAATGGCGTGTTCCGGAAGCGGAACGTCCCGTGATTGACAAACGCTTAGGCAAAATGTATACTTGCCGTGATAGACTGTCTATATAATAAAAAGAAGAGGTTTTCGTATGACAATTGAGCAGCTGCAGGCAAAGTGCAAGGCGCTTTCGGATAATATGGCTTCCGTGATCGTCGGGAAAGACCGTATCATCGAGCTTGTTCTTGCGTCCGTTCTGGCGCAGGGGCATGTGCTTCTGGAGGATGTGCCCGGTACCGGAAAGACCATGCTGGCCAAGGCTTTGGCGCGCTCGCTGGATACGGATTTCAAGCGTATTCAGTTCACGCCCGACCTTCTGCCGAATGACCTGATCGGCATCAATTTCTACAACCAGAAGGAGGGCGAGTTCGTCTTCCGTCCCGGTGCGCTCTTTACCAATATTCTGCTGGCCGATGAGATCAACCGCGCAACGCCCCGTACCCAGTCCTCTCTGTTGGAGAGCATGGAGGAGCGTCAGATCACGGTGGACGGCGTTACCTATCCGCTTTCCCGTCCCTTCTTCGTCATCGCAACGCAGAACCCCATTGAAACTCAGGGTACCTTCCCCCTGCCCGAAGCTCAGTTGGATCGCTTTCTGATGAAACTTTCTCTCGGTTACACAGACAGGGAACAGACTGTCGAGATCCTGAACCGCTTCATCGCCGGGCAGCCGCTTGAAGAGGTCCGTCCCGTCTGCACGCAGGAGGAAGTGGTCGAGATGCAGGAGCTGGTCCGCAAGGTCTATGTGCACCCCGATCTGGCGGCGTATTCTGCGGAAATCTGCGAGAAGACCCGTGAGAGTGACAATGTTTTGATGGGCGCGGGCAACCGCGGCAATATCGCCCTTTTGCGCGCGGCCCAGGCCCTGGCGGCCATCCGCGGCCGCGGCTTCATCCTGCCGGATGACATCAAGGAGCTGTGTGTGCCGGTGCTCGCTCACCGCATCATGCTGCGCGGCAGCCTCAAGACCCGTCAGAATCAGGTCGTCTCCCTGCTGGAGGCCATTCTGAAGGAGGTGGAGGTCCCCACAGAGGACTGGTCCACAGTCCGGAACCTTCGAAAGGCTTAATTTTCCATGACCATTATCGTCATTCTGGCTGCGGCGGGCTTGTTTTTCCTCTTGCAGCGCTTCCTGTACCGGCGCCTGTGGGCGCGGGGGCTGGAGCCCGAAATCGGTCTGGGCCGGGACCGCTGCATCTTTGAAGGTGAAGCAATCGAGGTTGAGGAGACCCTCATCAACGACAAGTGGCTGCCGCTTCCCTGGGTCTACTTCAAGTTCAAGCTGAGCGCAAACGGCCGTCCGGCGGTTTACCAAAGCGACATGTTCAGTATCGCCAACCGGCACCGTATCCGCCGCAAGCGCTCCTTTAAGCTTCCGAGCCGCGGCGTGTATCAGATTACCGATGTTACCCTGGTCAGCCACGATCTTTTCCTCTCCGAGACCTTCTCGAAGGAATATCCGGCCGGCCCCGGCACGGTCACGGTCTACCCGCGTCTTTTGAACGCGGACGAATTTGAGCTCTCCTACGAGCAGCTGACCGGCGACATCGTCGCCCGCCGTTTCAGCCTGGAGGACCCCTATCTTTTCAAGGGCATCCGTGACTATGCCCCCTCCGATTCTCTCAAAAACATCAATTTCAAGGCCTCCGCCCGCAGTATGGAGTGGAAGGTCAATATGCATGAAACTACGGTTTCGCAGAACGTCCGCCTGATCCTCGGCATGGACAAGGCGACGCGCTACTACGATCCTGTCGTCTACGAGCAGGGTCTGCGCATCGCGGTTACGCTGGCCTCGCTCTACGAGCAGGCCGGCATTCCCGTGTCCTTCTGGTCGAACGGCGCGGACAGCCTGGACGGCGGTGCGGTCTCGGTGGACGCCGGCTGCGGCGAGGACCACATCTATACCATCCTGACGGCGGCGGCCCGAATCGACGCCGAGCATGAGGAGGGCTCCGTTACGGATGAGCTGAGCCGGGCGGCCCTCTCGGCCGGTGCCAACACTCAATATGTGCTGGTGACGCCCGCCTACCGTCAGGGCGTGCGCGAGGCCTTTGAGGCTCTTCGCGAGGTCTCGGCCACGGCGATGTGGATCATGCCCGTTACGGTGGCGGAAAACAGTGATCCCTATTTTGAGCCCGGCGGCTGGCGCGGTACTCTGCCCGGTTTCTTTTTCTGGGTGGTTTAAAAACGTAAGTTTCCCCGGCTGAAAGGAATGCGTTCATGAAAGAAATAAAAGTAAAGACGGGAGATTCGCTTTATCGGCGTCCTCTTGCCGTGGATACGCTCGGGCTCTTCCTGACTTTCCTGGCGGCAGCGGCTCTGGTCAGCTTTTTTCACGCGATGCACGGCTGCACGCCGGCCGAGGCGTGGATCGACCTGAGCTTCGCGCTGGTCGCCTTCTGGATCATCCTGATCAACTTTAAGGTCCGCTTCTTCCTGTTTTTCTTCGTGCTTTTGGCAGCGCCCTTCGGATTGATTTTTCTGACGAGGGACCCCTTCATCCGCGTCGTCTACGGTATTTTTGCGGCCTTTGCCTTTGGAGTGGGCATTTATCTGCGTTTTGTCCGCGGTGCCTCCAGCGAAAAAGAGTCGGTCACCGGTCTGATCGCCGGCATGGCGCTTTTCACGCTGATGTGGTTTTTGTGCGAGAAACGTGACTGCGCCTATTTTAAAACAGTCGTTTTTGTGGTATCATTATTCTATTGCTTCAGTTATCTGCTGCTGCTGCATGAAAGCAAGATCGATTACAATCTGTTCCTGCAGAATCAGGTGGCCTTTGACCAGCCGGTTAGGCGCATCAAGCGCTTCAACAGCCGCCTCTTTGCCGTTGCCCTGGCCGGGCTGTGTGTTCTGGTGGAGCTGCTTCTGCTCATTCCCTGGGACGGCGCGGTTAGCCGCGGCCTGATCTCAACAGTGCTTCTCTACGGCTTTTTGTGGCTTTTCAACTTTCTGATGAGCCTCATCAACAGCACCGCGCCTGACGGTGGCGGCAGCTTCCCCCAGGTTTTCGAGAGTCTTGCCGAAGAAGAATCCTCCGCATCCGAGCCGCTTGAGCCGGGCACGGCCAGCCGTTTCGCGGAGGTGAGCGGCTATGTGTTCGCGGCCCTGATCGTGCTGGCCGTCCTGGCGATCCTGGTGATCGCGGTCATCCGCGTCTATCGCTATTTCTACGAACGCGGCCGCATGGCAGCCGAGCTGGAGAAGGAAAAAGAAGAGATCGACGAAATCGACGAGCGGCTGGAAAAACCGGCGCGCGCGTCCCGTATGATTTTATTTGCGCAAAAAAATCTAAGTGAAGCGGAGCGAATCCGGCTGCGGTATTTTCAGAAGCTGCGCCCGCAAATGGGCAAGGCCGTCCTGCCCAGTGATACGCCGGAGGAGAGCGCGTTCAAATTAAAAGATGAGGAGCTTGACGAGCTGCTGCCCCGTTATCAGAGCATCCGCTACGCAGGCCCGAAATCGGAGTAAGGAGACATATATGAGTCAGAAAATTTTGGTTTCCGCTGACAGCACCTGTGATCTGGGTGCCGAATTGGCGGAGCGCTTCGGCATTGTCATTATTCCGCTGCATGTTGTTTTTCCGGAGGGCGATTTCCGCGACGGAATCGACATCAAGCCGGAGAAGATTTTTGAGATCAAGGAGGCGGGCGGCGTGCTGCCCAAGACCTCCGCGGTCAATATGCAGGAATACCTTGATTACTTCGCCCCCTATCTGGAGGAGGGCTATGAGATCATCCATGTCAATCTCGGCTCCGGTCTGTCCTCCTGCTATCAGAACTGCCTGATGGCGGCGGAAGAGAACGGACACATTCATCCGGTTGACAGCGGCAGCCTTTCGACCGGAAGCGGTCTGATGGTGCTTGAAATCGCCGACCGCGTGCGAGCCGGGCAGAGCGTGGAGGAGATCCTTGCCGCCGTGCCCGAAATCCGCGAAAACTGCCGGGCCAGCTTCGTTATCGACACCCTCGAGTACCTCTACAAGGGCGGCCGCTGCTCGGCCCTGGCCATGTTCGGCGCCAATGTGCTGAACCTGAAGCCGGAAATCGAGGTCAACACCGCCGACGGCAGCATGAGTGTCGGCAAGAAGTACCGCGGCCCGCTTGAAAAGGCGCTTGCGGTCTACGTGCGCGACAAGCTGCAGGGCCGCAGCGATATCTGCACCAAGCGCATCTTTATCACGCATTCGTCCATGGACGCCAAATACGCGAAGCTCGTCCGCGCGGAAATTGCAAAATACATGAAGTTCGACGAGGTCCTTGAGACCGATGCCGGCTGCACCATTTCCTCGCATTGCGGTCCCGGCACGCTGGGCATCCTGTTCATGACCAAGTAAGGAACCTCTATGGCAAGCAACAAATTATTAGCTCTTGACGGGCCCTTCATGCGCTTCGGCAGCTTCCTGTTCGATGTGATGCTGGTGAGTCTTCTTTGGGTGCTCTCAAGCGGTCTGGCCCTTTATATCGCTCTGGCCCTGTGGGCGACCGATCTTCTGGTCACGGTATGGGGGCTGTTGGCGCTTATCGCGGTCATTCTGCACATCGGACCGGCCACCACGGCGGCCTTCTATGTCATGAACCGACGCCAGCGCGAGGTGGACACCTATCTTTTTAAGGAATTCTTCCGCTGCTACGCGGAAAACTACAAAAAAGGCATTCTGCTTTCGGCCATTCTGGGCCTGTATCTGGGTGTGCTTCTGTTTCTGGGCTACGTGGAGCTTCTGAACCTCTCCCTTTTCGGTCCGGTGGTCATCGTGCTCCTGATTTTCCAGTTCATGTTCGTGCTGGTGGGGCTGATGCTCTACACCTACATTTTCCCATTGCTGGCGCGCTTTGAGCTGCGGATCCGGGATTATCTTAGGCTCGGCTTTATCATGTCCGTCAAGCATCTGCCCATCACGGCTCTGTGCGTTCTGATCTTAGCCGCTGCGGTCTTCGGCTCGGTTTTTCTCACCGTGCTGATTATTCTGCTGCCGGGCCTCTCCTTTTATTTTAAGTCCGCGCTTCTGGAAAAGGTTTTCCGCAAGTACATGCCGGACGAGGATAAGGAGCTGGAGGAGGAGAGCTTTGACGATTACGATTACGAAGCGGAGCGCCAGGCCATTTTCAATCGCTACAGTCAAAGCAGTGCCGACGAAAAGGCTTCCGTATCCGCCCCCGAGGGTCAGGGAGAATAAGACGTTTAAACTGCACGAATCGGCTTGACTTTTACTTCAAGCAGCACTAAAATAGTTTCGGTTTTTAAGAACTTCAACGAAGAAAGGTTACAGAAATGAAAACATACTGTCTGGTTGGTACGGGCTACCGCGGAACCTGGATGTATCTGAAGAATCTGACCGAGTACTATCAGGATTGCGCCAGAGTCATCGGCGTCTGCGATGTGAATCCCAAGCGTGCCTCCTATTCGGTATCCCAGATGCCTTACGACATTCCGGTTTATACCGATTTTGACAAAATGCTGGACGAGCTCCATCCCGACGAGGTCATCGTCACCACCATCGACCGCTATCATAATGAGTACTGCGTCCGCGCCATGGATAAGGGCTACAACGTCATCTGCGAAAAGCCTCTGACCATGCAGGCCGACAAGTGCCGCGAAATTCTGGACGCCGAGCGCCGCACCGGCAAGCACGTCCGCGTCACCTTCAACCTCCGTTTCGCGCCCTATCAGGCCAAGATCAAGGAAGTCATGCAGAGCGGCATCATCGGTGAGGTCCTGCACGTCAACATGGAGTGGATGCTCGACACCTCGCACGGCGCCGACTATTTCCGCCGCTGGCACCGCTATCTGGAGAACTCCGGAAGTCTGCTGGTGCATAAGTCCACTCACCACTTCGATATCGTCAACTGGCTGATCGATCAGGATCCCATCGCGGTCTACGCGAACGGCAGCCTCTCTTACTACGGCAAGGACCGCAAGGAGGACCACGGCGTCCGCTGCACCCAGTGCAAGTACAAGGACACCTGCGCGCTTGCCTTCCCCGATGCCGAGGCGCCCGATATCAAGGACCTCTACTTCGGCACCGAGGATGTCGACGGCTACTACCGTGACCGCTGCCTCTTCGATTCCTCCATCAACATTTACGACACCATGTCGCTGGCCGTCAAATACAACCGCGGCGCACTCATGACTTATTCTCTCATCGCCTACGCGCCCTATGAGGGCTGGAAGCTCACCATTACCGGTACGAACGGCCGCCTGGAGGCCCAGGTGTTTGACAACGGCGTCCTTTCACAGAGCCCCAACAACGAAATCCGCGTATTCACCCGTGACGGTGATATGCTGACCTACTCTGTCCCCAAGGACACGACGGCTCACGGCGGCGGCGACCGCCGCATGCTCAACATGCTCTTCCGCGGTATTGACCACGGCCGTACCGACGACCCCCTGCATCAGTGCGCCACCACGCGTGAAGGCACCATGTCCATCATGATCGGCATCTGCGCCGCCGAAAGCATCCGCACCGGCAGCGAGATCAAGGTCAAGGACCTGGTAGATACGGATTATTATTTTGGCGATACGCCGAGATATAATTAAATTGGAAAAGGAGAAAAACAATGAAAGTTTTTGTCAGCAAAGACCAGTATACCCTCGGCGAAGCCGCAGCTGAGTTCATCGCGAACGAACTGAACGCCATCATCGCCGAAAAGGGTGAGGCCCGCATTATTCTTTCCACCGGCGCTTCTCAGTTTGATACCCTGAAGTGCCTCATCAAAAAGGACATTGACTGGTCCAAGGTCGAAATGTTCCACCTGGACGAATATGTCAATCTGCCCGAGACCCACATCGCTTCCTTCCGTAAATACCTGAAGGAGCGTTTCATCAGCCAGATCAACCTGAAGGCTGCCTACCTGGTTGACGGCACCCCCGAAAACATCGAATTCCTCACCAAGAAGCTGCGCGAGAAGGAAGTTGATATCGGTCTGATCGGCATCGGCGAGAACGCTCACATCGCCTTCAACGATCCTCCCGCCAACTTCTACACCACCGAAGCTTACCATATCGTTAACCTGAACGACACCTGCAAGGCTCAGCAGGTCCGTGAGGGTTGGTTCGCCACTCCGGACGATGTTCCGACGCAGGCCGCGTCCATGACCGTTTTCCAGATCCTGCGCTGCAAGCAGATCGTCTCCTGCGTTCCCTACGCCTGCAAGGCCGACGCGATCCAGAAGACCCTGGAGACCGATTATGTCACCAACCTTATCCCCGCTACCATCATGAAGCAGCATCCCGACTTCGTTGTCTTTGCTGACAGCGATTCCTTCGCGAAGGTAGACGTTTCCAAGATTACCCCCGCCGTAGGCGCCGGCACCACCCTGGAATACGTATAAAAAGCAATTCGAACCGGCAGCACTCGCTTTTGCTGCCGGTTTTTCTTTGTCCGAAAAACACCCCCGCCGCATGAGCGGCTACAAAAAAATGGCATTCGTAAGCTCTTACTTCATATTGACAGGAGCGCAATTCATTGATACACTTTTATTAATTAAAGAGGGGTAAACCCCGGAACGTGAATTTAATATAAAGGAGATTGCTTATGAAAAGAGACAATGAAGTACGTCCCTTCGGAATGATGGACAAACTGTCCTATGCAGCCGGCGATTTCGGCTGTAATACCAGCTTTGCGCTGGCAGGCACCTTTTTCACTATGTTCTACACCCAGTATATGGGTATCAAGGCCACACACTTTGCGCTGATCCTGATTCTTCTGAAGATCTGGGATGCCATCAATGACCCGCTGATGGGCGGCATTCTTGATAATGCGAAGCCCGACAAGTACGGCAGCAAGTATCGCCGCTTCATCCTGGGCGGCGGCATCGGCCTTGTCGCGGCGGCTGCACTCTGCTTCCTGCCTCTGCCGGAAATCGCGCCCAACGCAGCCTATTGGTGCCGCATCGCGCTTTGCGTCTTCGGCTACCTTTGCTGGGATCTTTGCTATACGATTGCCAATGTTCCCTACGGAACCCTGAACGCGGTCATCACCGACAAGGCTGAGGAACGCTCCGCCCTGTCCATGTGGCGGACCATCGGCTCGTTCGCCGCTCAGATTCCGATCAACGTGATTCTTCCTATGCTGCTTTATGAAGGCGGAAACAAGGAAGACGCCAATGCGTTCCTGGGCGCCCGCATGTTCCCCGTCGCCCTGGTTCTGGGTGCTATCGGTCTTCTGGCCTTCATTTTCTGCACGAAGTTCACCGTCGAGCGTGTCCGCCCGGTCAAGGAGGAAGCGGAGAAGGTCAACTGGTTCCAGGCCATTTCCTCGTTCTTCCGGAACCGTTCTGCTGTGGGTGTTACGCTGGCGGCTATCTTCTCCCTGATTTGCTTTACCGGTATTTCCACGGCAACCACGGTTCTGTTCCAGGCTTATTTCCAGAACGCGCAGCTGTCCGGCCTGCTGAGTCTGATTGCCTTCCTGCCCATGTTCTTCCTGATGCCCTTCCTGACCAAGCTGGTCAAGAAATACGGCAAGCAGGAGGTCAGCGCCTATACGATGATTCTCGGTATCGTGATGGCTGCCCTGATGTTCATTCTGCCCATTTCTCCGGACGGCAAGGGCATGGCGATTTTCCTGGTCTGCAATGTGCTGCTGACGGTTTCCTATGCGGCCTATACGCTGGTCGGCTGGGCCATGGTATCCGATGTAATCGACTATAATGAGTACAAATTCGGCAACCGCAGCGAGGGCACTATCTACGCCACCTACTCGATGGGGCGTAAGATTGCACAGGGTCTCGGCCCGTCTCTGGTGCTTCTGCTGATGGTAGCGGTCGGCTACGATGAATCGCTGGGTGCTGCACAGGCGGCTTCCACGGCGCTCGGCATCCGTTATCTGGTGCCCGGAATCTATCTGGTCGGCATGATCGTTATGTTCGTATCCCTTAAGTTTATCTATAACCTGGATAAGAAGACCGTAGAAGAGGTCGAAGAGGCTCTCCGCACCAAGCGCGAGGCGGCTGAAACGCAGGAATAAGCGCTGAGGGCAAACTGCCGGAAGTAGATGGGATATCGAAAGGAGCTATTTTCCTATGAGAACTGTTTTGTCGCTGAATGACGGCTGGAGCTTTATCCGCGAGGACGTGGGCCCGAAGGGCTTCGACCTGGAAAAAGCTGCGGCCGTGACCCTGCCTCATACCTGGAATAATCTGGACGGCCAGGATGGCGGAGGCGACTACTACCGCGGCCTGTGCTGGTATCGCCGCGAGCTGGTCACCCCGGTAAACATGGGCTCTGACCTTATTTTCCTGGATTTCGCAGGCGTAAACAGCATCGCCAAGGTCTATCTGAACGGTGAGAATGTGGCCTGCCACGAAGGTGGTTTCTCCCGCTTCCGCTTCAATATCACGAGCTATCTGAAGCCGGCCGGCGAGGTCAACGAGCTTCTGGTAAGCGCGGACAACTCCGCGAACGACTGCGTCTATCCGCAGTTTGCGGACTTTACCTTCTTCGGCGGAATCTACCGCGATGTCAGGATGATCCGTGTCTCCCGCAGCCACTTCGACCTGGACTATTACGGCGCGCCCGGCATCGTTGTGTCGGCGGAGCCGGAAGGCGAAAACGCCCGTGTGTCGGTGCGCGTCTATACGGACAACGGCCATGTCGGTCAGAATATCCGCCTGCGCATTGAGGGCGACAACGCACCCGAAGACCGCCGGGTTGACCTGAACGAAGGAGCCGGCGAAATTCTCTTCGCCGTGAACATCCCCGGGGCGCGGCGCTGGAACGGTACAAAGGACCCCTATCTCTATAAGGCGACAGCCGTTCTTTACGACGGTAACGAAGAGATGGACCGCGTCTCGACCTTCTTCGGTGTGCGCGAGTTCTCGGTCGACTCTGAAAAGGGCTTCTTCCTGAACGGAGAGAGCTATCCGCTGCGCGGCGTCTGCCGACATCAGGACAGGCGCGACAAAGGATGGGCCATCGGCCGAGAGGAGCACGAGGAGGATATGGCGCTCATCCGCGAGGTCGGCGCCAATACCGTTCGTCTGGCCCACTATCAGCATGATGAATATTTCTACGAGCTCTGCGACCGCGAAGGCATCGTCGTCTGGGCTGAAATTCCCTTTATTTCCCAGAAGCTGGAAAACGGTGCGGCCAATGAGATCAGTCAGATGAAGGAGCTGGTGATGCAGAACATCAACCATCCCTCCATCGTCTGCTGGGGCCTTTCCAACGAAATCACCATCGGCGGGGAGCCGGACGAGGACCT
>JAZRWR010000037.1:0-20329 GCA_045599825.1 Bianqueaceae bacterium | reverse complement strand
CAGTTTCTTTAACTTGGGGAAACACCTGTTTCCCATCGAGATACAGATCGAGATGAAACATAGAAATGCTCTGCCAATTGTTCTTGGGTTAACCCTTTTTCTTTTCGTAGTTGTTTTAGAAATTCTCCAATTTTCCTTTGGCTCATTTGTGTATACCTCCTTTCATCGGTTATTATATCGGAATATCTATAAAAATACCGCGACACAAAGCGAGAAATGCCGTGGTATAAGTAGACAATATGTGTCTATTAGATTATTTGATAAATTCTGATTTGTCTTAATACTTAACGAGCATCGGATTTTGCCGTACAAAATCCACATTTCAAAAAACTTCCTTATCGACCCGTAGGGAAATCCTTTGCCTTTTTTTGTGACGGGGTTTGTGCGTTTATTCCTGCAGCAGCTCCAGGCCTGTCTGAAGGATCTTTCCCCGCAGGCAGCGGCGCACCCACTTCACACAGCGGAGCGAACCGCTTTTTACGGTGAAAAAGCCGGGTGTATAGAGCAGGCAGTGGCGGGAGAGGCCGTTGGTCTTCTGACCGGGACGGTAGGAGGGAGCATCGAAGACGAAGAGGCTGAGCGAGGGAAGGTCTTCGCGGAGCGCGGGCAGCTCCTGCGCAAGCATACGGCAGTAGGCCCGGCCGGTCTCGGTGTTGTTCAGGTAGGGCCCGCCGGCCATGAAGCTTTCGTAGCCGGACAGGGTGCCGTCGTGGGCGGAGGCAATGAGCAGGAGTTTGAGGCGGCTCGGGCAGCGGGCGGCCAGAGAGCGGAGGCAGTCCGCGGTCAGGTCGTCGCTGTGGAGCTGGGCTGCGACGTGCTCGGGGCTGTGCCAGACCTCGCGGGCGATGGCGGGCCAGTCGCCGTGCACGATGGCGCAGTCCACCAGGAGAACGGCGGGGCTTTCGGGAAAGCAGGCGAGT
Source organism: Bianqueaceae bacterium (assembly GCA_045599825.1). Taxonomy (GTDB): domain Bacteria; phylum Bacillota; class Clostridia; order Lachnospirales; family Bianqueaceae; genus JAZQNF01. The sequence continues at coordinate 19,409 of JAZRWR010000037.1, read as the reverse complement.
GCGCTTTCGCAGAGCAGGGCTGCGCCGAAGCCTCCGGCGGAGGAGCCGCAAACGATGAGCCTTTTGGGCGCGGGGATCAGCTCGTGCGCCTTCCGCAGCGCGGCTTCAAAGTTCAGATAGCCGTAGTGGCGACAAAGCGACGCATTTCCTTCCTCGTCCGTGTAGGGAAAATCGCCGGCACCGGCGTGAAAGTCGCCGTTGGCGCAGGGGATGAAGATGACGGTATCGTTCCGGAAGGGGTTATTGAGCCGGCGGCTGCCGAGGCCCTGCGGAGCGTTTGCCTCGGCGGCCATCACGCGGTCGCGGTAGAAATGCTCGCCGGGGGTGCTGCGGCGCGGACGTGCAGCCGTATATGCGTTTACGGAGACACCTCCGCCCTGAAGCTCCAGGACGAGCCGCCCGGAGCGGCCGGGACGGATGAGGCAATACCAGGGACTTCCGTCCGCGGCGACGGCGCCTTCGGGCGAGTAGGAGTACCACTGCCCGGCGCGGGGCGAGGCGACGGTATCAAAATCGGGATATGTCATGTGAATGATCCTTTCAGTGCTGCGATGGCGACATTATTATGCTCCGGAGCCCTTTTCCCGTCAAGTACTTCCTGCAATTTCGGCTTGCAAGGGTCCGGGCGAACGGGTATAATAAACGGGAAGATATCCTCGTGATGGAGCCCGCTATGGACGGGAAAAAGAAGAAAAATCTCCGGTTCTGCCCCTTGGATGAGCCCGGGTACGACCGCATCGTGGCTGAGCCTGAAGCGCGCCGCACCGGAAACGAGGCGTAAAAAGATTTGCCCGCACCCTGAAAAGGTGCTACAATAAACAGACTGAACAGACCGTGATATTTTGAAAAGGAGAAGCCTCATGCGCTATTTAATCGCCCTGGACGAAGGAACCACTTCCTGCCGTGCCATCCTTTTTGATGAGGAGCAGCATATTGTCGGTGTTTCGCAGAAGGAATTTACGCAGATTTATCCCCAGCCCGGCTGGGTCGAGCACGACCCGCTGGAGATCTGGAGCAGCCAGTACAGCGTGATGGTGGAGGTGCTGGCGCGCGCCGGCATTGAGCCGAAGGAGGTGGCCGGCATCGGCATCACCAATCAGCGCGAAACGGCCGTCGTCTGGGAACGGGCCACGGGCCGTCCCCTCTATAACGCCATCGTCTGGCAGTGCCGCCGCACCGCGCCGCTGGTGGAGGAGCTGACCGAGCGCATGCCCGAGGAGCGCATCCGTCAGAAGACCGGTCTGAAGCCGGACGCCTATTACTCCGCCACCAAGATCCGCTGGATCCTGGACCACGTGGAGGGCGCGCAGGAGCGCGCCGAAAGGGGCGAGCTCTGCTTCGGCACCGTGGACAGCTGGCTGATCTACAAGCTGACCGGCGGGCGCGCACACGTCACCGACATGACCAACGCCTCCCGCACCATGCTTTATAATATTCATGAGCTCTGCTGGGACGAGGAGCTTCTGGCGGCGCTTCGCATCCCGAAGGCCATGCTGCCCAAGGTCGTCGGCTGCAGCGAAATCTACGGCTATGTAAATCTTTCGGGCACGGAGGTGCCCATCTGCGGCAGCGCCGGTGACCAGCAGGCGGCCCTTTTCGGCCAGACCTGCTTTGAGCCCGGCAGCGTCAAGAATACCTACGGAACCGGCTGCTTCATGCTGATGAACACCGGCAGCCGCATCTACGACAGTCAAAACGGTCTGGCTTCTACCGTGGCTGTGGCCCTGGGCGAGCAGGTTGAGTACGCGCTGGAAGGCTCCGTCTTTGTGGGCGGCGCCGTCATCCAGTGGCTGCGCGACGGCCTGGGCCTTCTGCGCGAAAGCCGCGACGCCGAATACTTCGCAAGCAAGGTGAAGGACAACGGCGGCGTCTACATCGTGCCCTCCTTTACGGGTCTGGGCGCGCCCTATTGGGATATGTACGCGCGCGGCGCGATTTTCGGTCTGACCCGCGGCGCGGACCGCAACCATATCATCCGCGCAGCCGAGGAGGCCATCGCTTATCAGAGTCATGACGTGCTCCTGGCCATGAAGGCCGACACGGGGCTGCCCATTACGGAGCTCAAGGTGGACGGCGGCGCCTCGGCCGATGCGGTTCTGATGCAGTTCCAGGCTGACGTGTCCCGCGTGTCGGTGCGCCGGCCGGTCATCCGGGAGACCACGGCGCTGGGCGCGGCCTATCTGGCCGGTCTGGCGGTCGGTGTCTGGGCCGACAAGGAGAGCATCCGCCGCGGCTGGACGCTTGACCGTGAGTTTTCGCCTGCGATGCAGGAGAATGACGCGGAGCGGCTGTACGCAGGCTGGCAGAAGGCCGTGAAGGCGTGCAGGGAATTTGAATAGGGAAAGAGCCGCGTGAGCAGCGAGGGAATTTCAATATATGATAAATGTTTCCGGGCGCGGCGTGGCTTCGTCCGCAGAGACTGGGGGTATATGCATAATGTATGATATTGCGATTATCGGCTGCGGCGTGATCGGCGCGGCCACGGCTTATATGCTTTCCCGCTATGAGCTTAAGACCGTTATCATCGAGGCCGAGAACGACCCCGCTATGGTGACGACGCGCGCAAACAGCGGAATTCTGCATGCGGGCTACGATCCGGAGCCCGGCACACTGATGGCGCGCATGAACGTGCGCGGTCACGAGCTGGCGCTCGAAATCTGCCGGAAGCTGGATGTCGAGCACAATATCTGCGGCGGCTTCGTGCTGGCCTTCAGCGAGCAGGAGATGGAGCATGTGCGCATGCTCTACGAGCGCGGCGTCGCAAACGGCGTCAAGGACCTGCGCGTCATCGACGGTGATGAGGCCCGTGCACTGGAGCCGAACCTGAGTTCGGAGGTCGTAGGGGCGCTTTACTGCGTGCATACCGGCGTCATCAATCCTTGGGAATATACTCTGGCGATGGCCGAGACCGCGGTCAGAAACGGCGCGGTCTTTATGCGCAGCACGAAGGTCGTCGGGCTCGAGCCGGGCGAGGGCTGGACACTTCACACCGCGAAGGGTGACGTCCGGGCGCGCTATGTCGTCAATGCGGCGGGTCTCGGCGCGGAGGAGCTGCACAATATGGTCGCTGCGCCGCTGTTTAAGACCACGCCCAACCGCGGTGAATATTATCTGCTGGATAAATCCGAGGGAGGCACTGTTTCCCGCGTTATCTTCCAATGCCCGTCCAAGGCGGGCAAGGGCGTTCTGGTTTCGCCCACCGTGCACGGGAATATCATCGTCGGACCGAATGCGGTGCCGGTCGAGCCCGACAACAATGCGACGACGGCCGAGGGGCTGGATTTTGTCGCAGCGACGGCCCGGAAGAGTGTCCCCGGCGTCAATCTGCGCGCGAACATCCGCAATTTCGCCGGCGTGCGCGCGAATACAGATTACGGTGATTTCATCATTCAGGAATCCGCGCCGGGCTTTATCGACCTTTGCGGTATGAAGAGCCCGGGTCTGTCCTCGGCGCCGGCCGTCGGCGAGGAGTGTGTGAAGCTTCTGGCGAAGGCGGGACTTGAGCTGAAGGAGCGAGGGCAGTTCTGCGACGAGCGGAAGCGGGTGCGTTTTGCGCAGCTTTCCGCCGAGGAAAAGGCCGCGCTGATCAGGCAGAATCCGGCATACGGCCGCGTCATCTGCCGCTGCGAAACGATCACCGAGGGCGAGATCCTGGACGCGCTGCATGAGCCCATCGTGCCGGTATCGCTGGACGGCATCAAGCGCCGCTGCGGCACCGGTATGGGCCGCTGCCAGGGCGGCTTCTGCGGTCCTCGCATCGTGGAGATCATGGCGAAGGAGCTGGGCATTTCGCCTCTTGAGATTCTGAAGGACCGCGACGGCGGCCCCATCCTGACGGACAGTCTGAATTAAGCGCGAAAGGCAATCACTATGGATTATCAGCTTATTGTGGTCGGCGGCGGCCCTGCCGGTCTGGCTGCGGCGGTTTCCGCCTGGGAAGCGGGTCTTACGAAGGTGCTCGTTATCGAGCGCGATTCGGAGGCCGGCGGCATTCTGAATCAATGCATTCACAACGGCTTCGGCCTTCATTATTTCGGTGAGGAGCTGACCGGCCCCGAGTACGCCGGGCGTTTCGTCAAGCGTCTCGCAGGCACCGGTGTCGAGCTTCTGACCGATACCATGGTCCTTGAAATCACGGACCGTCACATCGTCAAATTTACCGGTCCCAAGTGCGGCTATCAGGAGCTGAGTGCCGAGACAATCATTCTGGCGATGGGCTGCCGGGAGCGCACCCGCGGAGCCATCGGTCTGGCGGGCACCCGTCCGGCGGGCGTCTTAACTGCCGGCGCCGCTCAGCGTTACGTTAACGTGGACGGTTATATGCCCGGCCGCCGGGTGGTCATTCTGGGCAGCGGTGATATCGGCCTCATCATGGCCCGCCGCATGACGCTCGAGGGTGCCAAGGTCCTGGCCTGCGCCGAGGTCATGCCCTACAGCGGCGGCCTCGCCCGCAATATCGAGCAGTGCCTGCACGACTTCGACATTCCCCTGTATCTGTCCACTACCATCACCGAAATCCGCGGCCGCGAGCGTGTGGAGGGCGTCACCCTGATGAAGGTCGACGAGGCCCGCCGGCCTATCCCCGGCACCGAAATGAAGCTCGACTGCGACCTGGTTCTTTTGTCCGTCGGTCTGATCCCCGAAAACGAGCTGGGCCGCGCTGCGGGCATCGAAATGGACCGCCGCACCTCCGCGCCTGTCGTCTTTGAAAACCGCGAGACCTCCATCCCCGGTATTTTTGCCTGCGGCAACGTTCTGCAGGTGCACGACCTGGTCGATTACGTTACCGAAGAGAGCGAACTGGCCGGCCGGGAAGCCGCGCGTCTGGTTCTCGAGGGCAGTCCCTCCGCGCAGGATCCGGTCGAGCTGATTCCCGCGCAGGGCGTCCGCTACACTGTCCCGCAGCGTCTGCACCGCAGCCGTATGAACGAAAAGCTGTCGGTCTTCTTCCGCGTTGCGAATCCCTCCGGCCCGGCCGTTATCCGTGTTCTGGCCGACGGCGAAACGGAGATCGCGCATTTCAAGCGTGTCCGCACCTCGCCCGGCGAAATGGAAAACATCGTCCTGCCGGCGGTTCTTCTGGCTAAGGTCAAGCATAGCCTCAGCATCCTGGTGGAGGAGCTTGGGAAGGAGGAATCCAAATGAGAGAATTAACCTGCATCTGCTGTCCCCGCGGCTGCCTGCTCACGGTCGACGAAGAGAACGGCTTTCAGGTATCCGGCAACAGCTGCGAGCGCGGTGCCGAATACGGTTACACCGAATGCACCAATCCTACCCGCACGCTGACCAGCTCCGTCCCCGTGGACGGCGGCGACCATGCGCGCTGCTCTGTCAAAACCGATCGCCCCATTCCGAAGGGACGGCTCTTCGAAGCGATGGCCGCGGTCCGTTCCCTGCGCGTCAAGGCGCCCGTCTGCACGGGCGATGTGCTGCTTAGCGATATCGCCGGCACCGGCGCCGATCTGGTGGCGGGAAAAGATGTGAAGGCCTTATGAGCTTCGAATATGTACGCAAGCTGCCCTCGGCCGAGGAGCTGAAGGCCCGGCTGCCCCTTAGCGGGACGGCCGCCCGTCAAAGGGAGAAGCGCCTCGCCCAGCTGAAGGCCATTCTTCGCGGTGAGGATCCCCGCCTGCTCCTTCTGATCGGGCCCTGCTCCGCCGATAACGAGGATGCCCTCATGGAGTACGTCGCGCGCCTGGCCGGCTTAGCCGCCAGGGTCGAGGACCGTCTTTTTATTGTGCCGCGCGTTTACGGCGCCAAGCCCAGAACGCTTTCGGAGGGTTACATGGGCATGGTGCATCAGCCCGACCCGACGCTTGCACCCAATGCAACGTACGGCATCGAGGCGGTCCGGCATCTGCATCTGCGCGTGCTTTCGGAAACGGGCCTTATCACGGCTGACGAGATGCTTTACCCGGGCGATTTGCCTTATCTGGACGATGTGCTGGGCTATCTGGTCATCGGCGCCCGCTCGGTCGAAAACCAGCAGCACCGCCTGACGGCCAGCGGCCTGGACGTGCCCGTCGGCATGAAGAACGGGACCGGCGGCAATGTGGACGTGATGTTCAATGCGATCCATGCCGCTCAGCTCAGCCACGATTTCCTGTACCAGGGCTGGGAGGTCCGTACCAACGGCAACCCTTACGCGCACGCCATTCTGCGCGGCGGGGTGGATGCCCGCGGCCGTAATGTGCCCAATTACTACTACGAGGATCTGAGCCGCATTGCCCGCGAATACCGTGAGCAGGGGCTGGAGAACCCGGCTCTGATCATTGACACGAACCACGCCAATTCCGCCAAGCGATACGCCGAGCAGCCGCGCATCGCCTCGGACGTGCTCCACAGTCTTCGCTTTGATTCGGAGCTGGCCGGGATGGTGAAGGGCTTTATGGTGGAGAGCTATCTGGAGGACGGCGCGCAGGAAATCGGCGGGACGGTTTTCGGACAGTCCATCACCGATCCCTGCCTGGGCTGGAACGGAACCGAAAAAATGGTGCTGGAGCTGGCCCGGGAGATGGACGCGCTGGTTAAAGAATAAAAAGCGGAAAGGAACGGAAGAATGAAAAAATTCCTGTGTTTTTGTCTGATTTCTTTGACACTCATTTTCTGCGCATGCGGAAAAAAAGACGCCATGACGAAAATGATCGACTTTACGGATTATACGGTATATGACGTCATAGAATGGGCAAATGAAAACGATGTCACCTCTAAGTTCACCTACGTTTATTCCTCAGATACCGATAAGCCGGCCGGAAGCGTAATCGCTCAAAGCCTTGAAAACGGTAAGCCCTTAACAGACGGTATCGTGATTACAGTAGCGTCAAACTCCTTGCTGCTTGCAGGGTCAGAAGCGAAGGAGACGGTTCCGGACATTATCGGAAAGAGCGCTGCTGAAGCAAAAGAAGAACTGACTGCGCTTGGCTTTCAATATGACGTCATATACACATCATCGGGGAAAGAAAAAGATACAGTTGTCTTATCCGATCCGCTTCCAGGCATAGCCGTGCCAAAGAATTCCAAGGTAGTTTTGACAGTTTCCTCCGGCAGACGTGAGTCGCAGGTTTCATTAGTCCTTTCAATCAAAGCCGGGGCTGCGGAGGATAACGTAATCAAAGTCTATATTGACGGCGAGCTTGACAGATCGAAGACGGTCTGCCTTGATTCTTCCGAAACCAGCAAAGCTTTTTGCTTTCAGGGCACAGGGAAAAAAGAAATCAAATTCGAAATCAACAACGTAGTCACTGCTGTTTACAACATTGATTTTTCATCCGGAAAAGTATACCTGATTGAATGAAAACACCTGCATTCAGCTTGTTTCACGATAAACTTAACCGACCGATGAGAGGGTACTCATCGGTCGGTTTTTTGAAGTGATTTTTTCGTCAGTTCCGTTCGGCTTCGCTTATTTCTAAACGTTATCAATCGTTTACGGTCATATACGGTACATCGCTGCTCTTTGAAAGCCTATTGGCTGATATTTTCTTATCTTTGACCAATCTGCGAAATTGTCATACAGTCATCTCCTCTCTTTCTATATTCTAACGGAAAACCGTTATAAAATTAATGTTTTTTGCAAAATTGCGGAAGGAATGGACGGGTTTATTTCTATGGCATGAAAAAATCCCGTCAAAAAGAGCATCTTTTCAACGGGATTTACTCGAGAAGCAGGGATTTATTTGGGATTTTCGTTCAAAAAAATCAACCGTCAGATTTCTTGTTTACGTTCCATGGGCCTATGCCTTTTCTTCCGGTTCGGACTCGTCCTTCTTGAACAGAGCGCTCAGTTTCTCCGTGAAGCCCTGCCAGCGCTCACCCAGGTTCAGCTTGGTTTTTTCGTCAAAATCGGCCGCCAGGATTTCAAAATACTCTTTCCTCATTTTGTCAATGAGCTCCTGCGCGAAAGCCTTGAGCTCGGGATGGGCATTGAAGCCGCGGGTGATTTCAAAGGCCTGGCCGAGCTTCAGATTGGTCATGTCCGTAAGCGTGGTCAGGGCGCCGGAATCGCTGAGCGCATCGAAGAGGTCATTGATAAAGTTGGTCCGTTCCTCATAGTCCATCTTGTTGAGCGCGTCGTCAAAGGCCTTGTCGAAGGCCTTTGTGCTGGCGGAGAAATCGTCGAGGGCGATGAAGTGCGTGCCCAGAACCTCCCAGTTGAAGCCGTCGTGCGCGGCGAGACCGCTCTTGCTGCTCTTGATGATGCGGACATTCTGTTGGGAGAAAAAGGTGCCGACAATGGAATACTGCGGCATCAGGACGGTGACGCGGTCTGCGATGCGCTTGAAATCGTCGCCTTCGTAGAAGGAGGGCTTAAAGCCGGGGCCGTCGTGCGAGTAGACGGAGACGATGCGGTCCTGAATGTGCGGGGCCGCTTTGACGGCCGCGTAGACGGCCAGGTTGCCGCCCTTGGAATGTCCGCCGATAATCAGCTGCCCCGGGTAGGCCTGACTGACCCAGGTAAGGTAGGCGAGCGCGTCGGTGCGGGCGGGAACGGCGTCGTCAACGGCCATCAGGAAGTTTTCCTTCCACGCGGCGATGGTATCGTCCGTGCCGCGGAAGCAGATATAGTGCAGGTCCTCGCGCAGGCTGATGACCATGGCGGCGAACTGCTCGTTGTTTTCACGGACGACGCGGTTGATGAAGCCGCTCAGGCGCGCGTTGCCGAAGCGCTCGGTTTCGGACATTTTACGGACCAGCGGCCAGGCGGCTGCCGGTACCACTACGCCCATATAATTGCCTTTGTCACCGTATTTTTCATAGTAGGCGGCTACTGCGTCCTTGATGGAGATGCATTCGCTTCCGGCGGGCACGATGCCGGTATAGTCGGGAATGACGGTGTAGGAGAGAAGCAGGTTGTCAACCTCGTTGAGGGGAGCGGCTTCAAGCGTCAGGTCACCGCGCCAGTCGAGGTAAGAGGTCATATTAGTCATAGTGCATGCCTTTCCGGATATTCTTGACTATATTATACCACATCCGGGAGGCGATGGGCAAGCGATGTACATCGCAGGGGATTGGCTTGATAAATGCGCCGGCCTTTGCTACAATAGGGAAAAATACGTGAGGTTTTTTAATGGATATTTTGCTTGAGAGCGGCTGCGGACCTCTCCGCGGCCGGGAGGAAGAAGGGAAACGCATTTTCCGCGGTATCCCCTACGCGGTGACGGAGCGCTTTGCGCCGCCGGTGCGTGTCGAAAGCTTCGCGCCCTTCGCAGGAGCGGACGGGGTGCTGGATGCGACCGGCCCGGAAACGGACTGCTATCAGCTGAGCGCCTTCCGCGACGAGGCGGTAAACGACGCGACGAGCGCCTTTTACCACCGTGAGTTCCGGGATGACGGCCGGGTCTACCGCTACGCGGAAAGTCCGATGACGCTGAGTGTGGTGAGCCCTGCAGAGGCCCGGGCGCTGCCGGTTCTGGTTTTTGTGCATGGCGGCGGCTTTGAAACCGGCTGCGTGAGCGAGCTTCCGTATATCAATTGCGCAGAATTCGCAAAGCGCGGCGTGGTCTACGTGAGCGTCGGCTATCGCCTGAATGTCTTCGGTCTTTACCGCAGCCGAAACTACGGACTCATGGACTTGGTGGCAGCGTTGGAGTGGCTGCGTGACCACATCGCGGACTTCGGCGGAGACCCGGCGCGGATGAGCCTGATCGGACAGTCCGCGGGGGCCATGTGCATTACGGACCTTTTGCTGACGAAGCGCCTGCAGGGATTGATTCAGGGCGCTGTCTGCATGAGCGGCGGCGGTGCGCTGCCCCGTTTCGCGGCGCCCTTGAGCCCGGAAAAGTCGGCTTTCTACTGGGACGCAGTCCTGCAGGAGAGCGGCTGCAAAAATGAGGAGGAGCTGCGGACGGTGGACTCGCGCATCCTGTGGGAGGCCTGGTACAAGGTCTCGCGCTCGAAGCTCAGTAATTTCAGCACCATTACGCCGGGCCGCGACGGCGTCCTGATTCCCGATATTCCGCAGAAGCAGGAGAAGCGGCAGGAGGACCTGCCCGTCCCGCTGATCATCGGCGTCTGCTCCCGGGACATGATGGCTCCGCTCATGTATGAGATTGCCCTTAGGAGAGGGCTTCGCGCTGCCCGCATCGGCTATCCGGCGGTCTACGGCTATTTCTTCGACCGCGCGCTGCCCGGCGATCCTCACAGTGCCTTCCATGCCTGTGATCTGTGGTATATGTTCGGGCACATGGACAAGTGCTGGCGCCCCTTCGGGGAGGCTGATTTCGCGCTTTCCGCGCAGATGATCGACTATATTGCCAACTTTGTCAAAACGGGAGACCCGAATGCGGAGGGGCTGCCGGAGTGGCCCGCGCTTGGACGCGGGAGCCGTGTTTTCCGCCGTTTCGATGTGGCGGGGAAAACGCTCATCCGTCCCGGGCTCAGCCGATGGAAGACCCTTCACGGGATGCTTTTTGAAAAAGGTCCCATGTGAGCAGTCGGAAGGCACTGCCTTTACAAACGTCTTCCGGAGCGCTATACTGTGTGAAATATGTGAAAAGAGGATCAAAACCGATGAAGAAAATTGCCCTTATGCTGGTCATCATTCTGACGCTGTCGCTGTGTGCCTGCGGAAAGCCTATCGATTACAGTATCACCGAGGCTTCGGAGGCTGTCGAAAACCCCAATGTGAATGAACCCTATCTGGATCCAATCTCCGGCAGCGGTTACGTGGTCCTTGTGATCGGAGGACGCAGCTATATCGGCTTCGGACGGGCGGTCCGCAAGCTGGACGGGAGCATGATCGGCCCCTGCATCGCCTATAATAAGGATGACATGAACCAGCGCTATTTCAGCGTGGCGGGGTCGGAGGACATTATCTGCTCCTACTACGTGAACGGTATCATGGAACAGAAGATTTTTTGGCGCGCGCTGGATACAATTGGGCAGGATATTGAGGTTCCGCGCTTCATTGAGCCGGAGCAGGAAGGCGTGTGGAGCCGCTGAAACAGAAATAAAGGGAAAAGTCCTCCTTGCCGGAGCTTATGAAGCCGGTAAGGAGGACTTTTTTTATTGATAGAGGCGCAGGCGCTTGATACGGACCTCGGGCGGGAAGAGGAGCCGGATTTCCGGCGCGCTGCCCTTGGGACGCGACAGGCGCTCGATGCGGGAGGCTTCGCCGCCGCTGACGGAGAGGGAAATGCTCATCGTGCCGCCGGTGAAGATGCGCACGGGCAGCTGCGTGAGCGGGTCTGCGTCGGTTTCGAATTCAAGGCAGTAGCGGATGAATTCATTTTCCTTGAAGTGAAGCTCGTAGGCGCGGCCGCTTTCGGGCTTATCGAGGGTGAGGATTTCCTTCGCGTCGGCGGGGAAGATGTCGAGGCGCTCGGGGCGGGGCTCGCCTTCGGCCAGGAAGCGGGCGTAGGTCGGGCTTTGCAGGATAAAGCGCAGCACGTTGGCGGCGCAGTACTGGAGGTCGCCGCGGGTGATATAGCCCTCGGAAAGGCCCTCGTAGATGTTGTGGATCTTACCCTCGGTGCTGGAGCAGACCATGAAGAGATCGTTGTGCGCGCGTACCATGGCCTTCAGGTTGTCGTTGTAGCCGGCTTCGCCGAAGAGATTGGAGCGGGCCCACCAGTCTGTCATGATGATGCCCTTGAAGCCCCATTCGCGGCGGATAAGGGTCTCGCACAGATCGTAGTTCGAGGCGTTCCACCAGCCGTTGACGGGGTTGTAGGTGGTCATGATGGCGCGGGTGCTGCCCTCGCGGACGGCGATTTCGAAGCCCTTCAGGTAGATTTCGCGCAGGGCGCGCTCGGAGACAATGGCCATGCATTCATTGCGGTACTCCTCCTGGTTGTTGCAGCAGCAGTGCTTGATGGTGGTGCTGCAGCCCATGGAGGCCAGCCCGCGGCTCATAGCGGCGGCCATCTGGCCGGAGAGGACGGGGTCCTCGGAGAAGTACTCGAAATTCCGGCCGCAGAGCGGGTGCTTGTGGATGTTCATGCCGGGGCCGAGCAGCAGGTCAACGCGGTAGTGATGGAGCTCGTGGGCCTCCAGACGGAAGATTTCCTCGGTGAGGGCGGTGTCGAAGGAGGCGGCGAAGACAAAGCCGTCCGGCAGGGAGCTGGAGCAGTCGCCGTCGGCGCCAAGGCGCAGGCCGGAGGGACCGTCGCTGAGGCAGAGGGTCGGGATGCCGAGGTCCAGAAGGTCCTCGGTGACGCCGCCCATGGCCGCGCCGGAGTTCGGGGTGACGCGCGGGCTGTTCATGCCCTCGCCCAGCAGGAGGTTGATGAGGTCGTTGTCCGTGAGCTGCGCGATGAAATCGTCCAGGCTGCACCGACCGGCGGAGACATCGCTGAGGCGCAGGCCCCGGCGGCCGCTGTAGGGAATTTCGGCGGGGCGCCGGCTTTGGACGCGCGCGGGCAGGTCGGTTTCCTGCAGTCTGGCAGGGACGAGGACGGCCTTGCGGCGGCCATCGCTGTCGTGCTGCGCGCGCAGATGCTCAAAGGCCTGAACGGGGGCCATGGCTTCCTCGCATTGGCGGACGAGGCGGGCGGCGGGCTCCGTGTGGGTGAGCACGCAGGCGGCGCTTCGGACATCCGTGCCGGCGAAGACGCGGTAGGTTCCGGCCTGCAGCACGTAGGCGCTTGCAAAGCCGGTCAGGCCGGCTTCGTCATAGGAGGCCATGGCGCTGAGCGGGAAGCGAAGGACGAGCGCTTCGCTTTCGCCGGGGGCAAGCTCGCGGGTTTTGCCGAAGCAGGCGAGCGCGCGGGCGGGAGTGCCCAGAACGCCGCAGGGGGCCTCATAATAGACCTGAAGACTGCGTTTGGCGGCAAAGCCGCCGATATTTTTCACCAGGGCCTTCAGGACGATTTCGTCCTCCTGCTTTTCGGCGTCCCAGCGGATATCGAAATCCGTGTAGCTCAGACCGAAGCCGAAGGGGTAGAGGACGCGCTCGGGCGCGAAGCTTTCGAAGTAACGGTAGCCGACGTAAATATCTTCGGCGTAGACGACCTCGGGCGTGAGAAAGTTCTGATAGAAGGGCCAGTCGGAGAGCTTGCGCGCCTGGGTGGAGGGCAGGCCGCCGGAGGGGCTGATTTTGCCGGAGAGAAGGTCCGCGAGCGCCAGCGCGCCCTCCTGACCGCCCTGCCAGACATAGAGGACAGCACCGATGGGCAGCTCCTCCGTGAAGCGAAGGTCCATCAGGCCTGAGACGTTCAGAACGATAGCCGTGCGCGGGAAGGCAAGCGCAACCAGCTCAACCATGGCGCGCTCAGTATCGGTCAACTGAAAGCCGCCTTTTTCGGCCGTGTTGTCCTTGCCCTCGCCGCTGGAGCGCTGCAGCAGGATGACGGCCGCATCGGAGCGGGCGCGGGCCGAGCGGACGAGCTCCTCTGAAACGGGCATTTCCTCCTGGCTCCAGGGATCCTGCCAGCCGTTGCCGAAATCGTAGGGATGCTCCCGGGACCAGTCGGCGTAGAGCTGCGCCAGTTCCTCATTCAGGCGGAAGACGCCGTTTTCGCGCAGAGCGCTCAAAAGGTCAGGCTTGACAGCGCTCCGGACCTCGCCGCCGGAGCCGGTGCCGCTTTTTTTGTAGGCTTCCTGACAGCGTCCGAAGAGCGAAACGCAGTCTCCCTTGCGGAAGGGCAGGACGCCGTCATTTTTTAAAAGAACCGAGCCTTCGGCGGCCAGACGGCGCATCGGGGCGCGCAGCTCGGGCAGCGGGCAGGGCTCGGAGGCAATTTCGGGATAATAGGCTCTCATGGAAGGCCTCCTTTTCGTGTTTCATTGGACTTATTGTATCATGGAAGAAAGAGAAAAACTACCAGAAAAACGGCGCAGTTCTTCCGCTTGCTCCAATGAATGCGCTGCAAAATTCGAAGGAGCAAAAATCTTTGAGGGATTGTCGATTTGCGAGGCAGAAAAAGATATTGAAGTGTTATATGAATATCGAAACAGTGATATTTCGGGGAGACTTGCTTTTCCCTATAAGCCACCTGAAAGAAAAACGGCGCAGTCAGTGACTGCACCGTTTTTTGCGCCGCGTTTCGCGGATTTTTGCTTACAGCTGAGGACCGGCTTCAACGAGGGCCTTGCCGGCTTCGTTGTAGGTGTACTTCTCAAAGTTCTTGATGAAGCGGCCGGCCAGATCCTTGGCCTTGGTCTCCCAATCGGCGGAATCGGCATAGGTGTCGCGGGGATCCAGGATCTCGGTGGCAACGCCGTTCAGCTGGGTGGGTACTTCGAGGTTGAAGTAAGGAATCTTCTTGGTGGGGGCATCCAGGATGTCGCCGTTCAGGATGGCGTCGATGATGCCGCGGGTATCCTTGATGGAGATGCGCTTGCCGGTGCCGTTCCAGCCGGTGTTGACCAGGTAAGCCTTGGCGCCGCTCTTTTCCATCTTCTTAACGAGCTCTTCCGCATACTTGGTAGGATGCAGCTCCAGGAAGGCCTGGCCGAAGCAGGAGGAGAAGGTGGGGGTGGGCTCGGTGATGCCGCGCTCGGTGCCGGCCAGCTTGGCGGTGAAGCCGGACAGGAAGTAGTACTTGGTCTGCTCGGGAGCCAGGATGGAGACGGGGGGCAGAACGCCGAACGCATCGGCGGACAGGAAGATGACGTTCTTGGCATCGGGAGCCGCGGAAACGGGCTTCACGATGTTCTTGATGTGCTTGATGGGGTAGGAAACGCGGGTGTTCTCGGTGACGCTCTTGTCAGCGAAATCGATCTTGCCGTTTTCGTCTACGGTGACGTTCTCGAGCAGGGCGTTGCGCTTGATGGCCTTGTAGATGTCGGGCTCGGATTCCTTATCCAGGTTGATGACCTTGGCGTAGCAGCCGCCTTCGAAGTTGAAGACGCCGTTGTCGTCCCAGCCGTGCTCATCATCGCCGATCAGCTTGCGCTTGGGATCGGTGGAAAGGGTGGTCTTGCCGGTGCCGGACAGACCGAAGAAGATGGCGGTGTTTTCGCCGTTCATGTCGGTGTTGGCGGAGCAGTGCATGGAAGCGATGCCCTGCAGCGGCAGGTAGTAGTTCATCATGGAGAACATGCCCTTCTTCATTTCACCGCCGTACCAGGTGTTCAGGATGACCTGCTCGCGGCTGGTGATGTTGAAGACGACTGCGGTTTCGGAGTTCAGGCCGAGTTCCTTGTAGTTCTCAACCTTGGCCTTGGAGGCGCAGTAGATGGTGAAGTTCGGCTCAAAGTTCTTCAGTTCCTCACGAGAGGGCTGGATGAACATGTTCTTGACGAAGTGAGCCTGCCAGGCGACTTCCATGATGAAACGGATGGCCATGCGGGTGTCCTTGTTGGCGCCGCAGAAAGCATCCATGACATAAAGCTTTTTGCCGGAGAGTTCCTTGACAGCCAGCTCCTTGACGGCCTTCCAGCATTCCTGAGAGGCGGGATGGTTGTCGTTCTTGTACTCGTCGGAGGTCCACCATACAGTGTCCTTGGAGTTCTCGTCTACGACGATGAACTTATCTTTGGGAGAACGGCCGGTGTAGATACCGGTCATTACGTTGACGGCGCCGAGCTCGGTCAGAGTGCCTTTCTCATAGCCTTCCAGATCGGAATCCATTTCATCTCTGAAAAGGGTGCGATAGCTGGGGTTGTGGACAATCTTGGTGGTGCCGGTGATGCCGTACTTGGTCAAATCGATTTTTGCCATAAAAGTGCCTCTTTCTATATAATATTGTTAAGCTTATTACAAGCGGTCCGGGAGATTGTTAAAAAATCATCAAATCCGACCAAATATATTATAAACAAAAAGGGAACAATGTCAAGGACGGAAAAAAGGGTTGTACGGAGAAAAAACAACGGGGAGGAAACGGCCGGGCGCGCTTTGAGGAGCATTTCGGTTCGAAAGGTGCTTGGAGGTGAGCGGCTTCATCAGGGCTTTTCAGCGCGGCGGATGCGAAAAAACTTTTTTTGTTTATTTAAAGGGAAAAAGATTTCTGTTTCTTTAAAAGCAACGGGAATGAAAGCTTTTGGTACGCTTGGGAGGATGGTATTCCGGGCAACAAGAAATATCTTGACATTCTTTGATCACCACTGTATGATTTCCGTGTACAAAGCTCTTGCGCTTTTTGCGTTTACCCCTTTTGAGTCCTCTGCTTTTCAGCAGAAAAGGAGTTTCCATGAAACATGTACGCAGAATCCTGTCGGTCATTCTTTCTGTCACTTTGTTCCTTCAGTTTTCACTTCCCTGTTTTGCCGATGTAAAAAATGAAATAATCGCCGCGTCTTCCCGTTCTTCCGTGGATGACTGCGGCTTTTTTAATGGCAATAGGAATTTTACTGAAGATGCAGCCATCCCGCCGGAGCAGGTTACTTCGGATGATATCTTAGGCGAAGATTTTTCCCGAAGAGAAGAGAGCTCCAAGACCTTCCTGCTCGACCACGAGCACGGAATCGTCGCCTCGTATGCAAACCGTGTCCACAAGAAAACACAGGACGGCAGCTGGACCGACATCGATAACCGCCTCGTCCTTTCAGAAGGAGGATACCATCCCAAAGACGGAGCTTTTGACCTCACGTTGCCCTCCGTTCTGGGCACTTCCGCTGCGTCTCTTTCAGAGAATGGCTACGCCCTTTCCTGGGAGTGGACTGACGCGAAGCCAGTCAACGCAGAGCTTGTTGACACCACAAACAAAGACCTTCTGTCAAATCCCTTCTACCTTCCGAAGCTTCTTTCCGGCCTTCTTTACGCGAATGCTTTTTCCGTCGCAGACCTCAAATGCACTGTTTCCACGGTCGGTGTGAAAGAAGATATCATCCTGAAGAGCCGTGAAGCAGCGACGGAGTACACCTTCACCTTGAACATCGGAAGCCTCCTCGCAAAGCAGACCGATGCTCATACCGTTTCGCTTTACGATGGAGATACAGAGGTTTACCGGATCTCTGCTCCCGAGATGATTGATGCGGTCGGTGCGTTTTCTACGGACCTGAGCCTTGCAATAGTTTCATCCGCTAACACGGGTGAAGCAGGTTCTGTCACGCTGCGTCTTTCCGCTTCCGAATCCTGGCTTCGGGGCGAAGCCCGTGTTTACCCTGTCACTCTTGATCCCTACATTCATACGATTCAAAGCGATTCCACGGTTTTCGACACCTACATCACCTCTAATGCTCCTACTAACTCCTACGGAGCAACAGCCCACTTATATCTCGGGAAAGACAGTTCCAGCGGTAGCTGCCGTGTTTTTGTCCGCTTTGACTTACCTGCTCTTTCCAAAGGTGATACCATCGTCGACGCAAGGATGGTCTTGATCCAACACGCAGGCTCAGACGGTTTCAGCTCTAACGGAAGTACAATGGACATCGATGTCTATAAGGCGACGACCTACTGGGTCTCTACTTCTACCACCTGGAACAACATGTCCGCGAACTTCGATTCCTCCAGAGTTTATGAGTATGGACAAGCCTCCTACAGCTCTTCCATCCAACAACAGGAATATATTCTGACATCATTAGTCCGTGATTGGTACAGTGGGGCAGAACCGAACTACGGCGTCATGCTCAAGTGGAGGAATGACGAAGGAGCAAATAACCTGAGAGCTCACTATTATTCCTCCGACTATGCAACTGCCGGAAGTAACTGCCCCGTCATCCTCATCCGTTTCTTGAGTGATGTTGGTCTTGAGGATTACCGAAGCTATCACAGTGCCTCTGCCGGAAATGCAGGAACTGCCTACGTTAACGATTACAGCGGCAACCTCAGCTTTGCCGCACCTGTCAGTTCTACCACGGGACTTTTGATGCCTGTCTCCACCGGGCTCGTCTATAACGGCTACCTTTCCGGAAGAGTCTCTCAGGATAACAAGTACGGATTAACGGTGGGGAAGGGCTGGACCTTCAGCTTGTCCGAGCGCATAGATTCCCTGGACGGAGGTTGGACCAACAGTACCGAACAAGCGCTCTTTACGGCTGTTAAAAACGGCCCCGGCTCCTTCCGTTATGCCTTCCGCGATGCAGACGCAACGGTCCATTACCTTTATCAGGACGGCAGCATTTACAAGGACGAGGAAGGCCTGTCCTTAACCTTATCCGTCAACAGCGGCAGCACAACAGAACGCTATTGCCTCACTTATAAAGACGGTTCAAGAAAGCTCTTTGACAGTGCAGGCTATCTCACGAAGGTCTGTGACGCAGACGGGAACTGCATGACCTTAAGCTACACCACCAGTAGCTCCAGAAAGTTCCTTACATCTGTTACGGACGGAGCCAACCGCACGACAACGATCTCCCGTGACTCCAACAACCGCATCACTTCCGTGACCGCTCCCGGAAGCAGAACGACTACCTTTACCTACAACGCTTCGGGTCTTCTGACCGAACTCACTTATCCTGACGGCCTTCATAGCTACTTCACCTATGACAGCGAAAACCGTTTGACCCAGGTGAGAAACCTGGATCAGTCAAAGCTGGTCTTCTCTTACCGTGCTCAAACGGACATTACGGAAAGTGAAAAGAATAAGGTCATTGAGATCCGTGAATACGGAACGAACAGTGAAAGCGGCAATTACGTTAAGTTCTCCTACGGAGACGATAACACCACCCGCTTCACTTATTCTGTAAACGGAAACGAACTGTCTGAAATCTCGACCTTCGATTACTACGGCAGAACGACCTCCTGCACGGACCTTACGACCGGTGCTGCCACCGACTTCAGCTACACTTCTCCTTCCTCTCCTAACGGAAGCACCAACAAGCTTTCTTCAGCCTCCTCGAAGGGCGAAACCATCCATAACCTGCTTGTGAACGGCAGCTTTGAAAGAGCCGGAGAAGGCTGGACAAGGTTTACTCAAGATACAGATAGTTATGTAGGAGCATACTGCGCAAAACTCAGTTGGGGAACCCTAATACAAATCGTAAGAGGGCTGGAAATAGGAGAACTCTACACGTTTTCCCTTTACATCAAGGGAGGCAGTGCCGTTCGGATCTCGAATGATACAACCCGCGTCAGTAAAACCGTTCAGGTCCCGGATGACGGGAAGTGGCATCGTTATTACCTGACTTTTAAATCAACATACTCCGATGCTCAGCTAAACATCTACTGTTCTGATGGCTTTGTAAAGATTGATGATGTACACCTTGAGAAGGTGGCAGCTGACGGTTCGGGAAACCTTCTTGAAGATTCCGACTTCTCGCGTCTTTCTTCCTTGAGTCGCTGGACCGCAGCCGGCTTTTCTGTTTTGGATCGCTTATTGAACGGGAAGATCGTGATCAATGCTTCCCCATCAGCAGCTAAGACCCTTTATCAGGATGTGCCCATCGGAAGAGCGGCAGCTGCCACCGGCTTTGTGCTTTCCGCAAAGGCCGAGGGGCAGACTGTCCCCGAGAAAGAGGGACGAGTCTTTGAGCTTGGCCTGACCATCTTCTATACCGACGGAACAGAGGAAAGCTTTTCCGAAAACTTCAACTACGACACGGCCGGCCTTCAGTATAAATCCATGGCCGTCCGCCCGAGCGACGGA
>JAZRWR010000036.1:0-7139 GCA_045599825.1 Bianqueaceae bacterium | reverse complement strand
ATATAGTAGCGGCAATACACTCCTTCAAGTAGTCAAGCTACAGGATAAAATCAAAAGTCCCATAGTATCTGAATGTATTATAGCCAAGGATAGAAAAAGGAAAGGAAGAGATGATGATCTGCTTCTAAATCATCATACAAGAAGAAATGACAGCCCTCTTTTCTTATCTTTTCGAAACGCTTATCGCCTCGTTTATTCTCGTCATGGCCCTTTTGGCAATCAGAGCACTCTTTCCGAAACTGCCGCGAAAATATCTATGTTTTCTATGGGCCCTGGTACTGGTACGCGTCCTTATTCCGCTCCGTTTCTCAGCGAACTCCGATTCGATTCCGGTATTGTCTTTTTCATTTGAGAACGGAGGCGTTGAATCAGTCAGCATAGAGAGTTCCCTGCCCCTTTTAAAGACCTTGGCGGAAGATACCGCTGCTCTTTTTTCTGCTCCGTTATCCTTGTCTTCCGAATTCTTATCCGCGCTCTTTGCCGCGTGGGTAACCGGGACTGCATTCCTCATTCTCTACTGGTTCTTCGGTTGTCTCAAAATACTGAAAATAAAAAGAAACTCCTACAAAGCCGCAAGCGACATATACTGTTCAGAGGAAATAAAAACACCGTTTACCTTTGGAATATTTCATCCCTTTATCATAGTCCCGAAGGATGCTTCCCCTGAAGATTTTGATCTGGTAATCACTCATGAGCGCACGCATATACGGCGCAAGGATTCCCTGTGGAAGAGCATCTGTTTTTTCGTTTTAGCCCTTTTTTGGTTCAACCCCTTCATGTGGATTGCGTTTCTGGCGTTTTCGCGCGATATTGAAATGGCCTGTGATGAAGCCGTATCGGAAAAGCTTCCGGATAAACGAGCCAAGTATGCGGCAGCCCTCCTTCGCTTCAGTTCCCGCTCCGATATTCGAATTAGTTCTTTTGGAGGAAAAGCTGTAAAAAGGCGCATCCATCATATGCTTGCCTACAAACAGCTAAGTATTCAGGACTCTCTTCGCTTCATTCCGGTTCTTGTACTCTTTCTCGCTGTATTCTTTTCCACTCCGAAAGTGGTATCTGCTGCAGCCGAAAAGAGGCATGAAATCCATTCATTAGAAGACCGTATCCTAACCGAATCTCCGGTACTGTTCGTCAAAACAGACAAAGACTGCTCGGAAACCGTTATGGGATCTTCCTCATGGCGCTTTGCCAAGGACAAGGAAAACTGGGACGGAATCGAAAGAGACATATCCCTTGATCAAGTCCGAATGCTTCTTGAGCAAATGCCTTCCCTTGAAGGAAATGATTTTTCTCTTTTCTGCGATGAAGCTCCGGGAGAAATCCGCGTGGGCTTCATGACCAGGCAAGACTATCTTCATTCCGATTATTTCGATATGAAATGGGGGAATATTTCTTCGCTTTCTTTCTCGGTTCCGTCCGAGGCCTATTTAGTCGTCATATACGCCGGGTGGACCGGAGATTACTGTGACGGAGCCTGCTATTATTATTTTCTCCGCTCATAAAAAGCTCCATTCGACGGGTGTTCTGAAGAACATGACTGCCAATAAAAGTGTTCATACCTGATATTTCCTCACAACTAATGAAGGCCTTGTGCCGGCTCTGGTTTGCCGGCACAAGGCCTGTTTTTTCGAAATGAGTTAACAAACTGTCCCAATGAGCACTGAAGCCCCGGGAGTCTTTTCTTCTTCAGAATTTCATTTTGCGGTCGGAGAATTCGCGGATGCGCTGCTCATAGGCAGCCATAGCAGCCTCGCGGTTGGCAGCAGACGCCTCACCGCCCGCCTGACGAATCAGGTATTCAGTGAAGAGCGGGTTGGTCGGCAGGATGGGGCCGAGCAGCTGAGTGCCGAAGAAGTTGTTGCGGTGCATGCCCTCGTAGCGGCTCTTGGGGTTGATGCCGATGCCGCGCTTGACCTTCAGGAAGGCGCAGTTTTTGTTGTTGCCGCGCATCATGCCGAACTGGGAACGGAAGCCCGTTACGGTCAGGCTGCCGAAGCTGCCGAGCACCTTGCCGTTGTAGCGCTTGAACCAGTCCGTACGGACGCTCAGGTCGAAGAG
Organism: Bianqueaceae bacterium; assembly: GCA_045599825.1. GTDB lineage: Bacteria > Bacillota > Clostridia > Lachnospirales > Bianqueaceae > JAZQNF01. Next base: position 5,081 of record JAZRWR010000036.1, on the reverse strand, counting down.
ACCCAGGGCGGGGACCGTCATTTTCTCGGTAACATACTCGATTTCCTTGGCAAAGACCTCGGACGCGTTGCCCGTCATCAGGAAGACGACGTTGTCGTTGATCAGCTCTTCAATGCGCGCGCGGTAGGGCATCAGCTCTTCGATGACGCGGCGCTGCGTGCTCTCACTCATGGAGCCCATCAGGATCATATCCGGACGGTGCTCGACAAAGTAGGGCACATCGTTCAAGGAGGTAAAAATAAAGTTGGCAGAGGGCAGAGTCTGGCGCAGGTATTCCGCATTCTGCGGATCACCGTAGAGGTTGCAGACTTCCTCATAAAGGACTTCGACGGTCATGCTGTGATTTCTCCCAATGGTTTCGGCTTTCGCTACCAGACGTTTCTGAACGAGCATGGCTTCGTTCACCAGGTAGTTATCGTAGAGGACATAGATATTGTGATAGGTATCGATATCCACCATATCGGCTCCCGCGGAGGGCGTGAGCGCCGTGGTGATCTTGGTCTCCTCTACACCGGCCATGATGGCGCGCTCGCGCTGGTCCCAGCAGCGCTTGCCCACGAAGATGATCTTGCCGATGGAGGGATCGGTCAGGCCCTCTTCATCGGTATCGTACAGCCAGCAGGTGCTTTCGGATTCGGTGTCGGTATTGTCAAAATGGTCATCGTTGACGATGACAAGGCACTTATTATCGCCCTCGGCAGCCGCCACATAGCGGTAGGCCTCGGCGCAGGCACTGGGATTTTCGCCCTTGGCCAGCTGCATGGTGACGGTGATATCGCCGGAATGGACAATGTCAAAGCGGGACTGGACTACCTTGACATGCTTGAAGGCTTCATGCAGGGTCTCCTTGGAGATACCCAGCAGGGAGAGCAGGCTCAGGGCGCCGCAGAAATTGTAGATGTTGACGATATTGTCGTTCACCAGACGGAAGTTTTCGCTCTGACCCTCGTGTTCAACCGTAAAGAAGCCCTGCTCCCGATTGATTTCGGTCACGCAGTAATCAGGCTCTGCGGACTTCAGCCCGCAGCTTTCGCAATACAGGCGGCCGATGTGCTGATAGCGGACATATTCGGCCGACAGCGGCGCGCCGCAGTTGGGGCAGTAAACCAGCTCGCGGACCAGCTCGTTCTGTTCGGGGCGGTCGGCGGAGATGCCGAAATAGGTGCGGAGCTCGTTTTCGGGCGCAATGCGGGAGCTGATGAGGTCATCCGCATTCAGGATCAGATGCGTTTCCTTGGGCACACCCTTGTTCATGACAAAGGTGATGAATTCGGTATGGGCGTTGCGCTTGAGAGAATCGCGCATCAGGTTGTTGACCAGCAGGTAGTCGGGCGTCAGATACTTGTAGACCAGAAGCGAGCTGCGCTCATCGACCTCAAGGACGGCGATCTTGTTCTTCGGCTTGCCGTTAAAGTCAGAATCGGCCAGAAGCGTCGTGGCAATGCCGGACTGGATGTTGGAGCCCTCCCGGTTGCTGGTCACGAAATAGCCGCAGTCCTCCAGGATAGCGACGATCATGTTGGTCGTGGTGGTTTTACCGTTCGTGCCGGTCACGCAGACCAGCGTTTCGGGCTGCGTAAGGTGACGCAGAAAGTCAGGACAGATCTTGAGAGCGATGGCGCCGGGTGCATTGCTGGCATTGCGGCCCACAGCCTTAATGGCGGCGCGGGCGGTCTTGGCAGCCGCCATTGCCAGCCAGAAACGAAGCTTCGTAGTTTTAGCCATATTCGGTTCCTGTTCATCATAGATTCAGAAATTCAGTCTCTTCATTGTAGCGCGAGGGGGTAGGATTGTCAATGAAAAAAACGCTCCTCTTCCGGGACCTTTCCGTCCGGAAAAAGGAGCGTCTCTCCTTTATTTTCTGTCCCCGCCGCCCTGCCCGTAAACCGGCACGAGCGGACGGAAATAGCGTCCGAGAACGGAGCGCTCAAGCTCCCGGTAGCGGGTAATCGGGTCGCCGTCCTCGCTGAAGGGCCCGGGCAGCTCCTCCCCGGCCAGAACGCCGAGCAGAAGGGCCGCGCGGACAGCGTTCTCGGCATCCGCATAGCAGTCTTCAATAAAAGCGTCAAAGCCGCCTTCATACCAGCAGTCCGCGTATTCCTCCAGCGTCATGCCGAGAAGCGCCGCCAGAGATTCCCACTCCTGAATGCTGCGCTTCGCCAGCGCAAGCACCTCCTCCGGCTCAAGACGAAAAGAGGCACAGCCGAACGCGTAGTCCAGAAAGCGCTCCCGTTCGCATAGATAATCATCCTCGCGGACGGTCTGCCAGCAGTTTTTCACGGTCTCCGGATAGAATTTCGAAAGGTTCGGACAGCCCTCCCTCCAGCGGATCATTTCACATTTTTCTACCGTGACCTCGATGCGTCCGCGCAGATTCCGGTACAGGTCGATTTCATCGCTTTTATACACGAGGACGTCGCCGGTCTGATGACCGACCAGATCCTTTTCCAGCTGAAGGTTAAACAGGCCGCATCCCAGAAGGACCGGAAAAGGCTGCTCCTCCAGCAGCAGCTTACCCCATACGTTTTTTACTTTGACCGAAAGCGTTACATAGTCATTTGCCTGTATGGGAGCTGTATACTTCCGGAGAATATATTCAAAGGGATACTGCTTCACGTGGATCAGATCCGCCTTACGAAAGACGTCATCGTAAGAAGCCAGAAGGCCGGGATCGCTTCGGTAACGTTTGACGGCCCCCTTCCGCAGCCGCAGCAGACAGCTCTTTTCCGCACCCACCTCCGCCAGGTACGCCTGCGCATCCGGATGCAGGGCCGCGGAGGCGGCGGAGACGGGCGCCCGGCCGCAGGCTTGCAGAAGAAGCGCCGCAAGGCACAGAAGAAGAATTAATTTTTTCATATCACCTCATGAACTCAATAGGGCGTAACGCCAAATACATAGTCAATACAGGCAGCTTGAACAAAATAACTATATGTGTTTCCGCCTAACACAATACCAACTGCTTTTCCGCTATTATTGGAATTTGATACGAAAGTTACACCGCCGCTGTCCCCGGATTCTGTAATATCAACCGTTTTAAGCAAACCAAAAATATAATTCATCCGGCTTGGGTCCCCCGGATACGCGAAATATTCTCCGGCATTTGATGGAGAATAATTTGAATTTGAAACTTTCAAAAATGCAGCATCTGCATCCGTTTGGTCTTGAAAATGAACTGCAATTACTTCACCCAATTTATTAGATACAGTGCAGGACGGGACAGCTCCACAAACTCATATTCAATATAATCCTCGTGCCCGAATACGCTTTCAAACATGGCTGTCAGCTCATCTTCTCCATAAGCGTACCCGTTCATTCCCATTGTCACAATAAGGCGGTTTGCTTTTTCATTGCAGTCAAGTGCCGGCAGGTGCTTCATCAGCTCGAGCTCTGTTCCCTCCAGCGTTCCGTCATTTTTTCTTCCGTTCAAAGCACCGATTGCATGATTCAGCCGAAGCGCGTAAGCCTCAAGCTCCTTAATGGAATAATCCGCATGGCGGATTTCATACCGTCCCTCCGGAAGCAAGCAGGAGACAACTTCTTCACAGATCCCCTGCTCATCCGTAAACATCACGATCAGCCGGTCTTCCTCGATATACGCACCTCCGAAATAGCGGGCAAAAAAGCTGTCTGCCGCCTGTTTCCTCTTCAGCTGCGTATAGGCCTCCGTGAGCAAATAATCACTTTTCACCGTTTCATAGACAATAGCGGAATCCTGTGGCTGCCGTTCTTCAGTCCAATGGATCAGCTGTTCCACATAGAGTTCACGTTCTGCTGCAGCTTCTCCTTTGGAGCCGCAAGCGCATAGAAGAAGCAGAAAACTCAGATTCAATAATAGAGATGCAAAAACAAAAACGTTTTTTCTCATAGTAATTCTCCTTTCTGATTATGCATATCTAGAGCATGTCAAGGGAGTAGCATGCTGAGTTCACTACTAATATACATTGTATGCGAGCAGATGTCAACCACATAAAACATATCCAAGCAGTTTTACAAAAAACGTTCCTCTTCCGGGAATGCGAGTCTACCACAAGTGGGCGGCAGAGCAGAAAGCGAAAGGCAAAAAGCCTTAGGATTAACGATGACATATCAAACCAGCGCAAGAGATTTAGAGAAAATTTCTTTAAAAGTACCACTGATAATACCTTAGGATCTTCTCTATTTATGGAATAACAGCTAAAAACCTTTCACCTGCGTCCCAGTAAGCGTGACTGTAGTAGTCCCTGCCGCAAGTACTGCTTCCCCAGCGGTGGTCATTACCGTCTGTAAAGGAGGTATCGCTACTGAGAAAGGTGAACTACCCACTCCTCCGGTGAATCCACCGATGACTCCTCCAACAAGAGTATTGGCAACATAGCTCTTTGCATCCACACTCCCGTTGAATACCTGACCGTCGTCTTCGTAATCCACATATGCGGTTGCGGCAAATCCGATGACTACACCAACTATTGCACCAACTAATAGTGCTGACAGCAGGAATTCTCCTGTCGGATCAGAGAAATTTACAGGATTGTTTGCACAATATGCATATGCATTATACGCCAGCAAGCCAGAACCGCCGTCAAATGCACCCGCATATACATTCGGTTCGGGACTTATCCACCTACCCACCTCAGGATCATAGTACCTGCTGGATACATAATAAAGTCCGCTTTCGCTGTCGAAATAGTACCCTCTGTACCGGAAGGGGTTCTCCTCACCGATGGTGTCAGACAGCTCACCTTCGACAGAGAGCAGCTTTCCCCAGTCGTCGTAGAGGTATTCCACAACGACCTCGCCGTCCTCATCCACGATCTGCAGAATGTCGCCCTGCAGGTTCTTGAGGTAGTAGTAGGTCTCTCCGTCCACTTCAAAGCCCGTCAGCTCGTCGCCGTAGTAGAGGAAGCTCCAGCGGGTGGACCCGACGGTCCGGAAGATGATGCGGCTCCCCTCCAGGAGGTAGCTCGTCGTGACGCCGTCTACGGTCTTGGAGGTCCGGATGCCGCTTTCGTTGTAGACGTAGGAAGCGGTGGTGTCTCCGTTTGTGAGGGTCTTAAGCTCCCGTCCCTCCCAGGTGAAGCTTCGGCCTCCGTAGTAGCTTAAGG
>JAZRWR010000035.1:0-7820 GCA_045599825.1 Bianqueaceae bacterium | reverse complement strand
CCCCCGGCCCTCCCCCCACCCCCACAACCCCCCTCCCCGCCGAGGGCCGCGACCTCCCTCTCGAAGCGCAGAGCACTTCGAGCCTTCCCTCTCAAAGCGCTGCGCGTTTTGAGCCCTCCCTTCGCGCCGAAGGCGCGGACCTCGTCCTCACCTTCGACATCGGCACCCAGTCTCTCCGCGCCATCCTCTGCCGCCCCGACGGCAGCTTTGTCGACATGGAAAAGCACAGCTACGAGCCGCCTTACCTGTCGCCGGAGCCCGGCTGGGCCGAGCAGACCCCCCTCTTCTACTACGAGGGCATCTGCAGCGCCTGCAAAACACTGCTCGCGCGCAACCCCGAAAGCATCCCCGACATCAAGGCCGTCACCGTCACGACCATCCGCGACACCGTCCTCTGCCTCGACGAGCATAACGAGCCCATCCGCAACATCATTGTCTGGCTGGACCAGCGCGAGGCCGATTTCGACCCCGCCCTGATGGGCCTCAAGCGCCCGCTCTTCAGGCTGGTCGGCATGGAGGACGTCGTCGAGAGCCAGTACCGCAACTCCGTCTGCAACTGGCTGATGCAGCACGAGCCCGAAACCTGGGCGAAAACCGCGCGCTTCGTCCTGCTCTCGGCCTTCCTCAACTACAAGCTGACCGGTCAGATGAAGGACTCCGTCGGCAGCACTATCGCGCATATGCCCTTCGACTACAAGAAGCGCCGCTGGATGGGTCCGAACGGCCTGACCCGCTTCATCAACGACATCCCCGCCGACCGCCTGGTCGAGCTCGTTGAGCCCGGCGAGACCATCGGCAGCATCAGCGAGGCCGCCTCGCGCGACACCGGCATCCCCGCGGGACTGCCCCTCATCGCGACCGGCTCCGACAAGGGCTGCGAGACTCTGGGCCTATCGGTCTGCAAGCCCGGCGCCGCCGCCCTCTCCTTCGGAACCTCGTCCACCGTGCAGAACACGCTTCCGCGCTACGTCGAGCCCATGCCCTTCCTACCCGCCTACCCTGCGGCCTTCCCCGGCGCGTACAATCAGGAAATTCAGATTTACCGCGGTTACTGGACCGTCACCTGGTTCGTCCGCAACTTCTGCAAAGCCGAAAGCGAAATCGCCGCCTCCCGCGGCCTTATCACCGAGGAGTACCTCGACGAGTGCATGAAGGACATCGCGCCCGGCAGCGACGGCCTCTTCATCTCGCCCTACTGGTCGCCCGGCGTCGTGCAGCCCCTCGCGCGCGGCTCGATGCTCGGCTTCACGGACAAGCACACCAAGGCGCACATCTACCGCGCCATCCTTGAGGGCATCAACTTTGAGCTCATGAAGGGCCTCAAATGCCTTGAAAAAACCAGCGGCAGCAAGGTCACCGAGCTCTACGCTGCCGGCGGCGGCTCCCGCTCCAAGCTCGTCCTGCAGATGACCGCGGACATGTTCGGCCTGCCCGTCAAGCGCATCCAGACGCACGAGGCCAGCTCCATCGGCTCCTCCATGGTCGCCTTCGTCAGCCTCGGCCTCTTCAAGAACTACGAGGAGGCCAGCGCCGCCATGAGCCACGACACCGAGCTCTATCTGCCCGACCCCGTCCAACACGAAAAATATCAGAAGCTCTATGACATCTACGAGGGCCTCTACGACCGCCTGACGCCCGTTTACAAGCAATACCGCAAGATCGAAAGAGAGGTGCTTCATGAGTAAAGCCTACCGGGGCTTCGAGCCCGCCTGGGTGCGCGAACCCGCGCCCGAAAAAAGCTACCGCTCCATTTTCCGCTGGGGCGACCCGGACTTCGTCAAAACGCCCAAGGAAACGCTCTACAAGATGATGAAGGAGCGCTTCGAGCTGAGCGACGACGCCTTCCGCAGCTACGCCATGGACACCGGCTTCGACACCGTCTCCCTGCCGGACCATCCCTCTCGCTTAAGCGACTCGGACCGCGCCGCCCTCACCGCCATCCTGGGCGAGGCCAAGCTCTCCACCGACGACTACGACCGCCTGAGCGTCGCCTACGGCCAGACCGCCTACGACCTCATGCGCCTGCGCCAGCGCAAAATCGAGAACCTGCCCGACGCCGTCCTCTACCCCGAAACGACCGACGAGATCCAGCAGATCGTCGACTACTGCGCCCGCGTCAAGCTGCCCCTCTACGTCTACGGCGGCGGAAGCTCCGTCACCCGCGGCGTCGAATGCATGAAAGGCGGAATCAGCCTGGACCTCCGCCGAAACTTCCGGAAGATCCTTTCCTTCAACGAGACCGACCAGACCATCACCGTCCAGGCCGGCGTCTCCGGTCCCCAGCTTGAAAGGGCCCTGAACGAAGCTCCCGAGCGCTTCGGCGCCAAGCGCGCCTACACCTGCGGCCACTTCCCGCAGTCCTTCGAGTACTCCAGCGTCGGCGGCTGGGTCGTCACCCGCGGCAGCGGCCAGAACTCCACCTACTACGGCTGCATCACCGACATCGTGCTCTCTCAGCACTACGCCACCCCCCGCGGCCCCGTCACCACCAGCCACTACCCGCGCGAAGCCACCGGCCCCAACCTCAACCAGATCATGATGGGCAGCGAAGGAACCTTCGGCGTCCTCACGGAAGTCACCCTCAAGGTCTTCCGCCTCATGCCCGAAAACCGGCACCGCTACTCCTTCATCTTCCACAGCTGGAACGACGCCATGGACGCCGCCCGCGAAATGCTCCAGCACGAAAGCGGCTTCTCCTCGGTCTTCCGCCTCTCCGACCCCGAAGAAACCAACCTCATGCTCTCTCTCTACAACGTCGACGAAACGCCCCTCGCCCCGCTCCTTGACGCCTGCGGCTACAAGGACATGCAGCGCTGCCTCTTCCTCGGCTTCACCGACGGCGAAGCCGGCTACTCCCGCAACGTTTACAAAAACATCCGCCGCATCGCCCGCGCCCACGGCGCCATGAGTCTCACCGGCTACGTCTGCAAAAGCTGGGAAAAGGGCCGCTTCAACGACCCCTACCTGCGCGACACCCTCATGGACTTCGGCATCGTCACCGACACCCTCGAATGCACCGTCAACTGGTCCAACATGGCCCAGGTCCACCGTGACGTCCGCGAGGTCTGCCACGCCCTGCCCCACACCATCGTCACCACCCATATGTCGCACTGCTACCCGCAGGGCGCCAACCTCTACTTCATCTTCCTCACCCCGATGACTGACGCCGAAGAATTCAAACGCTACCACGCCACCATTCTGGAAGCGATTCAGAAATCCGGCGCCGCCATCTCCCACCACCACGGCATCGGCAAGATGTTCGCCCCCTGGCTGGAGGGCTACCTGGGCAAGACCGAGTACGGCGTAATCGGCGCTCTGCGCGACTACTTCGACCCCGACGCCGTCATGAATCCCGGCGGCACGCTGGGGATGAAGTAGGAAGCGAAGCAAAAAAGCTCTTCCCTATCTTTCCCTAACTCCCTGCGAAAACGCCCGCGTTTTCGCTCCCTAATCCCTATCTTCTCCGGAGGTATCCCATGTTATCCATTCCCTATTCCAAGTCCGCGCTGCGCGCCCTCCTCGACCGGGGCCTTGCCACCGGCGCCGACTTCGCGGAGCTCTTCTTCGAGGACAGCATCAACAACCGCATCACGATGACCGGCGGCAGCATCACCGATGCCGGCACCACCAACGTTCACGGCGTCGCCGTCCGCCTGCTGAAGGGCGAGGCCTGCGTGAACGGCTTTACCAACGATATTTCGAAGGTCGAGGAGCTGGTCGAGAGCCTGGCCGCGTCCTTCGAGGGCGAGCGTGTCGCCTGCGCGAACGAGCTGGTCGAGGTCGAAAAGGACGAGATCACGACTGTCCGCGTGAATCCGCTCGAGGTGCCGATGGCGCAGAAGATCGCCTACATGAGCCGCGCATCCGAGGCGGCTTACGCCGAGAGCCCGGAGATCCTCCAGGTGATGATCAACAACACCGATAAATACCAGGACATCCTGGTGGTCAATTCGGAGGGTGTGTACGCAACGGATGTGCGCACGAATATGCGCATGTACGTGAGCTGCGTGGCGTCGGACGGCAAGGAGAAGCAGTCCGGAAAGGCGCAGTTCGGCGGCAACACCGGCTATGAGCTCTTCGAGGACTACGATTTTGAGGATCTGGGCCGCCGCGCGGCGAAGCAGGCTGTGGCCATGCTGCATGCGGACTACATCAAGGGCGGCAGGATGACGGTCGTCATCCACAACGGCTTCGGCGGCGTCATTCTGCACGAGGCCTGCGTGCATTCGCTCGAGGCGACGTCCGTGGCGAAGAACTGCTCGGTTTTCTGCGGGAAGCTGGGCGAGAAGATCGCGAGCGATATCGTGACCGCGGTCGACGACGGAACCCTGAAGAACTACTGGGGCTCCATGAACGTCGACGATGAGGGCCGCAAGACGCAGCGCAACGTGCTGATTGAGAAGGGTGTGCTCAAGAGCTACCTGGTCGACAGGAAGAACAGTAAGAAGATGAACCATCCGACGACCGGCAGCGGCCGCCGTCAGTCCTACAAGTTCCTGCCCACGAGCCGCATGACGAACACCTTCTTCGAAAACGGCGATTCGACCTTCGAGGAGATCATCGCGAACACCGAGTACGGTCTCTTTGCGAAGAGCATGGGCGGCGGAAGCGTCCAGCCCGCTACCGGCGAGTTCAACTTCGTCGTCGACGAGGGCTACCTGATCGAAAACGGCCGGATCACCCGGCCGGTCAAGGGCGCGACCCTGGTCGGCAGCGGCGCCGAGGTTTTGAAAAACATCGACATGATCGCAAACAACCTGACGACGGACCACGGCATGTGCGGCTCGGCTAGCGGCTCCATCCCGACCGATGTCGGCGAGCCCACGATCCGCGTGCAGAATATTACGGTAGGAGGACGCAACTGATGAATTACGAGAAGCTTTTTGCCCTCGCTGAGGCGAAGGGTCTGGACGGCGTGCAGGTCACGACGGATTCTTCGGAGGCGCTCAACCTGACCTTCTTTAACGGCGCCGTCGAGAAAAACGAAAAAAGCGCAGTGAGCTCCTGCCTGGTCAGCGCGTTCCTGAAGGGCCAGAAGGCCCAGTACAAGCTGGAGGACCTCGACATGGACGAGGCGAAGATCGTGGATGCGCTCTACGACATCGCTTCCCACATGTCTGCCGCCGAGACGAGCGAACTCTTCGCGGGAAGCGACTCCTATCCGACCGTGGAGTGCGCCCGCTCGGACTTCCACGACATCTCCATCCTCGACAAAATCGCGCTGCTGGCGAGCGTCGAGCAGAAGATCCGCGAGCGCGAGTCCCGCGTCGTGCAGATCCCCGAGATCGAGTACGAGGAAGAGGTTTCGGCCCGGACCATCGTCAACACGAAGGGCCTGTCCGTCTCCAAGCGCGGCGAGGACTGCGCGCTGGTCTTCGAGCTGGTCGCCTCGGACGGCAAGGATTCCCGCGTCGGCTTCCAGGTGGAGGTCAAGAAGAACCTGGCCGACTTCGACGTTGACGCCATGGTCGACGAGGCCATCCGTCAGGCGGTCGGCATGTTCGGCGCGAGTCCCGTTGAAAGCGGCGAATACCCCGTCATCATTGAAAACCAGGCCATGGTGTCGCTGCTGGCGGCCTTTTCCGGCATGTTCGGCGGCGAAAGCGCCCTGAAAAAAATCTCCCCCCTGCAGGGCAAGCTGGGCGAGAAGGTCTTCTCCGAGAAGATCACCGTCTGCGACCTGCCCCTGAAGGAGGACGCCATCACGCGGGAGGCCTTCGACGATGAGGGCGTCGCCTGCTACGATAAAACCGTGGTCGACAAGGGTGTTTTCACGACCATGCTGCACAATCTGAAGACCGCCAAGGCCTTCGGGACCGTTTCTACCGGAAACGCCTTCCGCGGCAGTGTCGCAGGCTGCAACCTCTGCCTGATGCCCGGCGAGCGCACGAAGGAGGAGCTGATCGCGAGCGTGGACCGCGGCCTGCTCCTGACCGAATTCGACGGTCTGCACGCGGGTCTGAACGCCATCTCCGGCGACATGAGCCTGAAGACCGAGGGCTACCTGATCGAGAACGGGGCCATCGTCCGCCCGGTGACGCTGATCGTTCTGGCCGGCAACTTCCTGAGCATGATGAACGATGTGGCCGAGGTCGGCTCAGACCTGAAGCTGCGCCGCGGCGTCGGTGCGCCCTCCGTGAAATTCAACAAGGTATCGATTTCCGGCTGAGCCTCCGCTGCTTCAGCCGGGCCCTGTGTCCGTAAACTTTTTATTCGAAAGGAATAGTTACCGATGGATATTTCCTTTAACCGCGACCATGTGGTTTTTTGCACGGACTTTGATGAAAACAACCGCCTGCTGCAGATGATGCAGGGCCTGGAGATCCCCGGCTACCCCATCGATTTTCTCTGCGCGGGCACCCAGCGCAAGAGCGTGCGCGACATCTGGCACATCGACCGCCTGCTGTCCTTTGCCACCGATGAAACCGCCACCTTCCGCCTGAACGGCATGGTCGCCGGCGGACATCATTCGCCCGCCCTGAACCGGACGCTGTGCTTCCGCGCTCTGAAGAACGGGCAGTGGCAGCCCCTTGCCGGCGACGCAAAGGATGTCGAGGCCGCCGAGATCCTCGAGTCCTACGAGCCCGCCGCGCCCGAGGGCCCCACTGCGGGTCAGCCGATGATGCGCGTCGAAAACCGCTACGAATTCCAAAATGACGGCACCGTTCTCTTCGAGTTCCGCTACACGCCCTACCCCGGCGTCAATCTGGACTGGTGCATGGGCATCATGTATCAGGAGCGCTGCGATCTGGGCGGCGGCAATTACCGCCTGATCCCCGGCGTCCGGCCCTTCCGCGGCTTCGACTTTGCCAAAAAGCCTGTCAACACCTCTGTCGGCCCCTTCTTCGAGGAGGAATTCCTGCTGACGCCTGAGCTCTGGGAGGACCCTGCCTGCCCGCCCGACCGCCAGATCGACTTCCTCTACGGCGATGACCGCAGGCTTAAGGCCGTCTTCGCCGCGGGCTACCTGCCCGTCTACGACGGCGAGCCCGCCAAGCGTGCCGCCCGCATCGCCGAGGCCTATACGCTGGTGCCGAGCCGCAAGACCTACCCCACCTTCTTCGGAGGCTTCTATCAGGACTTCCCCTGCACCGAGCCCCTTCACGGCGTCGCCTACCGCAAGTGGTACGCGCCCTCGGCGGAGAACGCGCAGGCCTATGAAATCGAGTTCGAAGGGAAGAAATACCGCTTTTAAAACAGACCCTGAAACGCAGCAATAAGCCGAACGGCGAAACAGAAAAAGCAGGCATACCGAGGGCGTAAACCCTTGATATGCCTGCTTTTTGTGTGCCGGTTTTCTTCAGCGCTGTTCCTGCGCCTTGATGATTTCCTTGTAGTAGTCGACGCCCATCGGCAGGGTGCCGGCCTCGATGTTTTCGTTGATGGCGTGCATGCCGGCCATCTGCTCAGGCCCCATGTTGATGGGCGAGAAGCGGACGCAGCTGCCGCAGACCTCGCCGAAGAAGCGGGAGTCGGTGCCGCCGGTCACAACGTAGGGCATGATGCCGATGCCGGGGAAGATTTTGCCGATGGCGCCGCAGGTTATGGCATAGGCCTCGCCGCTGAGATCCAGAGCGGAGGAGGGGTCGTTTTTATAGAGGACCTCCGTCTCAATATCATACTTCTTCGCCAGCTCCGCCACAAGGGCGTTGGACTCGTCCGCCTTCTGATGGGGTATGTACCGGAGAGTGGCCGTGCCCCAGGCCTCCTGGGGAATGACATTGTAGCCGTCGGAGCCCTTCTGCATGGTAAAGGCCATGGTAGTCTGGAGCATGGCGGCAGCTTCCCGGGAAATGGCGGGCAGCAGCTTGGCAACTATA
>JAZRWR010000034.1:0-15371 GCA_045599825.1 Bianqueaceae bacterium | reverse complement strand
ATGAACGAGCTGTCCGACCTCCGCTCCTACAATATCTATTACGGTTGGTACGGAGGCGAGGTCATGGAGAGCGCCGATTTTATCGACAGCTTCCATAAGGCGCATCCGGACTTGCCCCTCGGCATCTCCGAGTACGGCTGCGAATGCGTCCTGGGCTGGCACAGCGACCGCCCCGAGCAGGGCGATTATACGGAAGAATATCAGGCCTATTATCACGAAAAAATGGCTGAGATTCTGATGAGCCGTCCCTTCCTTTGGGCCACGCATCTGTGGAATATGTTTGATTTTGCCGCCGACGCCCGCGACGAGGGCGGTGAGGCCGGCATGAACCACAAAGGACTGGTCAGCTACGACCGCAAGGTCAAGAAGGACAGCTTCTATCTCTACCAAAGCTGGTGGACCGAGGCGCCTATGGTGCATCTGTGCGGCAGCCGCTATGTCGACCGCGCCGCGAAGACCGTAAGCATCAAGGTCTATTCCAACCAGCCCATCGTGGAGCTTTACGTGAACGGCAAGAGCTTTGCGGCGCGCACCGGCAAGCATGTGTTTGTCTTTGACGATGTTCCGCTGCATCTGGGCAAAAACCGCATCGAAGTCCGCGCCGAAGGCTGCCGGGACTGCATGGTCCTTCGCCGCCGCCTGAAAGCCAATCCCGCCTATGTGCTCGCGAACGCGGCCAAGGCCGAGAACTGGTTTGACGGCAAGCTGAAATTCCCGGAGGGGTATTTCTCCATCCGCGACAAAATCGGCGACATCATGGACAACCCGGAAGGCAAGGCGCTTTTTGACAGCCTGATGGAAAAGCTGATGACGAGTCCCCAGGCAGAGAGCATGCCCAAGCTGGACGGCAATATGATGAAAATGGTGCGCAGCTTCACCATCGAGCGCATCGCCAAGATGGCCGGCGACAAGCTTCCCGAGGATGCGCTGGTCTCGATCAATGAGGAATTGAATAAAATCAAGAAGGTAAAATGATGTTTCATCTCTATGTGGCCTCCAACACCGAAGAGGGAGGCATCTATCATTTCACTTGCCGAGAAGAGGCGGGCTCCTTAGAGACCCGCCTCATTGGTATTTCTCCCTGCCCGAAGCCGATGTATCTGGCTGTGCACGGCGATTTTCTGTATGCCATCGCGCGCTACCCGTTTCCCGGAAACGAGAACAGCGGCCTTGTCTGCTTCCCGCTGGACGCAGCGGGCTGCCCCGGCGAGCCCTCTGCCTATCTGGACACGGGGGGCGACTGCGGCTGCCATCTGGCGGTAACGGACGAGCACGTCTACGTGGTCAACTACCGCGCCGGAAACGCCGTCCGTTTGCCGGACGGCAAGGAGATCCGTCACTACGGCAAGGGCGTCCATCCGAAACGCCAGGAAAAGCCGCATACGCACTGCATTATGCTCTCGCCTGACGGGCAGGAGCTAGCCTTCACGGACCTGGGGCTGGACACGGTCACGCTTTGTGACCTTGATATGAATGAGCTCTGCGTCGCGTCCGTACCGGCGGGCAGCGGGGCCCGGCATCTGGTTTTCTCCGGAGACGGCCGCTTCCTGTACTGTATCAGCGAGCTGGAGGCTTCTGTGCACGTTTTTGCCCATGAGCCGGGAAAGCTCAGCTACCGCGGCTCAAGTCCGGCCTACCATCCGGATTGCCCCGAAATTGACGGCGCCGCTATCCGCCTGGACGAGCGTTTCCTCTATGTCTGCACCCGCGGCCGAAACACGCTGGCCGTCATGAAGCCTTCCGAGGACGGCGCTTTAAGCCTTGTTCAGCTTATTCCCTGCGGCGGTCTGACGCCGAGGGACTTCGCCATTTACCGCGAGTGGGGCTTCTCCATGAACCAGGACAGCAATACGGTCTCGCTGTTTCGCAAGTGCGAAGAGGGCCTCAAGCCGCTGGGGAAGGATCTGTATGTTCCCCAGGCCTACAGCGCGGTGTTTTATGAAAAAAACTGAGCGAGAAGATTATTATTGTTCTCTTGACATCCCCCCCTTCTTCTGCTAAGTTGAACTCATAAAACTGTCCCTTCCCCGCATGCAGAATAGAAAGATCAATGCGTGCCCGGTTTTGCTTGTCAGCGCTTGATTTTCACGCAGAAAGGCAAAATCATGAAGTGTACCGTACGCCTTACCGCCGTCCTGATGGCCGTGGTATTATGCCTTCAGACAGCCGTTCCGAGTTTTGCCGGCGGCTGCACCCTCCCATCCCTTAAGCGCGCCCGCTCTCTTGGGCTTTTGATATCACGAGAGGATGAAGACCTCTAAATTGCCGATAAAAATTAAAGCCGCTGCAAACCCTTTATGATGCGGGTTTGCGGCGGCTTTTACCAATACGTTTTGTCCTATTCCGGAACGAGGCTGCCGTTCCTTTTTTGTTTATTCGAAGCGTATGCTTTTGGCCCATTTGACGATGTCGGGGTATAGCTCGTCAGATTGGTCCTGGGTGGTGATAAACTGTATCAGCCAGAAGGCATCCGGCCCCTTAAACATGAAGGTGTGATAGGAGTAGGTTCTCTGCTCCTCCGTGTTCGTGAAATCGTAGTGGAAATAGGGGATTCCTTCCACGGTCGTAACGGACGAGATCTTCCGCCCGGCTTGGCGGTTGCTGTCGGCGGCCAGCTGAGCGTATTCGCTGACGGAGAGTCCGTCCAGGCCTTCGGCTAAATCGAAGCCCTCTTTGAGCGCCAACACGAGGACTTTAGGGGAAGAATAGACATTGGAATAATTCGCCATTTCTTCTTCATGGAAGGCCTTCGTCAGGGTCACGGTCATGCCGTTTGCGGAGAAAACCTTATCTTTAGAGGAGCCGTTCAGAAAACGGGACGCAATGCCTCTTCCGGCCAAAGCACCAAGCAGCAGAGCAGCAATCAGTACGATCAGGCCGATTCGGGAATTTTTCTTCCGGTTGTCGGCATTACCGGCGGAGGGATTGTTGTCAAAGACAAAGGCATTACCGGTGGTGAGACTGAAACGGGATGAGCCGGAAAGGTGCAGATCCTCTGTGCCTGCGGGGAGATCATAGTAGTCGTTGCAGTAGTTTTTCGAGAGCTTGTCGCCGATGACAAAGACTCTTCTGCTTTGCTCGTCAACGGGAGAGCTTTGTTCTTCACCGTTTTTCAAGACGCCGAGCTTCCGGCAGGGGATGCCGGCGATTTCGATTTCGCGGTTTTCGGGGTCTTCGAGGTACACCTTGTACGCGCCAAGGGAGGCGACAAACTTTTTGGCTCTTTTGATGGTCAGGGTTCTCATAATGCTCAGTTCGTGATTCGGGCGGCGGCCGTGTATCGGTCCTTCCGCGATTTTTCAGGCCTTAGATCCGCGCGACGCCGGTTCTTCTTGCGGCCTCAGCTACAGCGGCGGCGACGGCGGGGCCGACGCGCTTGTCGAACGCTTTCGGGATGATGTAGTCCTCGGAAAGCTCGTCATCGGAAATCAGACCGGCCAGCGCCTCGGCGGCGGCCATCTTCATTTCTTCGTTGATATCCTTGGCGCGGACATCAAAGGTGCCGCGGAAGATGCCGGGGAAGGCCAGTACGTTGTTGATCTGGTTGGGGTAATCGGAACGGCCGGTGGAGATGACGCGGGCGCCGCCGGCTTTGGCGTCCTCGGGATAGATTTCGGGGGTGGGGTTGGCGCAGGCAAAGATGATGGCGTCCTTGTTCTTGGTCTTGACCCTTTCGGTGGTGACGAGGCCGGGGGCGGATACACCGATGAAGACATCGGCGCCGACCAGCGCGTCCGCAAGCGAGCCTTTTTCCATGCCGCGGTTGGTGACGGCGGCCATTTCTTCCTTGATCCAGTTCAGACCCTCACGGCCCTCGTAGATGATGCCCTTACGGTCGCACATGACGATGTTTTTGAAGCCCGCGGAGAGCAGAAGCTTTGTGATGGAGATAGCGGCAGCGCCGGCGCCGGAGGTGACAACCTTGACGTCTTCCTTATTTTTGCCGACGACCTTCAGTGCGTTGGTCAGGCCAGCCAGGGTGATGACGGCGGTGCCGTGCTGGTCATCGTGGAAGATCGGGATGTCGCACTTTTCCTTCAGCTTGCGCTCGATTTCGAAGCAGCGGGGCGCGGAGATGTCCTCCAGATTGACGCCGCCGAAGGAGCCGGACAGAAGGTATACGGTGTTGACGAATTCGTCAACATCCTTGGTTTTGATGCAAAGAGGGAAAGCGTCGACATTGCCGAAGGACTTGAAGAGCACGCATTTACCCTCCATGACGGGCATGCCGGCTTCGGGGCCGATATCGCCCAGGCCGAGGACGGCGGTTCCGTCCGTAATGACGGCGCAGAGGTTGTGACGGCGGGTCAGCTCATAGCTCTTATTGATGTCCTTCTGGGTCTCCAGGCAGGGCTGCGCGACACCGGGGGTGTAAGCGAGGCTAAGGTCCTCCTTGGTTTCTACCGGTACGGTAGCTACGACTTCGATTTTTCCTTTCCATTCACCGTGCAGGCGAAGGGACTCTTTTGCATAATCCATTGTATGTTCTCCTTTTCAGGTTTGATTTCCATCGCTCATTATAGCAAACGAAAACGTTTTCGTCAAACATTTCCGCCATCGGTTTTACTTGATTTTTGGCGGCTTTGTTTTATACTGTAATCTATAGTTTACTATCGGGGGAAATCGTCATGAAACATTTTGTGATCGGCCCGGTTCGTCTGGTGACGAGCGCGGGCATCCGGGAAAACACCGATGTGGTGGTTAAGGACGGCAGAATCGAGACGGTTCTGGATTATGACGTAAGCCGTGCGCTGCCTCGTGTGGAGGGCGGGAATTACTTCCTTTCCGCGGGCTTTATCGATTTGCATCTGCACGGCGGCGGCGGAGCCGATTTCATGGATGGCACGGCGGAGGCCTTTAAGACCGCGGCGCGTGCGCACATGCAGCACGGCACCACGGCGATGGCGCCTACCACACTTACCGGCAGTCTGGAGGAGCTTTACAACGTGTTTGATGTCTTCCGCGAGGTGAAGGCGTCGCCGGAGGCTTCCGAGCTGCCTGAGCTTCTCGGCATCCACATGGAGGGGCCCTATGTGGCGCCCTCGCAGTGCGGCGCCCAGGATCCGGCCTATATCCGTACGCCGGATGACGGCTCCTATAAGCTGCTGGCGGCGCACGCCGACGGCGCCATCCTGATCTGGACGGTCGCCCCGGAGCTTCCCGGTGCGGCTAAGATCTGCGAGGACCTGAAGGAGGAGGGAATCATCTTCTCACTCGGTCACACCGCGGCCACCTACAGGGATGCCAAAGCGGCCGTGGACAGCGGCTATACGATGGCGACGCACTTGTTCTCCAGCATGTCCACCATCACCCGTGAAAACGGTTTCCGGCGCCTGGGCGTCATCGAGACCTCGCTTCTGATGGATGAGGTGGTGTGCGAGGTCATCGCCGACGGCATGCATCTGCCGCCTGAGCTGCTTCGGTTTATTTACAAGATCAAGGGGCCGGAGCGCATCTGCCTGATTACGGATTCCATGCGCGGCGCCACCATGCCGGAGGGTATTTACAAGCTGGGAAGCCTGGAGAACGGCCAGGACGTGCTGGTCGGTCCCGACATCGCCCGCATGCCGGACGGGATTTCCTTTGCCGGCAGCATCGCCACGACGGACCGGCTGGTCCGCACCATGACAAAGCTGGCGGGAATTCCTCTGCCGGAGGTTATCGGCATGATGACCGAAAATCCGGCCAGGGCCGTCCACGTCGACGACCGTATGGGCAAGGTGGAGGCCGGCTACGATGCCGACCTGGTGCTGTTCGACGAAGATATTCACATCCAATCTGTATTTATTAAAGGACATAAGACCGTATGAGCTATGAAGCGAAATTAGATATCCGGGAAACGCAGGCGGCCATCCGCTTTCTGAAGCACCGTTTTGAAGACCTTTTATGCGACGCGCTGAACCTGGCGCGCGCCTCTGCCCCCATGTTCGTATCCCGCGAAAGCGGTTTGAACGACAATCTGAGCGGCGTTGAGCGCCCCGTTTCCTTCGATGTGAAGGAAACCGGCGAGCTGCTGGAGGTCGTCCAGAGTCTGGCCAAGTGGAAGCGCCTGGCCCTCTACGAGTACGGGATCGAGCCCGGAAAGGGCATTTATACCGATATGAACGCCATCCGCCGCGACGAGGTCTGCGATGAGCTGCATTCGCTTTATGTGGACCAGTGGGACTGGGAGAAGGTCATCACGCGTGAGGAGCGCACCGAGGACTACCTTAAGAAGACCGTCCGCGCCATCTACGATGCCATGCGCATGACGGAGCGCGCTGTCTGCAACCGCTTCCCGAAGCTTCTGCCGCAGCTGCCGGAAAATATCAGCTTTATCAGCTCGCAGGAGCTTTATGACCGCTATCCGACGCTCAGCGCAAAGGAGCGGGAGAACGCCTACGCGCGCGAAACGGGCGCCTATTTTCTGATGCAGATCGGCGGACCGCTTTCGACGGGCGAGCCTCACGACGGCCGTGCGCCCGACTACGATGACTGGAGCCTGAACGGCGATATCATTCTCTACTATCCGCTGCTGGACCGCGCTTTCGAAATTTCCTCCATGGGCATCCGCGTCGACGAGGAAAGCCTTTATCAGCAGCTGTCCTCGGCAGGAGCGCTTGACCGGCTCAAGCTGGATTTCCACAGCCGTCTTATGAAAGGCGAGCTGCCGCTGACCGTAGGCGGCGGTATCGGCCAGTCGCGTCTGTGCATGTTCATGCTGCAGAAGGCGCATATCGGCGAGGTGCAGGCCTCGGTCTGGCCGGCCTCCCAGATCGAAAAATGCGAGGCGGCGGGCATCCGTCTGCTGTAAGCCTATGAAATCACTATCCGAAAAAAAGCTGTTTCTCCTGGACATGGACGGAACGCTCTACCTGGACGAGGCGGTCTTTCCGGGGGTGCCCGAGTTTCTCGGCCGCATCCGGGCGCAGGGCGGACGTTTTCTTTATCTGACGAACAATTCCTCCCGCGGTATTGACGCTTATCTTGCGAAGATGCGGCGGCTGGGGCTTCCGGCCGAGGCAGGCGATTTCTTCACCTCGGTGGATGCGACTGTCCTGTATCTTGAGGATCGCCTGGGAGAGGCGGCGCATACAACGCCCATCTATCTTTCGGGGACGGAGTCCTTTAAGGCGCAGATGCGTGCGGCGGGCTTTACGCTGCGCGACACGCTCTCCGATGATATCGGGCTGCTGCTTTCCGGCTTTGATACCGAGCTTAGCTTTCAGAAGCTGGAGGACAGCTGTATTCTTCTGGGGCGCGGCATTCCCTGGGTCGCGACGAACCCGGACTGGGTCTGCCCGACCTGGTACGGCTTCGTGCCTGACTGCGGCTCCGTCTGTGAGATGCTGAGCCGCGCTACGGGGCGCCGGCCGGATTTCGTTGGAAAGCCCGGGCCGCTGATGGCGGAGGCAGCCATGAGGCTGGTCGGGGTCAGTGCGGATGAAACCGTGCTTATCGGCGACCGGATCTACACCGACATCGCCTGCGGCGCGAACGCGGGCATCGACACCGTGCTGGTGCTTTGCGGCGAGACAACGGAGGAGATGCTTCAGGCCTCCGAGCTGAAGCCGAGCCTTGCGGCGGCGGATATTCAGACGCTTCTGGAGCACTATTTCGACTGAGGAGGGGTGACTATGGGCTGGATCGTTGCCGCGCTTTCTGTTTTGGCGCTATATCTGTTTCTGATCGCCCCGTCACTGTCGAAGAACGCAAGCATCGAGGCCATCGGGCGGCAGGACCTGGCGCACCGCGGCCTGTACGATAACGAGGCCGGGATTCCCGAAAACAGTCTGGCCGCTTTTCAGCGCGCCATCGATTACGGTTTCGGGATGGAGATGGACGTGCAGCTGACCTCCGACGGGCAGCCGGCGGTTTTTCACGACGCCACGACGGACCGCATGACGGGCTTTTCCGGCCGCGTCAGTCAGATGACGCTCGCAGAGCTCCGCGCGCTTCGGCTGTTGGGAAGCGACGAGAAGATACCGACCTTCGGGGAGTTTCTTTCGCTGGTGGACGGACAGGTGCCGCTCTGCATTGAAATCAAGTGCGACGGCAATAACTATCAGCCTTTGTGCGAAAAGGTCTTCGAGCAGCTGGACGCGTATAAGGGCCCCTATTATGTGGAGTCCTTTGATCCGCGCGCTGTCGGCTGGGTGCGCCGGAACCGGCCTGAGGTCGGCCGCGGACAGCTGGCGCTTCGGGCGGAAAAAAAGAAGCCGGTGAACCTGCTGGCAGGTTGGCTGATGATGAATTTTGTCAGCCGTCCGCACTTTATCGCTTATGAATACACCCAGGCCAAAAAGATGCTTGCGACGGTTCTGTGCCGTCGGCTCTTTGGCGCGGCAGCGGTCGAATGGAGCATCCCCAATCAGGAGACGCTGGACGCGAACAGGGCTTTGGGCATTACGAACATATTTGAGCACTTCATCCCTGATCATAACGGGCGGAGGTGAAAAACGGCTGTTATGAAAAACAAAAAAGCGAATTTTGAGATGCTGCTGTCGATGATGATTTTCGGAACCAGCGGCATTTTTTCCCGTTTTGTGCCTTTTTCCGCGGCGCTCATCTGTCTGGTGCGGGCCGTCATCGGCGTAGGGGTGCTGATGCTGGTGCTTGGACTTCGAAGGGAGCGGCTCAGCCGGCCGGGCAGCGGAGCGAAAGTGTGGCTCTTTTTGATCGCCGGTGCGGCGCTAGGTATCAACTGGGTGTTTTTGTATGAGGCCTACCGCTTTACCACGGTGGCCGTGGCGACGCTGTGCTACTACATAGCGCCCGCCTTTGTCGTAATCCTTTCTGCCGTGTTTCTGCGGGAGCGATTGACGCTCAGAAAAAGCGTGTGTCTGCTCCTGGCCTGTCTGGGCATGGCGATGGTTTCCGGCGTGCTGCCGCAGGGCTTTTCGGCGGGCGGGGCGACGGGGCCGCTTTTGGCGTTGTGCGCGGCACTCTTTTACGCGACGCTCGTGATGCTGAACAAAATCGCGCCTGAGGGCATAAGCGGTCTCGAAAAGACTGTCTGGGAGCTTGTGGGCGCGGTGATTGCCGTCCTCCCGTATTTTCTTCTGACGGAGGACTTTGCACTTTTGCCGTCTGAATTTTCGCTGCAGAGCGGTTTGATTCTCCTGTGGATCGGCGTGGTGAATACCGGTCTTGCGTACCTTTTATACTTCCGCTCGCTGGAGCAGATTCCGGCGTCGACGGCGGCCTTCATGAGCTATGCGGACCCCGTGACGACGGTGCTTCTGTCGGTGCTTCTTCTGCGGGAGCCGCTGGATGTGTGGGGCGCGGTCGGCGCGGTGCTGGTGATCGGTGCGGGCATTTTCGCGACGGAAAGGAAGAAAAAACGGACTTAAAGTCCGGTTTATAGGACTTGCAATTTGATAATATGAAAGCATCAAGAGTTCGGGAGGAATTGTTCATGCTTTCATATTTGTTTTTTGCGCTTATTCTGACGGCGGTGCTGGTCTATATGATTTCCTGGATGCTGGTGGCGAAGGGGATCCGCCGCAATCTGCTGCTGGTGGGGATGGCGGGGGTGGAGCGCGTCGGCCGCATTCGTCACAAGAGCGGCGGCGAGGAAATCCGTCCCTGCGACTACATCTTCCTCATTCATTATGAGAACGGGCGTACCCGCCGCGTGGTGGAGCCCTCGGACAGCCGTTTTGCACATCAGCTGATGGAGCTTGCGGCCTATCGGATAAACAAAAGACCGGCAGATTCAATGAATCTGTCGGTCTGCTTCGTATGATGAAAATGTTTAGTTAAAAAAGTCGTCTACGAAGAATTCGCTGTCGAAGAAGCGGCTCATGTTCTGCTGGGAGGCTTTGCGGGCGAAGTCCTCTTCGGGGTCGGCCACAGCTTCGGGCTCGGGCAGGTAATCGGAGAGGGGAGGCCGGTCCTCAAGGCCGGGCAGGTCATCGATTTCGAAGGCCTCCTCGGGCTCTTCGGGAATAGGCTCGGGTGCGGGTTCCGGTTCGGCGGTCTCTGCGGGTGCATCTGCTTCGGCTTCAGCAGTGACGGCGGCTTTTGCTTCATCCGCGGTGTCTTCGCAGCCTTCCGTGCTGTCGTCGGCAGAAATGATGTCCTCGGCGGCGTCGGTGTCGGGCGCTTCCTCGGCGGCCTCGTCCTCATCCCAGTTCTCGATCATGCTGATGAGGCTGTCGCTCAGGCTGCTGCCGCCGTATTTGCGGTTCATCTGGTCGGCCTCTTCAGCCGCGTCGGCCTCGGTACGCTCGCGGTAGCGGAGGTAGCCGATGAACTGGTTGACGGCGTTTCGCTGCTCGGAGTTCATCGATTTCATGTAGCAGAAGCGGCTGGGGCAGGTGTTGTCGCTGCGGACGGGGTTATCCAGGAGGTAGTCCAGTGAGACCTGGAAGGCTGAAGCGAAGGCGATCAGGGTGTCGCGGTTCTTGGGAAAGCGCTCGTCGGCCTCGTAGTAGCCGATGACGCGGGAGGAAACGCCGACCAGGCGTCCCAGCTCCTCCTGAGAGAGGCCGCGTTCCTGGCGAAGCATCTTGATGCGTTGTCCGAAAGTCATGGGGAAACCTCCTTGGGATTATTTCTTCTTGACGGAAAAGCCGAAGCGGCCGAGCTCGCGGCCGAGAGAGTAGTATGTGCCGTGCATATAGGCGATAAGGCGCGCGTCCTCCAGGCGGAAGCGGCCCTTTTCGTCGAGAAGCTCGCGGGCGACATCCACGGCGACGATTTCGGCCAGGAACATGTCGTGGCTGCCGAGGGGCAGCACCTGTTTGACACGGCATTCGAGGCTGACGGGGCTGTCTGCCAGAAGCGGGGCCCTGACGGCGGAGGCGCGCTGAAGGCGCAGACCGGCCTTTTCGAACTTATTGCCGTCGCGGCCGCTCAGAACGCCGCACAGATCGGCGGCACGGCACAGCGGCTCATTGACGAGATTGATGACGAATTCCTGCTGCTCCGTCAGAATGCGGTGGGAGTAGCGCTCCGGGCGGACGGAGATGTAGGTCATGGGCGGGTCGGAGCAGGCCGTGCCTGTCCAGCCGATGGTGATGGCGTTGCAGCGCGCTTCATCTCCGGGTCCCTCGTAAATACCGCAGCTTGCGATGACGGCGGGCAGGGGATTGAGCATATTGCCGCCGCGCCAGACTTCTTTTTCCATCTTCCGTTCTCCTTGATTTCTTTTTTTGATTATAGCAAGTTGTTGTCATTTTTTCCACCTAAATCTTGCATTTTGTGGGAAAAAACTGTATGATATACTAAATATAGAGTAATGTTGCGGAGGTATGAATCGGAACACTATGAATATCTGCATTTACGGCGCGTCCAGTCCCACGCTGGACGCTTCTTATACCGAGGCCGGCCGTGAGCTCGGCCGCCTGATGGCCCGGCACGGTCACCGCATGGTTTTCGGCGGCGGCTGCAACGGCCTGATGGGCGCGGTCGTGAAGGGCTTAAGCGAAGAGGGCGGCTACAGCATCGGCATTGCGCCCCGCTTTTTTGAGAAGCAGGGAGTCCTTTTCAGCGGCTGCTCGGAGTTTATCTGGACGGATACCATGCGGGAGCGCAAGGCGGCCATGGAGGAGAACTCAGACGCCTTTGTCATGACACCCGGCGGCATCGGTACGCTGGAGGAGTTTTTCGAAATTCTCACCAGCAAGCAGCTGGCTCAGCACAACAAGCCTATCGCCGTGCTCAACACCAATGGCATCTTCGACAATCTGGTCCGCCAGATGGTCTGCTACCGCGACGAAAGCTTTATCAATCCCTCCGTGCTGCAGATCTTCCGCGTATTTGACACGCCCGCGGAGGTCATCGATTACCTGGAAAACTACGACCCCAACGAGGTCGATGTCGCTCATCTAAAATATAATTAAGGAGTCTGTATGAAAAGCATGACCGGATTCGGCCGCGGGCAAGCCTCGGCCGAGGGACGCACGATGACCGTTGACATCAAGACAGTCAACCATCGTTATTTTGAGCCCTCCATCCGTTTGCCCCGCAAGCTGATGGCGCTGGAGAGCCTGCTGCGCGACGCGCTGAAGGAGCGCATCGTCCGCGGAAAAACGGACGTTTTTGTGAATTATGAGAACCACTCGGACGAGCAGGGCGAGGTATGGCTGAACTCGGCGCGTCTGGGCGAATATGTGAAGGCGCTCCGCCTGGAAGGCGAGCGCTTCGGTCTGAGCGATGACCTGACGCTTTCGTCTGTCCTGCGCATCCCCGATGTACTGGAGACCGGGGAGCTGCGCGAGGATGAGGAGGCGCTCGGGAGTCTGCTGCTTGAAGCCGCCGGCAAGGCGCTGGATGCGCTGGACGCGATGCGGGAAAAGGAAGGCGAGCATTTGAAAAGCGATATCCTTGCGAAAATCGCGCTGCTGGAGGAAAGCCGCGCCCGCATCGCCGAGCGTGCGCCCTTTGTGGTTTCGGACTACCGTGAGCGCCTGAACGCACGCATCGAGGAGCTGCTTTCGCCGGATACCGCCAAGAGTCTGGACCCCACGCGTCTCGCACAGGAGGTCACGCTTTTTTCCGACAAATGCTGCATCGACGAGGAGCTGACCCGTCTGGCCAGCCATTTTACGCAGTTTAAGAGCATTCTGTCCCAAAAGGAGCCCGCCGGCAAGAAGCTGGATTTCCTGACGCAGGAGCTGAACCGCGAAACCAACACCATCGCCTCCAAGTCCAACGATCTGACGATCACCCGCGAGGCGCTGGCAATGAAGAACGAAATCGAAAAGATTCGCGAGCAGATTCAGAATCTGGAGTAAACTATGCAGACGGTCAATTTGGGCTTCGGCAGCGTGATCAACGCGGAGCGCATCATCGCGGTCGTAAGCTATGAATCGGCGCCCATCAAGCGCCAGGTCCAGAATGCCCGGGAAGCGGGCACGCTGATTGATGTGACCTACGGGCGCAAGACGCGCGCGGTGGTCATTATGGACAGTGCGCAGCTGATCGTGTCGGCTGTCGCCCCGGAAACCATTGCCGGCCGCCTTGGCGGAAAAGACGAGTAAATAAGTGGAGAGTTTTTCTGTGGAAAAGGGAACATTGACCATAGTATCCGGCTTTTCGGGAGCCGGAAAAAGCACGGTTGTAAAAGAGCTGGTGGCCGCGGGCGGCTACGAGCTTTCGATTTCCGCCACGACGCGCAAGCCCCGCGAAGGCGAGGCGGACGGCCGCGATTATTATTTTATCTCGGTGGAGGAGTTCGAGCGCCGCATCCGGGAGGATGACTTTCTGGAGTGGGTCCGCTATGTGGACAATTATTACGGGACGCCGTATTCCTTTACGCGGGAGAAGCTGGACGCGGGAAAAAACGTGATCCTGGAAATCGAGGCGCAGGGCGCGTTCAAGGTTAGGAGCCGCATTCCCGAGGCCAGGCTGGTTTTCATGCTGCCGCCCAGCATGACGGAGCTTAAGCGCCGTCTGGTCGGCCGCGGCACCGAAAGCAATGAGGTGGTGGAGGCCCGTCTTCGCCGCGCGGTCGAGGAGCTGGAGCTTGCCAGAAGCTACGACCGTCTGATGGTCAATGTTTCGGTCGAAGACAGCGTGAAGCTGCTGGACATGATCATCAAAGATGACTTCGGCCGCAGACCCGACTACGACGATCTTCTGGACCGGCTGAAGGAAGAATCCAAGGGGCTGCTTGAGTAAAGAAATCTTGACGAGCGAGCCGAAAAGTGGTATAATCGCTTAGTTTCCATATGGATTCATATGTTTATCATGAGGTGATCAAAAATGCTGCATCCTTCGTATCAGGAACTCATTGATGAGCTCAATGTTGTCAATAAAGAGAACGACCTGCCGGAAATCAACAGCCGCTACGGTCTGGTGATCGCCGCGGCCAAGCGCGCCCGCATGCTGGTTGACGGCACGCCTGCCACGGTAGAAATCGCCAATACCGACCGCAAGCTTTCCGTTGCGGTGGCCGAGATGGCGGCCGGCAATATCGCCGTCCGTGTTTCCGAGGGAGAAGACCGCGATTATGTTTCTCTCGGTGATGGCATCAGTGTCATGAATATCAATGACGCTCAGGTTAGTGAGGACTGATGACGGCAAAATATGCCAATCTGTTTGTTGACCGTCATCACCAGCGGGTGGATCAGGTCTTTACCTACAAGGTGCCGGAAAATCTGGCTGACCGCATCCGTCCGGGCATGATGGTCTCTGCGCCCTTCGGCAGCGGAAACCGGGAGATCAAGGGCTATGTGCTGGAGCTTACAGACAGCTGCCCCTTTCCGGATGAGCGCCTGAAGGAGCTTACCGGTTTATTAAGTGAGGAAGAGCTTTTTTCCGCAGACGATGTGGCGCTGGCGCGCTTTATCAAGGAGCACACCGGGGCTGTTTTTTCGGCGTGTCTGGCTCTTTTTGTACCTAAAAAGCCGGAAAAGGGCCTGGAGATCCGTACCCTTGTCACCCTGCGGGAGGAGAAGAGCGCGGGCGTCCGTCTCGGGAGCCGCCAGCAGGCTGTGCTTGATTTTCTGCGGGAAAACGGCGGCAGCTGTGAATGGAAGGACCTGCGCGAGGCGCTCGGCATTTCGCGCGAGGCGTCGGGTTCGCTGGAGAAAAAAGGCCTCATTACGATTTGTGAAGAGCCGGAGGAGAACCCGCCGGCGTCTTTTATTTCCGAGGATGAGCGCTTCCCGCTAAACAAAGAGCAGCAGGAGGCCTTTGATCGGATCGCCGCGGCTATCCGCGAGGAACGCAATGAACGCTTTTTGCTGTTCGGCGTGACCGGAAGCGGCAAGACCGAGGTCTATCTGCGTGCGGCCTCAGAGGCCGTAAAGCGCGGGCGGCAGGTGATTCTGCTTGTGCCCGAGATCAGCCTGACGCCGCAGTACCTGAAGCTTCTATCCGAACGCTTCGGACAGCGGGTCGGGGTGCTTCACAGCCGTCTGACGGACGCGGAGCGCTCGCGCCGCTGGCAGCGTGCCAAGCGGGGCTTCTACGACATTCTGGTCGGCCCGCGCAGCGCCCTGTTTGCGCCGCTTCCCCGGCCCGGACTCGTGATCATCGACGAAGAGCACGAGGGCAGCTACAAGGCGGACGAAATGCCCACTTTCCACGCCCGCGATGTGGCGGAGGAGCTTTGCCGGCTGAAGCAGATCCCGCTGGTTCTGGGTTCGGCCACGCCGTCCGTCGAGAGCTTTTACCGGGCCTCAAGGGGTGAGCTGAGCCTGCTTCGGATGAAGAACCGCGCTACCGGGGCCGCGCTGCCCCGTGTGACAGTGGCCGACATGCGCGCGGAAGCGGCAGCCGGCAATGTGAGTCTTTTTTCGGACGTGCTCCGGAAAGCGATTGCCGAGCGGCTTGAAAGAAAGGAACAGAGCATCCTCTTCCTGAACCGGAAGGGCTATGCGAGCTTTGTCAACTGCCGGGCCTGCGGCTTCGTGCTGCGCTGCCCGAAATGCTATTTG
>JAZRWR010000033.1:0-31772 GCA_045599825.1 Bianqueaceae bacterium | reverse complement strand
TACAAGCCGAAGCGCCGCACCCGCGCCACCATCGCGAAGGAAAAGGGCCTGGAGCCCCTGGCTCTTGTGATCTGGGAGCAGGAGGACAAGACTGCGCTCGAGGAGCTGGCGGCGGCCTATGTTGACCCGGAGAAGGGCGTGAAGGACGTCAAGGAGGCTCTGGCCGGCGCCAAGGACATCATCGCCGAAATGATTTCCGACAACGCGGACTGGCGCAAGTACATCCGTGAGCTGACCGGTAAAAACGGTATCATGACTTCCAAGGCCAAGAAGGCCGGAGAAAGCTCCGTTTACGAATTATATTATGACTATGCCGAGCCCATCAAAAAGCTGGCCGGTCATCAGATCCTGGCGCTGAACCGCGGTGAAAACGAGGACTTCCTGAGCCTGTCCATCGCCGCGCCCGTCGAAACGATCGGCGAGTACCTGACCAGGCAGGTGATTAAGAGCGACCTGCGCCGTGAGATCCTCAGCGAGGTGATCGAGGACGCCTACAAGCGTCTGATGGCGCCCTCCATCGAAACCGAGATCCGCAACGACCTGACCGAGAAGGCTCAGGAAGGCGCCATCAAGGTTTTCGGCAAGAACCTGACGCAGCTTCTGATGCAGGCGCCCGTTGCCGGCAAGACGGTGCTGGGCTTTGACCCGGCCTTCCGAACCGGCTGCAAGCTGGCGGTGCTCGATCCGAACGGAAAGGTGCTGGATACCGGCGTCATTCATCCGACCTCCGGTGAGGCGCGCATCCCCGAGGCCAAGCGCACGCTGAAGGAGCTGATCCGCAAGTACAAGATCGACGTCATCGCGCTGGGCAACGGAACGGCCAGCCGCGAATCCGAGGCCTTTATTGCCGAGGTGCTGCATGAGCTGCCCTCTAAGACCGTTTACACCATCGTAAATGAGGCGGGCGCGTCGGTCTATTCCGCATCCAAGCTGGGCACGGAGGAATTCCCCGAGTACGGGCCCGAAATCCGCAGCGCGGCGTCTCTGGGCCGCCGTCTGCAGGATCCTCTGGCCGAGCTGGTCAAGATCGACCCGAAGAGCATCGGCGTCGGACAGTATCAGCATGATATGGACCAGAAGAAGCTGGGCGAGGCCTTAAACGGCGTCGTCGAGGACTGCGTCAACCGCGTCGGCGTCAATGTCAACACGGCGTCTCCGTCCCTTCTGTCCTACATCTCCGGCATCAGCAAGCCCATTGCCAAGAACATCGTGACCTACCGTGAGGAAAACGGCAGCTTCCGCAAGCGCGAGGACCTGCTGAAGGTCCCGAAGCTCGGCCCCAAGGCCTATGAGCAGTGCGCGGGCTTCCTGCGCATCCGCGGCGGCAAGAACCCCTTCGACAACACCGCTGTGCACCCCGAATCCTACGAGGCGGCGGCGAAGCTCCTCGAGGTGCTGGGCTACAGTCTGGACGATGTAACGGCCGGCCGCCTGACCAATCTGCCCATCCAGGTGAAGAGCATGGACCGCGCGGCGTTGGCCGAGAAGATCGGCGTCGGCGAAATGACGATGATCGATATCGCGACCGAGCTTGCCAAGCCCGGCCGCGACCCGCGCGACGATGCGCCGAAGCCCGTGCTGCGCACGGACGTCCTCAGCATGGAGGACCTGCAGGAGGGTATGATCCTGAAGGGCACCGTCCGCAACGTCATCGATTTCGGCTGCTTCGTCGATATCGGCGTTCATCAGGACGGCCTGGTCCACATCTCCCAGATGAGCCGCAAGTTCATCAAGCATCCCCTGGACGTCGTCAAGGTCGGCGATATCGTCGAGGTCAAGGTGCTCGGGGTCGACATCAGCAAAAAGCGCATCAGCTTAACGATGAAACTGTAAATTCCGCTGCGCTTTTTGCTGAGCAAGAAGCCTACGGCTTCTTGCCAATTAGTCAGCAGAGACAAAGCGCATCAGCTTAACGATGAAGCTGTAATTTTCCTGTGCTTCATCCGTCTAACAGAATTGTTTTTGCTAAAGAAAGCACTTGAAAGAGGCATCAGCCGTCCGATTAGGACGGCTGATATTTTTGCGGGAACTTAATTAATGGACGGGAAAATGGTATTTTTAAGAGACAAAAGATTATAAAAAAACAAGCATAAGAGGGCAATCGGCTTGTATGCATAAGCGCTCAAGCTTTTTCATTTCTTGAAACGATTCAGAAATACGGACAGCAATAATCAAGCCATTTTTGCTTGCATAGACTGCTGTGTTCAGTGGCGTTGCCCCAAGTGATCGAATTTCCGAGCACAATTCATTCGCATAGCTCAATAGCGTGTCCTCATTTTTTTCAACGTTTTGAAAACAAAAGTCATCTCGGTATGCATCGAGCATGTCAATCCAACTGTTTTGAAGCTGTTCATTTAAATCGCAAAGACATAGAATCAGCCGGTTTTCTTTTATGAACACCCCGCCGTAACTGGAGAGCAATGCGGGCTGCTCTTTTATCAAAGTCTGAAGGTACAGAAAAGAATCGTGAAGATGAGTCGGAATCTTATTGTTCGTGCCCTGAATATATACTGTATTGTGGAGGGGGGATTGAAGGAGAATACCGTCTTGCGTAGTACCGTAGAGATAGCCTTTTGTTAAAATGGGCAATCCTCCCCTCATGCTTCCGAAAAGGAAATGAAGGGGGCCAATCAACTCTTTTTTTATGTTATCTGTGGAGGCTATCAAACAGTCTTCAACAAGAGAGTATTGATCGATGTTCAGATAGGATTCAACAGGAACAGCTTGCGCATAGGCTATTTTAGGAAGATCCAACTGATATCGAGGGGGGAAGAGTGAGAGACTTATCACGACGAGCAGACAGCAGAGGGATAAGCATATCGTAAGGGATACTCTTCCTTTTTGCTTAGAAAACGCAGCGGGGCAGATGAACGCGGTCTCCGGGATTGTTATTACAGTATCGCCTAGGACATCGGTATAGAAGGCCGAAACCGTCCTTTTTTCAGTATTTTTCATAAAGAATTCGTCTCCTTTATTGATACGATAAATTTGTGCTTCATACGGGAAAGGCGTTTTCTTACAGCGTTTATGCTAAGTCCGCTTTGGAGCGAAAGAACGACCGGGCTTTGACCTAAAAAGAAGTGCTGTACAAAGAGAAAACGATCTTTTTCGTTCAATTGCTCTAATAAATCAGAAAGGAACGACCTCAGTTCATTTTCTTCGGCGGCTTGCTCAACATTTTGCATTGAGGCGAGCTCTTCAGAAAGCTCATCCAGGGGAACTGTCAAGGCAGACCTTTTCTGCGCATCCATCCTACGCAAGCGGTTATATGCGCAAAATGTTACTGTTTTTATAATATATCCCTCCAGCGAAGAAGGGCAATCAGGCGGAATATGTGTCCAAATTGAGAATAGGCAGTCATTGACACATTCTTCGGCTTCCTCCTGACTGTGCAGGATGCGTTTGGCGACAGAATGCATACGATGCCCGTATTTGGCTGTTATTATCGAGAGGACTGTTTCATCGCGCTGATTTAGAAGAGAGATCATATTTTGTTCTGTCAATGAGGACCCCCAATGAGAGCTAATTAGAAGGATGATAGCCGCAGCGAGTGCAGTAGGTATGAGTAGAATCAAGAAAGTCGGAATGGTTCTCGGCTACATTGGCCTGACAAAGTGTGCAGTATCCGTAATGAACGGTAGGTGTTGCATTTGTCCAGGATGCACTTTGATGAAGTGTGTAGGGAGTAACCCCGATACTTAGTATACGAGATATGGGAGTAAATGTATATGTATTGTTTGCGCCTCCGCAAACGATTCCGCAAAGCGCGTTGTTTCCTGCAAAAACTGGTGCCCCGCTATCACCATGATCTACGACCCCGCTTAGTATCGTGACGATAGGCATTTGGAGAAGAGTGGTTTCGTTATCTACAAGTACTGCGTTTATACTGATTATTTGCCCATAAGAGAAACCGAGATATTGACTGTATTTTTTAACGTATTGCCCTTCTGTAGCTTGTCCTGTGTAAACGGGAGAATTGAGAAGAAACATTGAGGATCCGTTATATACATAATGTGAAATAAGAGATATGTTGTTGAGCCGCACAACAGAAAAATCAGTGAAGCTATTCGAGGCAAAGCGTTGAAGTATAACATTTCCTAAGGTCTCATTTGTTGCGGCATCTTTTATTGTTGTTCCCACTGCATTAGTATGTCCACATGTAATCAATACTGGATAATTATTGTAAATACCGCATATACCGGCTGAAAAATAACCGGAGTTATTCTTTATTTCCATTCCGGCTTTAACTGATGTGTAGAAGGAAAAGGTTTTTTCTTCTACTTGAAAAGAAAGATAATCTAAGATATCTTTATATTTTTTTTGAAGAGTACGTTTTTGAATATGTGATGTGGTTACGATTTTTACACGGTTTTCGCGAGCAGATATTCCAATGGAAGAAATGAAGCGGTTATTAGAAGAGTCTTTTTGCAGGTTCTGTGCGATTTCATTAAGCTTTTCATATGAATGCGAGACTGTTTGGTATTTTACAACATCTCGATACTCATATAGCTTTTCCCCATAGCTTGAGGGATCGCGGACCTCGTTTGTGATGCAAATTACTAGATGGTTTTCATTGTCAATATAATGTCCTGCATAACCGGTTGGGAGGTTATCGCGGTCTTTGATAAAAAGGTTATAGAATAAAGACGAGGCTTGATTTGCCTCTTCTTGCGCAAGCATCAGTTGTTCATAATCGGGAGAGTCTTGCGGCTCCGGAAATAAAAGAGAATTGATAGAAAGCAGAATGGTTAATAAGATTGTTGTAAATTTTCTCATGCGATTTTCCTCCGCTTAAGCCATAAGATATGAGAAAGGAAGACTGAACGTGATAGAAAATGGAACATCGAGTTCCAATAGCATAAAGAACAGGGCTTTGACGGTGCTTTCACTTGCGTTTTCGTTGATGCAAAGACAAATGCCGTTCAAGGATTCTTGTATGCCGAAATAGACGAGGGGGGAGGCTGTTATGTCGGGGAAGACTTTTTCGCAAGAGGCTGAAAACTGACTCAATGCCTGTTCCAGTTCACGGTAGGAATGCTTGACATAACGGAAATGAAGCATATTATCCGGGAGGCTGCTGATATGCTTCAGCAGCAACTCCGTTTCGCGTTCCGGCTCGCCGCTAAGCATCAAACTGAGTTCGCTGCTGCTGTTGATATAAAGACCGGCAAAGGGAAAAGCATTCGGATTATTCCTGATATAAGTTCCGATGCTGTCTGCAGCCTTTGAGGCGAGGGATTCTTTTGAGATATCCGGTGAGAATGCTTCGGCGTTTGACCTTGTTTGCACGAAGCCGTCCGGATTGTCTGTTACGATGAGTGAAGCATTTACGGGAGGGCCATCGGAGATAAAAAGCCTTTCGAACGATGTCTGTGGAAGTGTTTCTTGCTGGAGAAAGAGAAAACGGTCCATGTCCGAGAGCGAGATATAGCATATTTTGGGAGGGCCGCTATGAGCCTCAGTGCTGTGGAGATAGGGAAGTCCGAGAATGCCGGAGCCTATCATGATGAGTAAAAGGCAAGTGAAGATTGCTTTTTTCATGTTATTTTCCTTTCGTATTTTGTTAGACTTCTACTGGAATAATGTTTTTTTCGGCCTCTTTTTGACAGTATATTTATTTTTTTTCTGAGCGGCTCGTAAGACAGTGGGGCATCATATCCGGACAGTATCAGAACAGAGGACCGTAAATGGGTCTCTGTTTGCTGAACTTCTTGCGGATAAGCCTGCGGGAGCGAAACTCATCTTCTTATAAATGAAGCTCTGATCTTTTGCGGACAGAAAAATTACGTCGTCTGTAACGCGAAATGCATGAAAAAGAATGCACGAAATCAATACATTCCGCTCCGTGACCGCTTAGCGGAACCGTCAAATCTTATGCACATAAGATAGCCTGCAGAATGCGTTAACAGCGCGTTCCGCGGGCTTTTTTCTTCCGGGCCGGAAAGGTCGAGTGCGAAAAAATATATATACTTTCAGTTTTTATCCATATACACGGAATGCATAAAGAGTTAAACTTATCTATACAGACATAAACGTGAATGGCATAGTTTTGCAAGGTAGGGGACTCTTGTCTACCGTTATTTTTGTCTTAATTTTCACAGGAGGTATTCTTATGAAGAACCTGAAAAAAGTGCTTGCTTTTCTCATGAGCGCGATTCTGGTGCTGACCTATCTGCCTGTTGCTTCCTTCGCTGCAGACGACGAGCCGATAGACTGGGAAGCTTTGGCTAAGTCTCTCGTTTGGGAAAGCAGAGCCTTTGGTCAGTCCACCGACCTTAACTTCACCTCGACGGTTGATACGGAAAATCATCCCGAACTCGTCGGTATGAATGAGGCCCGCGTTACGCCCGCTTCTGCCTTCGGCACGATCGGCGAAGGCGTGACGGTTGAAATGGAAAGCCGCGGCGGTAAGATCACCGGCGGCCATGACGGTATCGTATACTACTACACCGTCCTTGATCCCAACACTACCAACTTCGAGCTGGCAGCGGATATCACCGTTATCCAGTACGGTAAAGTCGGTACCAACGATTCTCCTCAGCAGTGCGGCTTCGGCATTATGGCCCGTGATACTGTCGGTCCCGCCCGTCAGGATCCCTTTGATCCTGCTTTCCAGGAGATTCCCGCTGCGTCCAACATGTTCTACATCGGCGCCAATGCCGGTTCCCGTACCAGCAACCGTACCGGCGTTACCTATCGCCGCGGTGTTGTTGATCCCGGCAACCTGATCGGCTGCGCCACTTCCGGCGGCACCCTGAGCAACACTCAGACCATGACCACCGGCGGTTCTGCTGTCCGTATCGCCATCGGCCGCGATGACAAGGGCTTCTATGCCCGTACCGGTACGGCCGGCGGCACCCTGAGCGCCAAGAGCTACACCGCCAACGCGACCGTAAACTTCCTGCAGCAGCAGGATCCCAACCATATGTATATCGGCTTCTTTGCGTCCCGTAACGCGCAGGTCAAGTTTGAGAACATCGAGCTGACCCTGAGCGCTTACACCGCCCCCGATCCCCTGCCCACTCTGTGGACGCCCACCAACAGCGCTGTTAAGCGTACGCTTTACATGCGCAGCGGCACGACCAGCGGCACCGAGGATTACGATCTGACCCTGTACGGCAACGATACCGGTAAGGTCACCATCACCAAGGGCAACGAAACCGTAGCGGTTGTCGATATCAAGGACGAAGTCCCCTTAACTGTTCCGCTGAAGCTTACGGAAGGCAACAATTCCTATAAGGCGACCTACACCGAGTACTCCGATAAGTTCCCGGCCAGCACCACCAGCGTAAGCTTCTCCATTAACTACACGGCCAAGGAAAAGCCCGATCTGCTCCTGTATGCATCTCCTAACGGAAGCAGCAGCGCAGCCGGCACCAA
This sequence comes from Bianqueaceae bacterium, assembly GCA_045599825.1. Taxonomy (GTDB): domain Bacteria; phylum Bacillota; class Clostridia; order Lachnospirales; family Bianqueaceae; genus JAZQNF01. The sequence continues at coordinate 24,392 of JAZRWR010000033.1, read as the reverse complement.
GGAAGACCCCATGAACGTATCGACCGCTATGAATCGCATCGATCAGGGCGGTACGGTCATCCTGCTTGAAGGCACCTACTCCGGCGGTCTGTCCCTCGGCACCGGCATCGCCGGCACCCAGGGCAAGCTGAAGACCCTCCGTGCGGATGAGGGCGCTCGCGTCCACTTCGAGAACGGCGCTCTTTCCTGCGGCACCTACTACTGGCATCTGTACGGTCTGGAGTTCTCCGGCCGCAGCTCTTCCTGCAACGGTTCCTTCAACATTGTTGAAAACTGCGAATTCCGCAACGGCAACGAGACCGGTCTGTCTCTCGGTAACGGCAGCGGCAACGGCTTCCCCTTCGGTTGGCCGTCCTACAACCTTATCAAGAACTGCACCTCTCATGACAACTACGACAGCCCCGCCGGCATGAACGCCGATGGCTTCGCGCCGAAGCTGGGTGTAGGCCCCGGTAACGTCTTCGACGGCTGTATCGCTTACGGCAACATCGATGACGGCTACGATCTGTACAACAAGGTTGAAAAGGGTGCCAATGCGCCCATCACGCTGCGCAACTGCATCGCCTACGGCAACGGTATCTGGGTCAACCCCAATGATCCTACCGATATCCGCTACGGCGGCGGCGGCGGTAACGGCTTCAAGGTCGGCGGCGAAGGCATCCCGGTTGCTCACGTTGTAACGGGCTGTATTGCCTTCAACAACTTCCTGGCCGGCTTCTCCGATAACTTTAACCCCGGTTATCTGGTTGTAAACCACAACACTGCGTTCAACAACACGCAGCAGAATTTCATCTTCCGTGACAACCCCGCTATCACACCTTCCGGTACCTACCGCGATATGGTCTCCTTCCGCACCGACAACTCGACCTGGGTTGACGCCATCACCGGCGATACCGATGCGACTGTCTTCATGTATGCAGGCAAGGACAAGGGCAGCGATAACGGTAAGCTGAAGATCACGGCTGATGACTTCGTATCCGTCACCCCGCCCGCAAAGTACGAGCGTGACGAAGAAGGCAACATCATCTACGGCGACTTCCTGCGTCCCACCTGCGACAGCATCCTGGCCACGGCCGGTACTGACGGCGGTTACGTAGGCGCGCTGGCTCCCGCTGAGCATAAGGCTGCTGACCCCGTTCAGGAGAACATCAAGGCCGCTACCTGCACCAAGACCGGCAGCTACGACGAAGTCGTATACTGCTCCGAGTGCAAGGCTGAGATTTCCCGCACGGCGAAGACCATCCCCGTTGACAAAAACGCTCATACTCCGGCCCGTGCCGTTCAGGAGAACGTTATTGATCCCACCTGCGTAAAGGGCGGCTCCTACGACGAAGTCGTATACTGCTCCGAGTGCAAGGCTGAGCTTTCCCGCACGAAGAAGACCACCGAGCCCACCGGCAAGCATACCGCCGGCACTCCTGTCAAGGAGAACGTGGTCGAGCGTACCTGCAGCACCTCCGGCAGCTATGACTCTGTCACCTACTGCACGGTCTGCGAGAAGGAACTGAGCCGCACGCCCAGAATCACTGAGCCCGGCGGCGACAAGCATAACCCCGGCGAGGCCGTTGTTGAGAACGAAGTTCCCGCTACCTGCCTGGAAGACGGTTCCTACGACGAAGTTATCTACTGCGCTGACTGCCAGAAGGAACTGAGCCGCGAGTCCAAGGCTCTGACCGACGGCGATCATGCTGACCTTAATGGCGACGGCCTCTGCGACTATTGCCAGACCGAGCTTGACGTAGATCCCACCGGCGACAACAGCCTGGTAATCTGGGGCTGCGCTCTCCTTGCTTCTGCTGCTCTGGCTTTCTGTGTTATCGCGACCAAAAAGCGCGAAGAGGCCTGATATAGGCTGCTTAATTTAAGCTGCTTAGTTAAAGCATACACAGTCTGTCCGAATGATGCGGACAAAAAATGAATGTATAAGAAAAGGCGACGTAACTTTAGGTTACGTCGCCTTTTTATCGGTATCCGTTTTCGGTGAGGGTGCCCTCGGTCCGGAAGTCCCAGGGGGCCGGGATGAGGCCGGGCTGTTCCTGGGCGGCGAAGGCGATGGAGATGATACGGGCGTTTTGGCATAGCGGCAGAAAGCGGTCATAGTAGCCGCGTCCGGAGCCCAGGCGGCGTCCGTCAGAGGCGAAGGCCGTGCAGGGGCAGAGAACAAGATCAAGCTCATGAGGCTCGACGATGCGGGCGTGGGCCGGGTCTGGTGCGAGGAGGCCGCTTGCGTCGCGCACCCAGGGGGCGTCGTCCAGGGGGAGGAGGGCGAGCATATGCACGTCATCGCTGCAATAGGGGTAGCAAAGCCTTTGGCCGGGCGCAGCCGAGAGGTCGGCAAGGGAGGGTTCGCCGCCGCGGGCGCGGTAGCTGAGGACGGTCCGGGCCGATTGATAGCAGGGATCCTGTATGAGCGCAAGGCAGATTTTTCTTTCGGCGATGCGGCGCGCCTCCGATGTCAGGCTTTTTCGTGCGACGATGCCGGCTTGCCGCAGGGTGAAATTCAGCTTATCCACGGGGCAGCTCCTTTTTCTTTTTATTGTATCACAGGGCACCTTTGTTTACAAAGTGTTCTTGCTTTAAGGGAAGTTTTGTCATAGATCGCAGGTATACTGACGGCATAACTGAAACAGGAGAGTGCTATGAAGAAACATCTTAAGGCAATCTTTTCTCTCGGGCTGGCTGCAGTTGGGCTTCTGTGCAGCGCCTGCAATATCCCCGGGGACGGGCAGGAGTCCGCTGGCGAAAGCGTCATTGTGTCCGAACGCTACCCGGACGCAAAGCTCATTGAGCTTTCCGGCGCGAGCGCCAGCCTGGACGGCGTCGGAGAAGCCCGCAAGCGATGCAGCGGTCTATATCGACCGTGAACGCTTTTATTTTCCGACCCTTCCGAGCGATCTTTTCAAAAAGGTCAATTACGACGGCGAAACGGAATGGGCCTTCTACTACGCTGACGGCGAGCACGACGACTATATCTTCGCGACTCTGCCCAATCTGGGCGGCAGTCTGACCGTTACATCCGGCTTCGAGGGGCTGGGGACGGAGCTTCACCTCGACCTTCGGGGCGGCGTCATCAAAATCAACTCGCAGGACGACGGCATCAATGTTAACGAGGACCACGTGTCGACGGTGATTATCAGCGGCGCTGATGTGACAATCAATGCCGGCTTGGGTGCCGAAGGCGATGGCAGTGACTCAAACGGCTATATTCGACTGGATGGCGGCCGCCTCAGTGTGAACGGTGTCCGTGTGCCGGACAGCGCGCTCGACAGCGAGGATGGAATCACTTATTTTGGCGGCGAGATTTATGTTGATGGGGTGTTTTAGAGCTGCACGCCCGGGGCGAGCTTCCGCGAGAGTGGACAAGGAGGGCCCGGCGGACCTGATAGGCCGGGTGGACAGGGTGGTCCCGGCGGACCGGGAATTCCCGGTCAAGGCGGTCCGGATGATTATGTATAGGAAAAAGTTCAGTAAGCGCGGGGAGTAAAATAATCGGGATTTCTGCTGAGCAGAGGAGCTCTTGCGACAGACAAAAACTCGGACCCTTTTACACGCAGGAAGTCTTGACAAAAGATTCTCCAGCCGCTATAATACCATTGTCTTCTATCATTCTATGATAGATTTGCTCACCTCGTTTTAATAAGAACCCCCGTTTTCTTATTAAACGCTTTTGGCCGGTTGTTGAAAAACAGCCGGTATTTTTTTTGACCCCTATAAAGCGCCCTGTTCAGGGCGCTTTATCTAAAAGCGAAGCTTTTAGCGTGGCGCCTCTTCCTGGCGCCACGAAGGGGTCAGCATGAGTACCAGCCGGGAAGAGGCTGGTACGAATAGACCAAAGAGATTTTGCACGATATGGCATCGTATTCTTCGGCATTACGCATTCACGCGTATTGCAACGGAGATTATCCGTTTTGAAACCTAAGCTTCCACCCATCCGTTTTTTAACCTGCCATTCATATATTCGTAACATTTCTATGTTAAGCTATCCATGAAATCAAACGTGAATATCATTCCCCGGCTGCACTCTGCCGAGTTACACCTTAATGAACGGAGACCTAAATGAATATTGCCTTCTATCTCACCCCCAAAGGAGCTACCACCTACGCCTACAGCGACATGACGGTCGCGCAGGTCATCGAAATTCTGCAGAGAAAACGCCATACCGCGATCCCTGTTCTCAACCCGGACGGAACCTTCCACAGCGTCATCTCGGAAGGCGATATTCTTTGGTATCTAAGCGAGAACGGGCGGATGCGTGAAGATGCTGACATCGACCACACGCTCATCAGTCAGATCCCGCACTTCCGCGACTATAAGCCCGTGAAAATCAGCGCGAACGTCGATTCGCTTTACGAGGCCGCCTGCGTTCAGAGCTTCGTTCCGGTCGAAGATGATAACGGGATTTTTATCGGCATCATCCGCCGCCGCGATATCGTTTCCAGCTTTTACAAAGAGGCCTCCAAAAAGAAGCAGGAAGAATTTCTTTAATCTGACCTTAAAGAGCCGTACACAATTTGTTCACAATTATCGTATAAACTGTTATTCATAAAACAAAAGTTTTTCATTTTGTTTCCTCCTCCCCATATTTTTTGAAGCAGTCGCCGGACATTATGTTCGGCGATTTCTTTTTCTGAAAATCGGTCTTTGGCAGATATTTCCCGGGAAATAAAGCTTCGGGACCGGCCGCAGAATGCAAAAAAAGACCGCCTTGGGCGGGTGTTCTTAAGGACATTGTCCTTTAGAGCACTCCGCCTTGGGCGGTTTCTTTATTTGATTCGATATTAATCCAGCTCGCGTTGGCCGGTGTAGAGCTCATAGTAGCGGCCCTTCAGTGCCAGCAGCTCGTCGTGCGTGCCTCGTTCGATGATCTCGCCCTTTTCCAGCACCATAATGGCGTTGGCATTGCGGACGGTCGAAAGCCGGTGCGCGATAACGAAGGTCGTGCGGTTCGTCATCAGACGGTCCATGCCCTGCTCGATGTGGCGCTCAGTGCGGGTATCGACGGAGCTCGTCGCCTCGTCCAGGACGAGGATGGGCGCCTTGGACAGCGCCGCGCGGGCAATGTTGATGAGCTGGCGCTGGCCCTGCGAAAGGTTGGCTCCGTCGCCCTCCAGCAGCGTTCCGTAGCCGTCGGACAGCTTCATGATAAAGCTGTGTGCCGATGCGGTCTTCGCGGCTGCGATAACCTCTTCGTCCGTGGCGTCCAGACGTCCGTAGCGGATGTTCTCCATGACCGTGCCGGTGAACAGATGCGTGTCCTGCAGCACCATCGCAATGTTGGAGCGGAGCACCCTGCGTTCGATGTCCTGGATGTTGACACCGTCCACGGTGATGCTGCCCTCTTCGATATCGTAGAAGCGGTTCAGAAGGTTTGTTACGGTTGTCTTGCCCGCGCCGGTCGAGCCGACGAAAGCGATTTTCTGGCCGGGCTTGGCGTAGAGATTGATATGCTTCAGAATGACATGGTCCGGACGGTAGCCGAAGGTTACGTCGTCCAGGATGACGTAGCCCTGCATTTGCGGCATGGGGTTCGCATCCGGCGCATCGGCCTTTTCGGGTTCGGTGTCCATGACCTCGAAGACGCGTTCCGCGCCCGCGAGGGCTGCGAAGACGGTGGACATCTGTCCGGCAAGCATGTTGATGGGCATGCTGAAGTGACGGGAGTAGTTGGCGAATACGGTCAGGCCGCCGGGAGAGAGCTGGCCGGCCACCATCAGGAGGCCGCCGACGCCGACGGTCACCGCGTAGCAGATCTGGGAGGTGTTGCCCATGATGGGGCCCATGACGCCGCCCCAGAACTGCGCGTGGAACTGCGTATCGCGCATATCGTCATTGAGGAGTCCGAACTCTTCCACGCAGGTGTCCTCGTGGTTGAACATCTTGATGACCTTCTGACCGGTAACGGTTTCCTCCATGTAGCCGTTGACTGCGCCCAGCGCCGCCTGCTGACGGCTGTAGTACTTCTGGGAGGCCTTGGCGATGGCCATGCCGCCGAAGGTGAAGAGAGGCGTGAAGACCAGCGTCACCAGGGACAGGATCCAGTTGGTGCGGAACATGAAGTAGAGGGTGCCGGCCAGCGTCACGACGCCGGAGAATAGCGAGACGAGCGAGTCGGAGATCATCATATCGATGTTGTCGACATCGTTCGTGAAACGCGACATGATTTCGCCGGTGGGATGGTTATCGAAGTAGCGGACGGGCAGGTACTGCAGCTTTTCAAAGAGATCGTTGCGGATCTTTTCGGAAACGTTGATGGAGATGATCATCATCAGCCGGCTCTGCAGGTAGGTGCAGACGACGCCGAAAAGGTAGATGACAAGGAGCATCAGGAAGGCTGCGATGATGTAGGTCATGACCTCGCTGTTCATCATGAGCGGAAGCTTAGCGGCCAACTTGGTGATGTAGCCGTCCGCCAGAAGCTCCAGCGGGTTCCATTGGATCTCCATGTCGGGCTTGACCGCCAGCGACAGCTTGTTGATGATGGGCGCTGTCAGGTAGGAGGCGACCAGGGAGGTGACGGTGCTCAGGAGCATCGTGATGAGAATGATGATCAGACGGCCCCAGTAGCCATTCATATAGCTGAACATGCGGACGATGGTTTTCCCCATGTTCTTGGGCTTTTCGCCCTTGCCGCGATTCCGGCCGGGACCGCCGCGACCGCCCATTGCGGCCGCCTTGCTGTTGTATTGCTTCTGCAGCTCGGAAAGAGAACGTGCCATGGCTTAGTCCTCCTTTCCGACCGAAGTGCCGGTCTGCGATTCGTAAATTTCGCGGTATTCTTCGTTGGAACGGAGCAGCTCGTCATGAGTGCCGATGCCGGTGATAGCGCCGTCGTTCATGACGACGATCATGTCGGCTTCCTGAACGGAGGAGATGCGCTGTGCGATGATCAGCTTGGTGGAGCCGGGCAGCTCGTCGCGGAAAGCGCGGCGGATCTGCGCCTCGGTGGCGGTGTCAACCGCGCTGGTCGAGTCATCGAGGATGAGGATCTTCGGCTTCTTCAGCAGGGCCCGCGCAATGCACAGACGCTGCTTCTGGCCGCCGGATACGTTGGTGCCGCCCTGCGTCAGCTGGGTCTCATAGCCCTCGGCGAAGGAGGAGATGAACTTGTCCGCCTGCGCGTATTCGGCGAAGCGGCGGACCTCCTCGTCAGAGGCGTTTTCATCGCCCCAGCGCAGGTTTTCTTCGATGCTGCCGGAGAAAAGCGTATTCTTCTGCAGCACCATGCCGACGCCGTTGCGGAGATTTTCGAGGGAATAGTCGCGGACATTCACGCCGTCGACCAGAATTTCGCCCTCGTCGACATCGTAGAGGCGGGGAATCATGGAGACGAGCGTGGTCTTGCCGCAGCCGGTGGAGCCGATGATGCCGACGGTCTTGCCTGCGGGAATGCTCAGGCTGATGTGATCCAGAACCGCTTCCTCGCTGCTCTTGTAGTAGCGGAAGCTGACATTTTTGAATTCGATGCTGCCCTCAGCCACCTGAAGATCGGGGTAGGCTGCACCGTCATCGGTCAGGTCGACGACCTCGTCCAGGACCTCGCGGATACGCTTGCCGGAGGCCATCGCACGGGAGGCCATCATGAAGAGGATGGAGACCATCATCAGGCTGGAAAGGATCTGCGTGACATAGGTGATGAAGGCGGAGAGGTCACCGACATCCATCTCACCGCGCAGGACGATGGGGCCGCCGAAGCGGATGACCGCCATGACGGTCAGATTCATGAAGATATTCAGTGCCGGAGAAAGGTATACCAGAATCTTCATGGCGTTAAAGTTGGCGTCCTTCATGGCCCGGTTGGCCTTGCGGAACTTGCCGATTTCGTGCTCCTCGCGGACAAAGCTCTTGACGACGCGCACATTCGTGATGTTTTCCTGCACATCGGAGTTCAGGGCGTCAACGGCTTCCTGCATGCGCTCGAAGCGCGGGAAGGTGATTTTGATAATAATGATGATCGCGATAATCAGCATGGGCATGGTTACCGCAAAAATAATCGAAAGGCTGGGCTTGGTCATGATGGCCATAATCAGGGCGGCGATCATCATGCCGGGCGCGCGGAGCGCCATTCTCAGCAGCATGTTCACGAAGTTCTGCAGCTTCGTGACGTCGTTCGTAAGACGCGTGACCAGGGAGCCTGTGGAGAATTTGTCGATATCCGCGAAGGAGTAGCTCTGGACCTTGGCGTACACATCGGCCCGGAGGTCTGCCGCGAAATTGACGGAGGCCTTGGCACCGAAGTAGGCGCCGCCGACGCCGCCGGCCATCATCAGGACCGCCGTCAGAATCATCAGAAGCATGACGCGGAGACTGATTTCGTTGGTCAGGGTGCCGGCATTCTGATTGTTGATGACCTCAGCCAGAAGCTTCGGCATGACCACCTCACCGATAACCTCTACGATCATGCAGATGGGACCGATGATGAAGTAGGGCAGGTAAGGCTCAACATATTTATACCATTTCTTCATTGTCTGAAATAACACCTTCCTGTGCCTCGTCGCCGAAGCACTTGTGTAAATTATTCTTCATGATTTTTGTGCAGCGCAGAAGCGTGCTCATATCCTCCTGCGATATGCCTTCAATCATGGCGGCGTCCACCTGTCGGAACAGCTCAATTGATTGATTGAGAATATTCCGGCCGGTATCGCTCAAAAAGATAAAGTTGGCTCGCGCATTGCCCTCGCAGGCCTTTCGTTCGACATAACCTGCCTGCTCAAGCTTTTTCAATGTGACCGTGACAGCAGCCGGGCTGACGTGGAAGTAGCGTGCCAGATCCACCTGTGTGGGCGGCGTTTCCTGCCGCGACAGAAACATCAGAGCAAGGTGCTGGCTGCGATGGAGGCCGAGCCCCTGCAGCGTGGCGTCAATGGCCTGGCGATGTGCCCGGTCGGTCGTTAATAATGAAAAAATAGCTTCATCCGCAATTTCGGGAATCATTGTTTGCACTCCTTTTCTTGCATAAAAAAATTAACAAGTTAACGAACTTGTTAATTATAACACAACTCAGAGAGAAAGGGAAGCCCGATTTTGTTTTTTGCAGAGGCTTTTTGAAAAAAGTAACAAAAAAACAGGGGCAACAAGAGTCGAACTCGTATTGACGGTTTTGGAGACCGCTGTTCTACCATTGAACTATGCCCCTGTACGCATTTTCTTGGAAATGCAAAAGTTAGTGTAGCGCATTATGAGAGGATTGTCAAGAAAAAATTGAGAAAGGAGTGCTGGAATTGGGAAAGGAAGAGGACTGTGGAATACGTTCGTATAAGATAAATTGATATGTGTTTTCTTGGAAGCAGAAAAAACTCCCGCAAGAAGAAGTCAAGCTCCTGCGCATTCCCTCTTTCCTTTTTCCCCGCACTCTGCTATAATAAATTCTAATTTATTCCTTATAATGCAGGCGGTGTCATCCATGATGAATCACGAAAACCGGACAGTCGAAATTGCAGGCCTTTCAGCGGAGGAGCTGCGGAATCTGTACGATTCCTCTTCCTTTGAAAACCGTTTTTATTATGAGGCGGATGACCTGGGAGCCGTGTGGACGCCGTCTGAAACCGTATGGAAGCTTTGGAGTCCGGTGGCGAGCGCGGTTACGCTGGTCGCGTATGAAAAGGGCAATGACGAGCCCGGCTGCTCCAGCCTGATCGGAGAATTTCCGATGAGGTCCGAGGAGAAGGGCGTGTGGCGGCTGAGCCTTCCGGGCGACTGTCGCTTCGTATATTACCGTTTCCGCGCGCTGATCGGCGGTCAGTGGCATGAGTTTACCGACCCCTATGCGCGGGCGGCCGGATTGGACGGGCAGCGCGCCATGGTGGTTGACTTGAGTGAGACCGATCCGGAGGGATGGGCCGGTGATGCCTATTGCTTCACGAGGCGCCCGGAGGAGGCTATCGTCTGGGAGGCGCATGTGCGCGACTTTTCCGGGCTTGAGAGCGCGGGAAGCCGTTTCCCGGGGCTGTATCCGGCGTTCGCCGAGACGGACAGCCATGTGCCCGGGCGGGTGGATCTGCCGACCGGCGTTGCCTATCTGAAAAAGCTCGGGATTACGCACTTGCAGCTGCTGCCGGTGCAGGATTTCGCGACTGTCGATGAAGGAAATCCGCTGGCGGCTTACAACTGGGGCTATGATCCGCAGAACTACAATGTGCCGGAGGGCAGCTATTCGACAGACCCCTATCACGGCGAGGTGCGTATCCGCGAATTCAAGCAGATGATTCTGGCGCTGCATAAGGCCGGTATCGGCGTGATCATGGATGTCGTATACAACCATACCTACGAGAGCCTTCAAAGTGCTTTTCATCAGGCGGTGCCGTTTTTTTATCACCGTGTGGCAGCAGGGGATTTTGCGAACGGCAGCGGCTGCGGCTCGGAAATCGCGTCGGAGCGCGCTATGGTCCGGCGATATATTGTGAATTCGGTCCTGTACTGGATGCAGGAATACCATATTGACGGCTTCCGTTTTGACCTGATGGGCCTGATGGATGTCGAGACCGTGAACCAGCTTCGCCGCGAGCTGAATGCTGCCGGCGGCGCGAAGCATATTCTGATGTACGGTGAGCCCTGGTCGGCGCTTCCGCCCTCCATGCGGGCGGGTTCGGTTCCGGCGGACCGGACGTCGCTTCCGCTGTGGGAGGAGGGCATCGGCTTCTTCAGCGATGTCGGCCGGGACGCGGTGCGTGGGAGCAGCTTTGACGAAAAGGCCCCGGGCTTCATAGCCGGAGCGAAGGGGCTTGCGGGGCGCATGATCGAGATGGCCTCGGGGGCGCCGGATGCCAGGCGCGTGGTCCAGTACAGCTCCTGTCACGATAATTTTACGCTTTGGGATAAGATTACGGCCACTGTCCGGACGGACGGAAGCGGCTTTGACTGTCCCGAGCTGATTCGTCTGGCAGCCAACAAAATGGCGGCTGCGGCTATTCTGATGTCGGGCGGAACGCCCTTTCTGATGGGCGGCGAGGAGTTCGGGCGCACGAAGCGCGCGGACGGAAACAGCTACTGCTCGCCGCTGTCCGTGAACGGTCTGGACTGGCAGCGCACGGACTCCTTCCGCGAGCTGGTCGATTACTACCGCGGGCTGATCGCGATCCGCAAGGCCTTCCTGCGCAAGGGCCGCGTAGAGGAGTTTACGGTCTACGCCGAGAAGGAGCAGCTGGTGGCCTGGGGCGCACGTTCGGGGTCCTTCCGTACGGCGGTGCTGCTGAACGCCTCGGATGAGCCGGCGGAGGTTGCGGTGCCGGCGGGCGTGTGGCAGGTGCTGGCAGACGAGACCTTTGCTTCGGCTGTGGGCCTGTACCTGCGGGGGGGCAGCTGTCTTACGGTGGCGCCGCGCGGCGTATTGATTGCCGAGCTTGATTATACAATGTAAACATTCTCATTTGAAAAGGAGAGATTCACATGATTTCGAAATCCATGTCGGCGCTGGTGGCGGGCGGTTCCGTCATCCGGGCCATGTTTGAAGAAGGCAAGAAGATGGCGGCCGAGTTCGGCGCGGAAAATGTCTACGATTTTTCGCTGGGCAACCCCTGCACGCCTCCTCCCGCGGCGGTGCGCGAGACGGCTGTCCGCATCCTGACGGAGGAGGATGAGTCCCTCTTGCACGGCTATATGTCGAACGCGGGCTACCCGGATGTGCGCGCGTCTCTGGCGGAGTCGGTGAACCGCCGTGAGGGCACCCATTACAGCGCGGATAATTTCGTGATGACCGTCGGCGCGGCCGGCGCGCTGAACGTCGCCCTGAAGATGCTGTTGGAGCCGGGCGACGAGGTCATGCTCTTTGCGCCCTATTTCGGCGAATACAACAACTATATATCGAATTTCGGCGGCAAGCGCGTGGTCGTCCCCGCCGATACCGAGGCTTTCTCCCTGAATCTGGCGGCTGCCCGGACGCTTTTTACCGAGCGCACCCGCGCCCTGATCATCAATACGCCCAACAATCCGACCGGCGTCATCTACTCCGCCGAAACGCTGAAGGAGCTGGCGGCGCTTCTGCATGAAAAAGAGGCCGAATACGGCCACGCCATTTACCTGATCTCCGACGAGCCCTACCGGGAAATCGTTTTCGGCGGTCAGAGCGTACCGCATCTGCCGCTCTTCTACGAGAACACGATGATCGGCTATTCCTACAGCAAGAGCCTGTCCCTTCCCGGTGAGCGCATCGGCTATCTGCTCATCCCCGATGAGGTCGAGGAGGCGGAGGACACGAAGGCCGCGGCCGCCGTTGCCAACCGCATTCTGGGCTTCGTCAACGCGCCCTCGCTGTTCCAGCGCGTCATCGGTGGGCTGCCCGACATCACCTCGGACATGAGCGTCTACCGCGAGAACCGCGAGGTCCTTCTGAACGCGCTGACCGAGCTCGGCTTCGAAACGGTTGCTCCGCAGGGTGCCTTCTACATGTTCCCGCGCTGCCTCTTCCCCGATGACAAGGCCTTCTGCGCCCTCGCCAAGGAATATCACATTCTGATCGTGCCCGGCTCCACCTTCGGCTGCCCCGGCTTCTTCCGCCTGGCGTTCTGCGTCTCGCCTGAGACGGTGAAGCGCTCGCTTCCGGCCTTCAAGGCACTGGCGGAGCGCTGCCGCGAAATGAAAGGATAAGCGATGACCTGGTTTTTGATTGTTCTCGGTGTTATTCTCGCCCTGCTCGGGACGCTTTGCCTTCTGGGCACAAGCCGCGCGCGGTACACCGGAGCCGAGCCCTCCCTTTCCGACTGGATGGCGCAGCTTCCGGACGAGCGTCTTCTCCGGCGGATCGTCATCCCCGGCAGCCATGACGCGGGCACGCACGGTATAATCTGGGCCGGTGAAACCCAGGCACTCACCATCGCCGAGCAGCTGGCCTCGGGCGTCCGCTACTTTGATCTGCGGGTGCATAAAAAGAACGAGGACTACGTCATCTTCCACAGCGTGATGGACGGCGTCGCCTTCGAGCCCATCCTCGCAGATATGGCCGCCTTTCTCGCGGCCCATCCGGGCGAGGTGCTGCTGCTCGATTTCCAGCATTTTAAGGGCGGGAGCCAGGCACATGTCAAGGAGCTTCTGCTCGCGCATTTCGGCGCGGACGGCCTGCTGCGTGCCTCCGGCGACAAGCTTGCCTTCGCACGCAGCCTGACCCTGGGCGAGGCGCGCGGCAAGGCGCTCATCTTCTGGGGCGACCGCGAAAACGCCTCGGAGGATTTCCTCTTTCCGCGCAACAATAACGAATGCACCGAGCCCGGCATGTGTCTCGACTCTCACTACCTCGGCGAGCTTCACAAGCTCGCCCCTGCGGATTTCCTGGCGCAGGCGCATCCGCTTTACTTCAGCCGCCGCCATGACCTTGAGGAAGCGGGTGAGGACGCCTTTTTCGTGCTGCAGTGCCAGCTGACCGACGGCCTGTATCTGCGCGGCCCCTGGAGCCGCGAGCGCATCATGGATCCGGTCGTCGGCCCCTATGTCCGCTCGCTCGCCGAAAGTCCGGAAAGAGAGCGGCTGAACATCATTATGCGCGACTTCGTCAATGCGGAGAAATGCAGGGACATCCTGTCGCTGAACTGAAAAAACGGCTTCTGAACGGTCGGTAAAGACCGCTCTGAAGCCGTATTTTTGTGAAACGATTACCCTTTCCTGAAAAGCTTCTTTTCGATAAAGCGGAAGGAGAGGGGGTAGACACCGATCATGACAAAGCTGACCAGGGTATAGCGGACGGTCCGGATCAGAAATTGCAGCGGCGTGGAGGAGCTTAGCAGGCTCTCCGGGAAGGGCAGCTTCAAAAGCTTATCCAGCACGACAAACACCAGCAGACCGCCTGCCGTCCGCAGCAGCATCAGGAGGAGCTTTTCGCTGTTTTCAAAGTGTACGAATTTTTCCTCGAAGATGAAGCCCGCAATAAAGCCGAAGGCGATGCCGAGGGCGGAATAGTAGTCGTTGCTCTTTCCGACGAAGCAGCCGCCGATACCGACCGCAATCAAAAGCAGATAGAGGATGTTGGTGTTTTTGACGCTGCTGACGAGAAGAATCGCCAGCGCGGACAGGGCCCAGCCGGCCAGAATATCGGTGGGGTAGTGCACGCCCAGGATCAGGCGAGACAGGCCGATCAGGACCGGCAGCACAAAGAGGACGACTTTTAGCGGCTTGTTCTTGATATTCAGACCGAGCGCCGCATAGGTGGAGACAGAGTTCGTGGCGTGTCCGCTGGGGAAGGAGAAGCCCTGGACGGAGAGGTCGTAGGGATCGCCTTCGGAGGAGCGGGGCTTCAGACACTTGATGGCGGGGTGGTCGAAATAGGGGCGGCGCCGCATCACCAGATTGTTGAGCGTGATGGAGCAGATCAGGGCGCTTATGGCGCTGAGCGCGATTTTTTTGCCGAGCTCCTTTTTGTAGCCCCAGTAGAGGAAGCCGAGGAGAAGGATCATCGCGTACTCGTCGCCGAAGAAGGTGATGATCTCAGACAGTGTTTTGATAACAGGCGTGACGAATTTCTGCAGAAAAAGAATCAGTCCGGGCTCCCAGGAGAGCCAGAATGCGTTTCCCATAGTTAATAGAACTCCTTGATGTAGTCCAGAACGTCCTGCCGCGTGCCCTTGAAGGGACCGGGCGTCTCCATTTTGAGCGAAACGAGGGCGGTGCAGTAGAGCAGGGCCTCTTCGATGCCCGCGCGCTGACGCTCCGTAATATAGCCGGCGAAGGTCGTGTCGCCGCGGCCGGTGCGGCCCGAGAGATTGCGCGCCTTAATGGGGCAGGTGTAGACAGTCTGTCCGTCATAGGCGAGGACCTCCGTGTTGTGGGTGATGAGGACCTCCTTGGCGCCCCAGCTGTAAAGCAGGCGGGCGGCCTCGGCGCGGTCGGTCAGGCCGGTCAGGATCTCGGCCTCGGCGGCGTCGGTCTTCAGATAGTCGATGAAGGGCAGGTATTTCTTCTTGTCGGCCCAGTCGAAGAAGGCCATGGTCTTGTCGGGCATGACGTGGCGCAGCAGGCACTGGACGTCCACGGCGACCTTGCCGTGGCGGGAGGCTTCCTCGAAGAGGGCGCCGTCGAAGTCGCCGTAGACCAGACCGGCGAAGTGGTAGATGGCCGGGCGGATGTCGGGCAGCTCGTCAAAGCGGAAGGCATCGCACACGCCCATGCTGGTGCAGGCGCGTTTCTCTTTATCGGGGGTGAAATATTGGTTGCGGATGGAGCAGGTGGCCCGGGACTCTTTCCAGAAGAGCTCCGCGCCGGAGTCCGCGAAGCGTGCTTCGACGTCAGCGTCGGCGGGGTTCAGCTTCGTGAAGAGGGCGGTGCGGTTCCCGGAGCGGGCGGCCGCAAAGCCGGATGCGACAACTGCGCCGCCAAGCTCGCGGCGCTCGTTGCCGTAACAGTCGATATTGTGGTCCAGCGAGACCGGACCGATGACCAGTACATCGTAGTCTTTGTTCATGGTATCCTCGGTTTCAGGGAGATTTTCATAGCGGGCGGAGTAGGTGCCGTCCTCGCCGATGTCAAACACCAGGGCCTGGTGTGGCAGGACGGTTTCGCCTTCGACGGGCGGGCAGTCGGAGAAGTACAGGCGGGCGCCGCTTTCGCGGATGAGCTGCATGAGCTCCGGGTGGGCGCTGTTGAAGCGACGGTCGGACGAGGCACAGCAGATGACGCCCGAGGGCGCGATGGCCTCGATTAGTTCGGCCGAGCAGCCGTCCAGCTGTCCGTGGTGACCGACCTTGTAGAGATGGGCGCGCAGCTTCCCGGGCGGAAGCAGGGCCAGAGCGTCCCGGTTGGCATCGCCGGGGAGAAGAATACCCGTGCCGCGGTAGTCAAGCCGCGTGATGAGGCTGCAGTTGTTGAGGCAGGCATCCAGAGTATCCAGAAGCTCATAAAAGCGGGCGGGGTCCTCTTCGCTGTAAAGGCGGTTCAGGAGAACGCGAAGCTGGGCGCTTATCAGATAGTCCGGGCCCAGAATTTCAAAGGAGAGACCGTCCGCCAGCAGGCCTTTGTCCATGGAGCCCATCGGGAAGATGCTGCCGCTCCGCTCGGCCAGAAGGCAGAGCTCGCGGTAATCGTTCAGGGCTTTCAGGAACATCCGCTCGGACTGATTGCGGCCCCATGCGGGGTCAAGCGGACGCATCGTCTGATAGAAAACGGAGGGCAGGGGCTGCCACAGAAAGGCGGGCGGAAAGTGCTTTAATGCGGCCAGCAGACCGCTGACATGGTCCTCGTGGAAGTGAGTGACGACGGCGACATCGATATGGCCGAGTCCCCGGCGCAGCAGATACTCCTCCAGAGGGATGCGGCCGCCTGAGCGGTCCGCGTATTCCTCGGCGTCGCCTCGGCCGCCGTCCATCAGCATGACGAAGCAGCCGTCGCGGAAGCGTTCATCCGGGCATTCCAGAAGGATAGCCTCGCCGTAGCCTACGTTAACAAAGGTCAGTTTCATAGATGCTCCTTTTTTGTTTATGTGCTTATGATAGCCCCGAAACGCGAAAAAAACAAGAGAAGAAACGCTTGACAAAGCCCTGCCGAAAAGGATAAATTAAAAAGGCAGATCCGCAGTTTTCTTGAGAGAAGGAGGCTTTCCATGGCCCGCAGCAAAATCCGGGAATTATATTTCAAATGGTACAATTTCAAAAAGCATCTTCGCTACGCGAAGGAGAACCGGCACGCGCAGCCCGATCCCGTCGTTTTCTTCGGCGACTCCATTACCGACTATTGTGACTTGTCCGTTTACTACCCCGGCATTTATGCCCTGAACCGCGGCATCTCCGGCAATCATGTGCATGAGCTGACCGCGCGCGTCAAGCAGTCCGTTTTCGATGTCAAACCGCGCAAAATCATCCTGCTGATCGGCATCAACGATATGCTGAACTGGGACCGCACACCCGAGGAGATCGCCCGCCGCTACGAGACCCTGCTTCAGACGCTGATCGCCGGAAAGGGCGAGGCCGAGCTCATCTGCCAGTCCGTCTATCCCGGCTGGGAGGGGGATCCCGAAAAGGTGAAGGGACGCATCTTCCCGATGGCTCACCTGGCTGAGCCTATCCGCGAGCTGAACCGCCTCATCCGCGGACTGTGCGAAAAATACGGTCTGGTCTACGCCGACGTATACTCTGTCCTGGCCGATGAGAACGGTATCATGAAACATGAGTACAGCCTGGACGGCTGCCATCCGAGCCCTGAGGGCTACAAGGTCATTTCGGAATATCTTAGACCCTATGCGGAATGAGAGAGCGAAGGCGGAGTGCTCTTAAGGACAGATTGATTTTCTCATTTCGAAAAGACAGAGGCCTTGCGCCGGCAAACAAATGCCGGCACAAGGCCTTCATTAGTTGAAATGAGAAAGGTTCGGGTAAGAACCTAAAAAAGCGTTGTTGAGATGGACGGCAAGGAAGAGATTCGAAGCTGTACGCGGAACGTACAGTGAGAAGCTCTGACGAAGGCGCACGCTCAAAAACGCTTTTTAAGGCAATCATGTCCTTAAGAGCACCCGCCCAAAGCTCTCTCTTTTTTTATGCGCGAGTTCCTGCGCTCTTGACAGGGATTGTCTAATGCGTTAGAATAACGGCAGAGTCTAATGTGTTAGACAAATGGAGGGATTTATGTCAGATTGGAAAGTTTACGAAAGCGAGTACCGTTTCTGTCTGATCCTGTGGGAACAGGAGCCGATCTGCTGCGCGGCGCTCGCCAAAATCTGCGAAGAAAAGCTGTCCTGGAAGCGCACCACCACCTATACCGTTATCCGGCGCTTATCCGAGCGAGGACTGGTAGAGGTCAGGGACTCGCAGGTTCGCTCCCTGGTCAGCAAAGACGACGTGCAGCTGTCGGAGCTGGGGGAGCTGATGGAGAAAACCTTTGAAGGCTCGATGCCGGCTTTTGTGGCGGCCTTCGCCCGCCGGCAGCATCTGAGTGAGAAGGAAAAAGAAGAAATTCTCGATATCATCGAGGGAAAGGAAAGACGATGAAAAGAGGTGTTCTATGCCTGATCACGGCAGTCCTATGTCTGCTTCATGTGCTGTTTTCTGTCAGGCAACGACACAAAGTAACGGTCACTTTACATCGTGGAAAATTATTTTGAATGCTGCTGCAAATTTGAATTATACTATTGTTATGCATGAACTTGGCCATGCGGTGGGTTTAAGTGACCTTAGCTCTTCCTCTAATAATAATAAACTTATGTATGGCTTCTCTAATCTCACAGCAACCCAGGTCACATCCTTGGATGCATGGGGGGCTAAAGTAATTACCGGACAACACAGCTCGCATACTTGGGGGACTAAGTTTTATCGGACATTCTCAAGCGGTAATACACACAGGAGATACTGTACGCAATGTAATTCTTGGAGTTCACAGTCTGAAGAAGCTTGCTCATATGGGAGCGGCTCAAGCTGTTCTATTTGCGGTCAGAGGAGACCCTAATGCTAACGGTATCAGTTTTTACATATTTTCTGAATGCCTCATTCATGGCAGGATTCCTGATTCTCGCTTTCCTGCTTTTTCGGATCATTTTTCATAAAGCCCCGCGAAAAATGTTTCTGATTCTGTGGGCAGTAGTCGCGCTGCGGCTGGTCTGTCCGTTGGGCTTTTCCAATCCGCTGGGGCTGCTCCCGGCGAACCGTATCATCAGCGAGACCGGCAATGAGGCTCGTCCCTATGAAATAGAGAGCGCATACAAGGAGGAACTGTTCCCGCGAGGGGAAGGAAGACCGGAGGATACGCCTGCACAAGCCGCGGACTCAAAGCGGCTTCATGTTTTCCTGAATGTCGGCTCCTGGATTTGGCTGGGCGGTTTGCTGCTTTTTGTCATATATTGGCTGTGGACAGAGAAGCAGACCAGACGTGCCGTGTCGGTTTTTGAAGAGCTTAGCCCCGGTGTCCGACAGGTAGACGGAATCAGCTCGCCCTTTGTGCGGGGAGTGATTTCGCCGCTGATTTACCTGCCGCCATCCCTGGCGGAGGAGGATATTCCTGCGGTTCTGGCACATGAAAAAACGCATATCCGTCGGCTTGACACATTGTGGAAGCAGCTGGGTTATTGGCTGCTTGCATTCAATTGGTTTCATCCGCTTTTCTGGCTGGCTTACGCCCTGTTTAACCGTGATTTGGAGACGGCTTGTGATGAAGCGTGCTTCGGCGGAATGTCACCGGACGAACAAAAACAGTATCTGATCGCGTTGTTCCATGTAGCGACCGGCGGAAACAAACGGACCGGCATGCTTGCATTTGGAGAAGCAGGCATCAAAGAGCGCATTCTGCATCTGACAAAATACCGTCCGGCCAAACGTGGTTTTCGGATCGTCTCTGCACTGGCTGCTTTGCTGCTCGCGTTCTTTCTTTTTGCTGCTCCCGGACGTTTCATGTCTCCACCCCCGGTCCGTTATCCGCGGGTCTATGATAAAACATGCATATTTACGAACAAATACAGTATCAGGTCTGCGGCCGAGAATTCGGACTGTGTTGTACGCGTGGTCGTCGAGGACTGGCTAGGCGATGCGCCGGCCGGAAACAGGACCTATTTCAATGCTCGCGTAATCGACTGTTTCTGCGGCGACTGTCCGGAACGGATCCGGTTAATTCAGTATGGCAGTACGGCGGGCGTCTCTTATCCGTATCCGCTGTATACAGCCGGAAACGAGTTGGTGCTTTTCCTGATAAAGGAAGCGCCCAACCAGGACAAGGGCATCGGAGAAAACGCCTATTCATCCCTGGCCGATTTTTATACGACGCTTTATGTTGTGGAGTATCAAAAAGATATTTTCCTGCTCAATATTTGGCCTTGCATGTTCCGGGAAACGGAGGGCGAGGCTGCCGATGACTATGCCTCCGAGGAACTTCGAAAGGCGCTGATCCGAAGTGATTCTATCTGGGAGAGGGTTTGGAATGAGATGGATGAGTCGGATGATGCGCGAGGCTTTTGTGCTTTCCGCCTTTCTGAACTGATTCAGCTTCTGGGCGGTTCTTAATACGGCGTGAAATCTTGTGCTTCAATTGTTTAGGCCTTGCAGTGCTGGTGCAAGGCTTTTTGATTCATGATCCTGCGCGGAACGCTTGACAAAGGTCCCGGAAAAAGGATAAACTGAAAGCAGTTCGATTCGTGATTACAAGCAGACAGGTTTCTGATAAAGGAGGAAGGCCATGAAAAAAACAGCTTTGCTTGCGCTCATCTGTACTTTGCTGCTGACCGCCTGCGGCGGCAGTAAGCCGCCTAACGCTAATACGCCTGCGCCGGAGGCTCACTGCGGCGTTTTTGTGTCTGAATACGGAAGTCTCAGTTTTATCGGTGACGGACACAGTGTCGTCTTTGATTTTTCGGAGGAGCTGGCGGAGGCCACCGGGCTTCCCTGCGGAAAACAGAAGGGGACCTATGTATTTCTGTTTCAGCATGGGGAATGGCGCTATGACAAGGCAGAGAGATTCCGGATCGAGGTCTCGGGCCTGTCCTATGATTTTGTGAATTATTTCAGTCTGACAGACGAAAATACAATTACCCTTCAGTCTCCCGTCAATCCGGAGGAGACGATTGCATTTGTTAAAGGAGGACCTGACGCATGAGCAAGAATATTCAACCCTGTGAGGACGGCAAATATCGCTGGGCCTACGAGTTTTCCATGATGAAGAACCCGGTCATTCTCTTGACCGTTCTGAAGATTTTTTTGCTGATTTTGCTCGGAATGTGGCTGTTTTTCGGCCTTTTCGGAATCAAAGAGCATGGCTTTTTCATGGCCTTCGCCGTGCAGGCGAAGGAGCTTTTGATTCCGGCGGCCATCCTGCTGGTACTGTCCGTCGTAAGCTATCTGATACTGGCCGGCATTTACGGATGGAAATACTGTGTTCTGTTTGAAATGGATGAAAACGGTATCCGCCATATCCAGATGGATAAGCAGTTTGAAAAGGCGCAGGCAATCGGGTGGCTCACCGCTGCCGGCGGAGCCCTGGCGGGGAAAGCAGGAACGGCCGGCGCAGGTCTTTTGGCGGCCGGAAAGAAGGAGCAGTACAGCGATTTCAGCCGGGTCAGACATCTGCGTGTGCTTAGGGCTTTTCATACGATCAAGCTGGATGCGCCCTTCAGTCACAATCAGATTTATGCCGGACAGGAGGATTTTGACTTCGTGCTCGCTTATATCACGGAGCACATAAAGTCTGCTGACAAGGCCTGAGAGGAGAGAAAACGTGGAAGGATACAAGACATTCGTCCAGGTCATGGATCTGGCTTCCTCTTCCTGCAGTCAGTGGAGGTCGGTCGAGGACGGAACGGTTTTCACCTATGATGAAATGATGGAGATCGCGGCTTATCTGGATGCCGCGTTCCCTGTGATCGGTCACTCCTGGTATGTTGCGTTTCCGGACGGTGAGATCGGTCTGCTCAACGAGGACGAGAAGGAGATCATCCGTCTGTTCTATCCGCTTGCGTCTCCTTCGGTAAGAGTAAAAGCAGGCACGGATACCCCGCCTGCCGGAAAGCCGGCCTTCTGCATGTACTGCGGCGCCCGGCTTCTGGAGGAAGCCCGCTTCTGCCCTCAGTGCGGAAAGAAGGTGTAGCATGGCAAAAAAACAAAAGGGACAAAATGAAGTCCATGTAATCTGGGTGATTGCCGTCTGCCTGATCCTGTACGCGGCCATCTGTTTCTTCAACGGGCCGGATTATCAGCAGGAGCTGGCTCAGGAGGACGTCCGGAAAATTGCCGGCTGCATTGCCGCTGCCTGGTTCTTCATCTCGATTATCATAGTCAAAAAGCAGGGCTTCCGTGTTGTCTTCTTCAGATCGAAGAAAAAGGCGCAGGACGGGCCCGTTATTCCTGCGGCCGCTGTGCCGCGGACAGGCGGAGCTCCGTCGGCTGGAGAGCAGGAAAGCATCATCCTGAAGGATCCTGCTACCGGCGCGGAGCGCCTTTTCTATCGGGACCCCGAGGACGGAAGCTGGGTGAGCGAGGACGGAAGCTCTGTGCTGGATCCGGATCGCGTCAGCCAATGGAAAGACCAAAGAAGCGACGACCGAAAATGGGTCGATCAGGAGAATGAAAAACTGAAAAACCGGGAGGGCTGGCAGGACCGCAAGCTGAAGAAGGAGCACGAGGATTTCATGGCAGAGGAGGCCCGCCTTGAGGAGGAGTACGCGGTCAAGCTGAAGAATCTCGAGAAATACGGCTCCTATACCGATGATCCGGAGGTGATCCGGCGGATTATCAAACGGAATCAGGAGCTGGAGCTTCTGAATTCGAAAATACAAAGCAGCTACGGAAACATGAATGCGTTCATGGAAAACAGCTTTACCCTTTTATCGAAGGTCTGCGATTACGGGGTGGACGTTCTGGCGGAATTTACCGGACCTGCCGGGAAGTATCTGGTGCGGAATGTCTACATTGCCGGCCGCAATGCCGGATCGCGATGGTCCGAGGCTGTCAATTACGGAGGCAATGAAGAAGATGCGCTGTGGCGCGCCGGCTATGACAGCCTCTTTGACATGGCTCAGGCCTCTGCGGGCGACAAGTACAAGATGATCGCGAACGTCGGCGGCGATGCGGCCAAGGGCGCAATGGACGCCTATGAAAAAGGGGAGAGCATCGTCGGCGGAGCCCTGGAGGGCACTGTCAGCGGCTATGCCCGGACGAAGGCCGGTCAGCTGGTCGATAAAGGCTTTGGAGCGCTCTCGAAAAGCTACATGAGCGGCGAGGTCAAGAAGCTGGATGTCCTGAGAGGGCAGCTTTCAAGCGGGCAGATTTCGCAGAACGTATATAAAGGTATCCGGCAGGTGCAGATGTCCCATGCGGCGCAGAATGTCCGCCTGATCAACAAGGGCGCGAAAACCGTCGTCGGCGATATGGTCGACGATCTTACCAAGTGGGTGCTGAAGTAGGGGGCATTCTCTCCGCCATATTCTTCGTTTAATTCGCGGCAAAAGGGTAATAAAAAGCGCTTAAACGCTTTTCGCGCCCCTTTATCCACGGACCCTTAGCCCTTATAATGGAAGCATCTTAAGGAGGTGAAATCGGAATGGATAAAGAAAAGCGCTTTGAGGTTGTGTATAAGCAGGGAGGTTTCGCAGTAGAAACGAAGATTCTCTGCGATAGGAAGACGGGTGTTTGCTACCTGTGGTGTTCAAGCGGCTACGCCGGCGGTCTGAGTCCTCTGCTTGATGCCTCCGGTAAACCTGTCGTTCTGAATGCTCAGAGCGACGCTGTCAATTGGAACGAATTTATGTAAGGAGGAAACCATGTTTGAAAATGACCGTCCGTGGCAATTTGTGTTGGCGGCTCTTTTCGGACTTTCACTGATTCTTGCCGCTATCTGCCTTTTTAAACCGGGCGCCTGGATCGACGGGCGCTTTTACAAGCAGGTCCGCACGGAGGCAGACGGCCGGCTGGAGAATTTCTTCCACGGTTATGTGGAGAAGAGCGGTGATCGCTATACGTACCGGGTCGGAATGGAGACGGGGGAATTCAGCCTGGAGGACGAGGACTTTTCTCCCTACAGGTCCCAGCTGCTGTCCGCCGCCCGCATGCTTGAGAGCGGTGAAACAGGCCGTTTCCTCACCGTGTCACGCTGGCTTGTTCTTCTCCTGATCGGGGCTGTTATTTTTGCGTTGGGGGCGGTCTTTACGCTTCGCTGCGACGTGCTCTCGAACTTTCTCTACCGCGAGACGATGCTTACGGGTGAGACGGAGCTCTCCGGCTTCGGCTGGGCGTGCGGCCGTATCGGCGGACTCATGATTGCGGCGGTGGGCGCGTTTTTCATGAGCGGCCTCGCGCAGTTTATTCTCGTGAAGGTATGAGTTTTTAGTTATTTGACGAAAGGATAGAATTCATTATGCAGAAAAAACTTTATAAAAGTGCTACTGAGCGCAAGCTCTGCGGTGTTTGCGGCGGTTTAGCCGAATATCTCGAAATTGACGTCACCGTTATCCGACTGATCTGGGTACTTTTAGGTCTTGCGGGCGGCTTTGGCCTTCTGCCTTATCTTGTTGCGGCGCTGATCATGCCGGAGGAGAAAGTCGATTAACGGATGATTCGCTATGTAGGAATCATAACGTGTGACCAGCCTAAGGGCGCGTTTATGCTTGCGATATTTATTCACTATGACGCGCCCATGCAATACGCGCTGAGCGCGTATTGCCGATAATTATGGTTTCTAAAGGCGCGTTTATGCTTGCGATATTTATTCGCTATGACGCGCCCATGCAAGTGTGATGGTATGGTCGCTTCAGGGAACGGAAATCAAAAAGGCAAAGGACGAAATGCTGCAGCCGGATAAGGAAGTTTATTAACACAAGAAAATCCGCCGAAAGGAAATATCCTTTCGGCGGGTAGTTTTTTTGTCCGACAAACCGGGATTTGATTGCAAAATGATTAATGTTTTCTACTCTTGCGATTCTTTTTCCACTGACCGATTTTATCAAAAGCACCCAAGCAATGCAAGGCATACAATACCAATGAAGCAACGGCAAGACCACAAACAAAAGACATAAT
>JAZRWR010000032.1:0-49507 GCA_045599825.1 Bianqueaceae bacterium | reverse complement strand
GCTGGAAGAGGGCATCGCCCGAATAACGGAAATCCTTCGTATTGAATGATCGCTTTTCGGAAAGGAGGAACGCCTGATGGCATTTGAGAGCTTAAGCAGTAAGCTGCAGGAAACATTCAAGAAGCTTCGCGGTCAGGGCGTTCTGAGCGAGAAGAACATCAACGACGCCATGCGTGAGATCAAGATGGCGCTTCTGGAGGCGGATGTAAACTTCCTGGTCGTCAAGGACTTTGTGGCCAAGGTCAAGGAACGTTCGCTGGGGCAGGAGGTCATGAAGAGCCTGACGCCCGGCCAGCAGGTCATCAAGATCGTGCACGAGGAGCTGTGCAAGCTCCTAGGCAGTGATGAAAACAGCGGGCTTCTGTACGGAGATACTGTCCCCACGGTCATGATGCTGGTGGGTCTTCAGGGCGCCGGTAAAACCACCATGGCCGCTAAAATGGCTCTATATCTCAAGAAAAAGAACAAAAAGCCCATGCTGGTAGCCTGTGACGTTTACCGTCCCGCCGCTATCAGGCAGCTGCAGATTGTCGGCGAAAAGGCCGGCATCCCCGTCTTCGAGATGGGCACCGATCACAGCCCGGTCGAAATTGCCAAGGCGGCAGTCGAAAAGGCCCGCAAAAGCGATATCAACCTTCTGATTCTCGATACGGCCGGCCGACAGCAGATCGATGACGCGCTGATGGAGGAGCTCGAGCAGCTGAAGCAGGAGCTTCATCCCTCCGAAATCCTTTTGACGGTCGATTCCATGACCGGTCAGAATGCGGTTGAGGTCGCCCGCGGCTTCCATGAGCGTCTGAGCGTCACCGGCTGCATCCTGACCAAGCTCGACGGTGACAGCCGCGGCGGCGCGGCGCTGTCCGTCAGAGCCGTCACGGGCGTTCCGATCAAATTCTGCGGTATCGGCGAAAAGCTGGAGGATATCGAGCTTTTCCACGGAGACCGCATGGCCAACCGCATCCTGGGCATGGGCGACGTCCTGTCCATGATCGAAAAGGCGCAGGAAAACGTGGACGCCGAAGAGGCGGCGCGGCTTTCCCGCAAGATGATGTCCAAGGATTTCAACCTGGACGACTATCTGACCAGCATCCGTCAGATGAACAAAATGGGCGGTATCGGCGCGATGATGGGCATGCTTCCCACTATGGGCATGGGCGGTGTCAATCTGAACGGTGTCGATGAAGAGGCTGCCGCCCGCCAGATGAAGCGCACCGAGGCCATGATCCTTTCCATGACGCCTCAGGAGCGCCGCAAGCCTCAGCTTCTGGACGCGTCCCGCAAACGCCGCATCGTGCGCGGCTCGGGCTGCACGGTCCAGGAACTGAATGTGCTTCTCAAGCAGTTTGATCAGATGAAGAGCATGATGAAGCAGTTCAGCGGCAGGAAAAATCCCTTAGGCCGGATGATGGGCGGCCGCCGCTTTCCTTTTTGATGAAGTCTACACGCATTTGCCGAGGTAGTTTCATATAAAATGTTTATTTTTATCAGGAGGATAATACAATGGTCAAAATGAGACTGAAGAGAATGGGCTCCAAGGGCGCTCCCTTCTATCGCATCGTTATCGCGGACGCTCGCGCTCCCCGTGACGGTCGTTTCGTAGAGGAGATCGGCACCTACGATCCCACCACCGAACCCAGTGTAATCAAAATTGATCAGGAGAAGGCTAACGAGTGGATCGCCAAAGGCGCGCAGCCCACTGAAACCGTTAAGAAGCTTCTGAAGATCGCCGCCGAGCAGTAAGCCTTGGAGGTCATGCAATGAAGGAGTTAGTTGAAATCATTGCCAAAGCCTTGGTTGATCAGCCGGATCAGGTTGTCGTTACGGAAGAAATGAACGGCAGCGAAAAAGTCATCACCCTGAAAGTGGCCTCCGAGGATGTCGGCAAGGTCATCGGCAAGCAGGGCCGGATCGCGAAAGCCATCCGTGCCGTTGTGAAAGCCGCGGCGATTAAGCAGGATGAGCAATGTGAAGTCGAAATCGCCTGAGCAACGGGCGCTTTTGCTTCAAAGAACGATGGAAAGGACCTCCTGCCAAGCGGGAGGCCTTTTTTGGCCGGAAGGTCATCGTTTCCGCTTGCCAAAGCGGAACGCTTTGTGTTACAAATAATGCAGGAATTTATTGCGGAGTGTACAAGATGAACGAACTGTTTCGGGTCGGCACGGTATCCACGGCGCACGGCATCAAAGGAGCTTTGAAGGTTTTCCCGACGACGGACGACCCGGCTCGCTTCAAGAAGCTCAAGAAGGTGTTTTTCTGCCGGAAGGCGGAGGCATTCGAGTCGCCGACGGAATATACGGTAACAGGCGTGGCTTTTTCCGGCGGGCAGGTGCTGCTTTCGCTGGCGGAGATCACGGACAGAAATACCGCTGAGCTGATGCGCGGCGGCTCCCTATGGATCGAACGCGAGGCGGCGGTCGAGCTTGCGGAAAACGAGTTTTTCGTGGCGGACTTTATCGGTGCAAGGGTTGTCGGAGAGCAGGGAGAAGAGCTCGGCCGGATCACGGACATCCTGCAGCTGCACTCCAATGAGGTGCTGGTGGTTCAGGA
Source organism: Bianqueaceae bacterium (assembly GCA_045599825.1). Classification (GTDB taxonomy): domain Bacteria; phylum Bacillota; class Clostridia; order Lachnospirales; family Bianqueaceae; genus JAZQNF01. Next base: position 46,960 of record JAZRWR010000032.1, on the reverse strand, counting down.
TCCGAAAGGCGCGGAGCTTCTGATTCCGGTCATCCGCGACTGCATTCTGGAGATGAATGCCGAAGAGGCTTTTGTGCGCGTGCATTTGATGGAGGGTATCCGCGGATGAAATTTACGGTTATGACGCTTTTCCCGGAGATGATCCGCCAGGCGCTGTCCTACAGCATGCTGGGCCGCGCGATGGAGGCCGGCGCCATCAGTGTCGATGTCGTCGACATCCGGGACTTTTCCAACAACAAGCACAACACCGTCGATGACTATCCCTTTGGCGGCGGTGCGGGCATGGTCATTCAGGCGCCTCCGGTCTACGATTGCTACCGCTCTGTCCGGAGCCGCCTCAAAAACCCCGATGCGCCCGTCATTTACATGAGTCCGAAGGGACAGACCTTCACGCAGCGCGTGGCTGAGCGCCTTGCCAAGGAAGAGGAGATCGTGCTTTTGTGCGGCCATTATGAAGGTATCGATCAGCGTGTGCTTGATACGATCGTGACGGAAGAAATCTCCTCGGGCGACTATGTTCTGACCGGCGGAGAGCTGCCGGCGCTCATGGTCATTGACGCGGTGTCCCGCCTGGTGGACGGCGTGCTGGGCAATGAGGAATCTGCCGTGGATGAGTCCTTCTCGGGCAGCTTCCTGGAGTATCCTCAGTATACGCGTCCGCGGGAGTGGATGGGCATGGAGGTGCCGGAGGTGCTTTTGAACGGAAATCATGCTCTGATTGAGGCTTGGCGCGAGAAGAAAGCCATTGAAACGACGCTTCGCTGCCGGCCTGACATGATTCGCGAGGAGGAGCTTACCAAGCGCCAGAAGAAGGCCCTGGAGGAAATCCGCCTCGAACAAGAGGAAATGCAAAATCTGTAAAAAAATCTTGCATTATCGGAAAGAGTATGCTATACTCATCAATGTTGCATAATAATTACGGATGCTCCGCTGATATGAAGCCCTGAAGAAGCGTGCATATATTATTGAGTGTCTTTGGAGAAAGGAAAATAAAAATGAATCCCGAAATCATCAAGCAGATCGAAAGCGAGCAGATGAAGAGTGACATCACTCCCTTCAACATCGGTGATACCGTACGTGTATCCGCTCGTATCAAAGAAGGTACCCGTGAGCGTGTACAGGTATTCGAAGGCACCGTTATCCGTCGTCAGAACGGCGGCATCAACGAAAACTTCACCGTTCGCCGCATCGCCTACGGCGTAGGCACCGAAAAGACCTGGCCCCTGCACTGCCCCGACATCGAGAAAATCGAAGTTGTCCGCAAGGGTTCTGTCCGCCGCGCTAAGCTGTTCTACCTTCGCGACCGCGTTGGTAAGGCTGCCAAAGTTAAGGAAAAGATCGTTAAGTAACAAACGAAAGGGGTGCTTACACCCCTTTTTTCGACTCACTCGCCTTGAGGAAATCGCATGGCTAATAAGAAAAAGAAGAAAAAGTTCCATTTTGCCGACCTGTCCTTCCTGTGGCAGATCGGTATGGCCGTTCTTCTGGGTTGGTTGCTGATCACCTTCGTCGGAACCGTCTATACTCAGAAATCGGCCGGCATGGAGCCCACTGTCCTTCAGGGGCAGTCCGTACTGGTCGGAAAGCTCTCATACCGTTTTACTTCCCCCGGCCGTGAGCAGGTCATCCTGTACCGTGTCGATGAGGAGAACATGCAGATGGGCCGCATCATCGGCCTTCCCGGTGATATTATCAATATCACCGAGGCCGGCGTGATCGAAATCAACAAGGTCACGTATACAGGCACTGCGGTGGAGCTTCCTTCCGACGGTGTGACCTATCCCGTCAGCCTGGGCGCGGATGAGTACTTTGTCATTGCTGATAATTCGGCCCTCGGTACTGACAGCCGCTGCGCCGCCATCGGCAACATCAGTGCGGATCGGATCGAAGGCAAGGTACTGTTTATTATCTGGCCCTTTGCCGATTGGCATCTTGTTAATTAAGACATGAAAACCGAGGGATGCGAGTCCCCCGGTTTTTCGTATAAATGCGTCCCTTGGTGAAGCAGGAAAGGAGGCAGGCGCAGAAGGAAATTTCTGTCGTTTGCCGAGGAAAATTATGGCAGAGCAGACTGAAGCAAAAAGCATCAACTGGTTTCCCGGGCATATGGCCAAGACCCGGCGCCAGATGGAGGACAGCATTAAGCTGGTCGACGCGGTGGTTGAGGTGGCGGATGCGCGCATTCCCTACAGCAGCAAAAATCCGTATCTGAACCAGCTGTGGGACCGCCGTCCGCGTGTGCTGGTCCTGAACAAGAGCGATCTGGCGGATCCTTCTGTGACGGCCCGCTGGAAGAGCTATTACGAGGCGCGCGGCATCAGGGTCGTTACCTCGGATGCCCTGCACGGAAAGAGCAAAAAGGATGTGGTGGCCGCCGTGATGGAGGTATGCCGCGAAAAGCTCGAAAAGGACAAGGCAAAGGGACTGAACCGTCCGCTGCGCATGATGGTGACCGGTATTCCGAATACCGGAAAATCCACGCTGATCAATCACCTGACAGGCCGCGCGGATGGCGCGAAGACCGGGAATAAGCCCGGCGTTACGAAGGCGCAGCAGTGGCTGAAGGTGCAGGCGGCCGGAAACGGAAAGCCTACGCTGGAGCTTCTGGATACGCCCGGCATTCTCTGGCCCAAGTTCGATGATCCGGGCATCGGCGAGAAAATCGCGCTGATCGGCTCGATCAACGAGGACATTCTGAATGAATATATGCTGGCTGTCCGGCTGCTGGAGCGGCTTTCGGCGGCTTATCCGGCTCTTCTCAAAGAGCGCTACCGCCTGGATGAGAGTGAGCTTGACCTGGCCGGTGACGCGCTCATGGAGTGTGTCGGGCGCAGACGCGGGCATTTAAAGAGCGGCGGCGCGGTGGATGTGGACCGCACGGCACGGACGCTTCTGGATGAATTCCGCAGCGGGAAAATCGGCCGTATCAGTCTGGAACGGCCGGAGGAGTTCGCGGACGAGGACAAATAAAATGGGACAAAAGATGGACCCGGTCGAAAAATGGGCTGTCATGAGCGCGTACGAGCGCGAGGCATGGGAAAAGGGCTATACCTATATCGCCGGCATGGATGAAGCCGGTCGCGGGCCTTTAGCGGGTCCCGTGGTGGCCGCAGCGGTTATTCTGGATCCGAACAACCCGGTTTACGGGGTGGACGATTCGAAAAAGCTGTCGCCGGCCCGCCGGCAGGCTCTGAAAAAAGAAATCGAAGAAAAGGCTGTCGCTGTCAGCGTCGGCATGGCCGATGTGGAGACCATTGACAGCATCAATATTCTGGAGGCGACGAAGCTTGCGATGAAGCGGGCGGTAGAAGGCCTGGTCTTTCAGCCCGAGATCGTGCTGATCGACGCAGTCAAGCTGGAGCTGATCAGCTTCGAGCAGCAGTCCATCATCCGCGGGGACGCTCTGTCGGTGTCGATTGCGGCGGCCAGCATCGTGGCCAAGGAAACCAGGGACGATATTCTGCGTCTCTATGATACGCTTTATCCGGAGTACGGGTTTGCCCAGCATAAGGGCTACGGAACGGCCGCGCATTACGAAGCCATTGAGCGCTATGGTGTGCTGCCGATCCACCGGAGAAGCTTTCTGAAGAGTTTTTTTGAAAGGAATAATCTGTAGTGAGTCAAGCGCTGGAAATGGGACGGAGGGCTGAAGAGCTTGCGGCGCACTATCTGAGCCGGCAGGGATATGTCATCCTTGACCGTCACTATTCCTGCCGCGGCGGGGAGCTTGACCTTGTGGCCTGCAAGGACGGCTGCATTACCTTCGCGGAAGTGAAATACCGAAGCACGGAGCGTTTCGGAAGACCGGAGGAGGCTATCACGAAGGCCAAGATCCTCTCTCTCAGTCGGGCAGCGGCCGCGTATATCGCGGAGCTTGAGGCTGAGAAGCGCAGCCTGCACGCTCCGATGGATTACAGCTACTCCTTTGATGTTTTGACGGTTTCGGGGCCGGACTTTCATGTCCGCCACTATCCGAATGCCTTTACACCGGTCGGCTTTGACTGACATATTCGCAGAGAAAGGGTTAGAACGATGGATATATCCAGCAGAAGCCTGGCGATGCATGAGCTCGGCGGCTTATACTATGTCACTTTTCCGTCCTTTGATCAGACGGGTATGGTGCGTCATCTGTATTCGACCCGGCGCGGAGGCGTGAGCGAGGGCTGTCTGGCGTCGATGAATCTGGGTCCGCACCGCGGTGACAAGCCGGAGAACGTTTTTGAGAACTACCGCCGCATCTGCGCGGCCTGCGGTACCTTCATCGGCAATATGGTTTTCAGCCAGCAGGTGCACGGGGACCGCATCCTCTATGTGGATCAGCAGGACCGCGGCAAGAGCCTGCTGAAGCCGGTTGAAATGGTGGGCGTGGACGGACTGATCACCGACAAGCCAGAGGTATGCCTGGTCACCTTCCACGCGGACTGCGTCCCCTTGTATTTTCTGGATACGAAACAGAAGATCATCGGTCTGGCTCACGCGGGCTGGCGCGGCACTGTCAAGGGCATCGGCGGCAAGATGATCCGGACGCTGGCCGGGGACTTCGGCTCGGACCCGAAGGATATTCTGGTCGGCATCGGTCCGTCGGTCGGGCCCTGCTGCTTCGAGGTGGACCTGCCCGTCGCGGACGAATTTGCCCGTGCCTTTCCGGAGCGGACGCATCGCGAGATCATCCTGCCCGGTAAGCGTGAGGAAAAGCGCAATGTCGATCTGTGGATGGCGAACGCTGTGGACGTCGTTCTGGCCGGCGTGCCTGCCGCCAATGTGACGATGCCGGATCTGTGCACCTGCTGCCATCCGGAATATTTCTTTTCGCACCGGCGGACCGGCAATGAGCGCGGCTCGCAGATTGCGATGATGGAACTGATATAATGAGGCTGATATGAAGCAGATAATCAAAGCGGTCAAGCCCGGATCGGTCGGTGAAGAGCTTGGCTTTGAGCCGGGCGACGCGATCCTTTCTGTTAACGGGACGGAAATAGAGGACGTGCTGGACTACTATTTTCTGACGGATGACGAAGCATTCACGCTGAGCGTGGAGACGAAGCAGGGCGAGCTCGTGGAGTGCGAGGTCGAGCGCGATCCGCAGGAGGAGCTGGGGCTGGTCTTTGAAGAGGAATTCATGGGTAAGTACCGTCACTGCGCCAATCACTGCCTCTTCTGCTTTATTGACCAGCTGCCGAAGGGCATGCGCGACACCCTCTATTTCAAGGATGACGACTCCCGCCTGTCCTTTCTGAACGGCAACTATATTACGATGACCAATATGAGTGAGGCGGATTTTGCGAAAATCATCCGTTATCACATGTCGCCGATGAATATTTCGGTGCATACCACGAACCCCGAGCTGCGCGTGAGGATGTTAAAGAATCCCCGCGCGGCTGAAATCATGCCTCGCCTTAAGGCACTGGCGGAGGCGGGTATCACGCTGAACGGTCAGATCGTTCTGTGCAAGGGCATCAACGACGGCGCCGAGCTGGACCGCACGCTGCGCGAGCTTGGCGAATTCTGTCCCGCAATGCAGTCGCTTTCCGTTGTGCCTGTCGGCCTGTCCGACCATCGCGAGGGCCTTTATCCGCTGGAGCCCTTTACCGCGGAAGACGCGAAGCAGCTGATCGAGCAGATAAAGCCGTATCAGGAAAAGCATTTTGCCGTGTCCGGCCTGCATTTTGTGCATCTGGCCGATGAATTTTATTCATTAGCGGGGCTGCCTCTGCCTGAGGAGGAGGAATACGACGGCTATCTGCAGATCGAAAACGGCGTCGGCATGATGCGCCTCTTTATGAACGAGGCGCGCGAGGCCATCGCCTCCCTGAAGCCTGACCCTTCGGCGGCGGGACGCCTGAGCCTGGTGACGGCCCCCTGCGCGGAGCCCTACATCCGGCAGCTTCTGTCGGAGCTTTCCGCGAAGCGACCGCAGGCTGAGCTGGATCTGCGCGTCATACGGAACGATTTCTTCGGGCAGCGCATCACCGTGACGGGACTCCTGACCGGACGCGATATCATCGCGCAGCTGTCGGGGACGGAGCTTGGCAGTGTCCTGCTTCTTCCGGGCAATCTTCTGCGCGGCGATGAGAGTCTGCTGCTGGACGGCCTGACCGTGGAAGATATAGAAAAGGCTTTACAGACGCCTGTGTTTATTGTAAAATCTTCGGGAAGGGACTTTGTCGAGGCGATCGCGCGTTTTTCGGAAAACGGCGGGTCGCAGCGCCGGGCTCTGCTATGAAAGGAAGCTTTCGCCGCGGTCATTTTGCGGCGGAATCTAAGGGAATTCAATGAAACCGATTGTTGCTATTGTGGGCCGCCCCAACGTGGGCAAGTCCACGCTGTTCAATAAAATCGCCGGCAAGCGCGTTTCCATCGTCAAGGACACGCCCGGCGTAACCCGCGACCGCATCTACGCCGACGGCGAATGGATCGGCCGCGAATTCACTATGATCGATACCGGCGGTATCGAGCCGAAAACCGATGACCTGATTCTGGGCTATATGCGCGAGCAGGCGCAGCTGGCCATTGATACGGCCGATGTCATCGTTTTTGTGACGGACGCGCAGGCCGGCCTGACCGACGCGGATCACGCGGTCGGCGATATGCTGCGCCGCGCCGTCAAGCCCGTCGTCATCGCCGTGAACAAGGTCGACAACATGGAGGATATCTCCCCCATTTATGAGTTCTATGAGCTGGGTCTGGGCGACCCCTACGCCGTCTGCGCCGAACAGGGCAAGGGCGTGGGCGACCTGCTGGATGCGGTCGTGGAGCTTCTGCCGCCGGCCAAGGGCGAGGATGAGCAGGAGGATGTCCTGCATATCGCCATCGTCGGCAAGCCCAACGTCGGGAAATCGTCCCTTGTGAACCGTCTGTGCGGGACCAACCGTGTCATCGTGTCGGATATCGCCGGGACCACGCGCGACGCCATCGACACGCGTATCAAGCACAAGGATAAGGAATATGTCTTCATCGATACGGCCGGCATCCGCCGCCAGAGCAAGGTCAAGGAGGAGATCGAACGCTTCTCCGTCATCCGCGCCGTGGCCGCGGTGGAACGTGCCGATGTCGTCATCACCGTGATCGACGCGGTCGAAGGCATTACCGAGCAGGACGCCAAAATCGCCGGCCTCGCGCACGACAACGGCAAGGCCAGCATCATCGTCGTCAACAAGTGGGACGCCATCGAAAAAGACGATAAGACCATGAACCGATTCCGCGACGATGTCGACAATGTTCTGTCCTTCATGCCCTACGCCGAAAAGCTCTTCATTTCGGCTCTCACCGGGCAGCGCGTGGACAGGATTTTTGAAGCCGTGGATGCCGTCGCCGCCAACAACGCGATGCGTGTTCCGACGGGTACGCTCAACGACATCCTCTACGATGCCATGGCGATGAACCAGCCGCCCTCCGACAAGGGCCGCCGCCTGAAGATCTTCTACATGACGCAGATCGGCATCAAGCCGCCCACCTTCGTCATTTTCGTCAACGATGCCGAGCTGATGCACTATTCCTACAAGCGCTATCTGGAAAACTGCATCCGCAAGACCTTCGGTTTTTCCGGCACACCGCTGAAATTTATCATCCGGGAGCGCAGTGAGCTCTCCGATCGTTTTGAATAAATCCAAAAGAGGTAACAGACCATGGATTATGCACGTCTGGCGGAGCTTCTGTTTCCGCACATCACCAGGACTCCGGAGTACTGGGAGTCCGTTTTCCCCGAAAGAGAGCTTCCGGAGGGTGCTAAGGTCACCCGTATGGCCCCCAGCCCCACCGGCTTTATGCATTTAGGCAATCTGTACGGCGCCCTTGTAGATGAGCGTCTGGCCCATCAGAGCGGCGGCGTTTTCTACCTCCGCATCGAGGATACCGATCAGAAACGTCTGGTGGAGAACGGTGTCAAAATGATTCTGGAGGTCTTCGACAAGTTCGGTCTGGCCTTCGATGAGGGCGCAAGCCTGGAGGGCGACCGCGGCATCTACGGGCCCTATCACCAGAGCAAGCGCGCCGAGATCTATCAGACCTTCGCGAAGAAGCTGGTGGCGGAGGGCAAGGCCTATCCCTGCTTCTGCACGGAGGAGGAGCTGGGCGAGCTGCGCGCCAGCCAGGAAGCCGCCAAGGAAACGACCGGCTACTACGGCAAGTACGCGAAGTGCCGCAATCTGAGCCTGGAGCAGGTGCAGGAGAAGCTGGCTGAGGAAATCCCCTACGTCATCCGCTTCCGCTCCAACGGCTCCATCGAGCACAAGGTCAAGTTCGTCGACCAGGTCAAGGGCCAGATGGAGGTCACCGAAAACGATCAGGACGTTGTCATCCTGAAGTCCGACGGTATCCCCACCTATCATTTTGCCCATGTCGTGGACGACCATCTGATGCGCACGACCCACGTGGTCCGCGGCGAAGAGTGGCTGCCCACGCTGCCCATTCACCTGCAGCTTTTCGACGCCCTTGGCTGGAAGAAGCCCAAGTATGTCCACACGGCGCAGCTGATGAAGATGGACGGCAGCTCCAAGCGCAAGCTTTCCAAGCGTAAGGATCCTGAGTTCGCTCTGTCCTACTATTTCGAAGAGGGCATCCCGATTTCGGCTGCCATCGAATACATTCTGACCATGCTGAACTCCAATTTCGAAGAGTGGCGCATGGCCAACCCCACCCTTTCCTACAACGATTTCAAATTCACGACCAATAAGATGTCCGCCTCGGGCGCGCTCTTCGACCTGGCCAAGCTGAACGATGTCTGCAAAAACGTGGTCTCCCGCATGACGGCCGATGAGGTCTATGACGAAGTGACGGCCTGGGCGGCGGAATATGACCCCGAGTTCGGGAAGATTTTCGGCGCCGACGAGACCTACGCCAAGTCCATCCTTTCCATCGGCCGCGGCGGCAAAAAGCCCAGAAAGGACTTCGGCCAGTGGAACGAGGTGAAGGGCTATGTCAGCTTCTTCTTCGACGAATTCTTCGCGCCGGACTACAGCGGCATGCCCGAGAACCTCTCCAAGGAGCTTGTGGGCCGCATTCTCAGGGATTACGCGGCGTCCTACGAGCAGACGGCGGATGCCGACAGCTGGTTCGCGGGACTGAAGGAGCTGTGCCCGCAGTACGGCTTCAGCGCGGATATGAAGGCCTACAAGGCCGATCCCGCGGCTTTCGCGGGCAGCATTGCGGACATGTCCATGGTGCTGCGTGTAGCTGTGTGCGGCCGCACCAACGCGCCTGACCTCTTTACCTGCATGAGCCTTCTGGGCGCTGAGCGGGTGAAGGCCCGTCTGCTTGCGGCGGCTGAAGCGGTGGAGGCCTGAGCAGGATGCGTACCGTTCTTCCGGAGGGCTACGGACTGTGCCGGAAGCTGGATCTGGAAAACGACCGGCGCGCATACCGTTGTGTGAGCCTTCTGACCTTCGGGCTGTTGGCGGCGGTCGGCATCGCGGGACTGCTTCTGCTGCCGAAGCTTTTGGTTGAAAGAAAGCTTCTGGCGGTGCAGGCGGCGGTTTTTGTCCTTTCTGCCGCGGCTGTGCTGCTTCTGCACGGCCCCTTGCATGCGCTGCTTCTGAGGCTCATGTCGGGCGTGAAGCCCGGACGGAGCGGAAAGGGACTCTTGCCTGTTCTCTCATCCGAGGCGTTTTTTTGCCCGGCTGAATACCGCCTGCTGGTGACGGGACCGTTCCTTGCCTTCAGTCTTGTGACGGTGCCGCTTCTGATACTGGCTCCGTCTGCGTGGAAATGGGTCTTTTTCTGGGCGGAGGGCATCAGCCTGGCTGCCTCGGCGGAGGATTTTTACTTGTTCTTTTACACACTGTCGCTCCCGCGAAAGGGCAGCCTTCTCCGGGACAACGGCAGAGTTTTACAGCTTTTTATGCCTGAGGGATTTGAAAGTGAACGCATTAGCTGAGCTGCTCGTGAAGAGCCGCAGAACCGTCTTCTTCGGCGGAGCGGGCGTTTCGACCGAAAGCGGGATCCCCGATTTTCGCAGCGCGGACGGTCTGTACCGTCAGGGCGGAAGCGGGCTGAGACGCGTGCCTCCGGAGGAAATTCTGAGCGCGACCTTTTTTTACGCGCACACGGAGGAGTTTTACGACTTCTACCGCAGCAAAATGATCTATCCGGACGCGAAGCCCGGGAAGGCGCACCAGGCTCTGGCAGCGCTTGAAAGGATGGGCAGGCTGAGCCTGGTGGCGACGCAGAATATCGACGGACTGCACCAGGACGCCGGAAGCCGGAATGTGGCTGAGCTGCACGGAACGGTGCGGCGCAACCGCTGTCTTAGCTGCGGCCGCGAATACGGTCTTGACATCATCACCGATACCGTGGGCGTGCCTCACTGCCCCTGCTGCGGCGGTCTCATCAAGCCGCTGGTCACCCTGTATGAGGAGGCGCTTCCGGAAGGCGTGTTTGAGCGCGCCGCCCTGGAAACGCAGAAGGCAGATCTGATGATCGTCGGCGGGACCAGCCTGGCGGTCTATCCCGCGGCCGGACTGGTGCGCTATTTCGGCGGTCGGCAGCTGGTCGTAATCAATTACAGCCCGACCTCGGCGGACGCCTATGCGGACCTGGTCTTCCACCGCTCCATCGGCGAGGTACTGAGCGAGGCCGTGACGGAGCTTCAGAACGAAGGGGCTTAAAGCCCTAATCATACAGGCTTTCAGCGCAAGAAAGGAGGAAGCGGATGGCTAAAAAGAAACGGAAAAAAGACTCGCCTGCACAGGGCAGCGTCGCGATCCTGCTCATCATCGGCATTTTGATCACCGTCTATTTTGCCCTGATTCTGCTTCGCTTCCTGAATCAGAATTCCGTGCACTACATGGTGGCGGAGAAGGGCACGCTGGAGCAGAGCTTTACGGTACGCGCGGTCCTGACCCGCGATGAAAGCCTGGTGCGCGCCTCGGCGGACGGCGTTGTCCGCTACGATTATCCGGGCGGCGAAAAGCTGGCGGCCAACACCCGTCTGGGAGTTCTTCTGGACGCCTATTACGGAGAGCTTCTGGACAAGAAGATCGCCCAGGTCTACCAGGAGCTGGAGGAGCAGAATGTGACAGGCGGCGCGGATTTCGCGGCTGTCGAGAGCGAAATGCTGAACGCAGTCGCCTCCTACCTGCGCACGAAGGATGACAGCCGGGACAGTCTGTACCGTCTGAAGGACAGCTTCAGCGATGACTGCCGCTATCGTCGGGAGCTCTTCGCACTGAGCGCGAACAAGCGCGTGCTGGCGCTTCTGGATGAGGAGGGCATCTATCTCAAGGAGCAGGAGAACGAGCAGAGCAATCTCTGGCTGCGCAGCGCGGGCATTGTGGAATATTCCTACGACGGTTACGAGGGCTGGACCTACGAGCAGGTCGGTGAGAATTTTATCGCGAACTCCGACGGAATTTACAGCTATCTGGATGTCAGCATCCGCAACCGCACGGCAGGTGAGGTGCTGTACCGTGTGATCAATTCAGAGGACTGGTACCTGACGGCCTTCCTCACGCCCGCCCAGGCGGCACTGGTGTCCGGCCGGGAAGAAATTACTTTCCTGTACAACGGGTCGGAGGAGATGACCGCAGGGACAGTTTCGCTGACGCAAAGCGGCGAGCTGTACAAGCTGGTGCTTCGGATGCGCTCGCGCATGCAGGCGCACGATACGGAGCGCACAGCAGAGCTTACCTTTGTGATGGACAGTCTGAGCGGCATCAAAATTTCTTCGGACTGCCTGACGCAGGGCGATTATTACTATCTGCCGGCGGAATATGTGGTCCGGCAAGGCAGCGGCCGCGCTGTCATGAAGCTGACTGCCGACGGGATCGATACCGTGCCCGTCAGCTGCATCTGGAACGACGGAAGTACCTTTTATTTTCTGCTTCCGGAGGGCCTCTCCGTGGGCGACAGCGTGATGAAGGAGGGCTCGACCGAAACGATGCAGGTCGGGGCTCACAAGCTGCTCACGGGCGTCTATGTGGTGAACGGACTGAACGAGGTGTTTGAGGCCGTGACCGTTTTGTATGAGGACGGCGGCTACTGCATTGTGGAGGGCATTTCCACCTACGACCGCGTGAAACTGGAACCGTAAAAAACAAGCCTCGGGCCTTGGCTTTTGCCGAGAGAGCTTCGGGGCTTTCTTTAATAAAAAGACGGAGGATGCTGAATGAATGCTGAGGTGAGAGTAGCGGAGGGCAGACTTCTCGGCCTTGAGGAAGAATCCTGTTTTGTCTTTAAAGGCGTGCCGTTTGCGCAGGCGGCGCGGTTTGAGCTGCCGCATGCGGCTGATGCCTGGTCCGGGGTGCGCCCGGCGCAGTGCTTCGCGGACATCGCTCCGCAGACGCCTCACAGCTCCTCGGGCCTGTACGGCCGGGAATTCTTCTCGGACCTATCCGCCATTCCGCCGCAAAATGAGGATTGCCTTTATCTTAACGTATGGACGCCGAAAACGGAGGGCCCGCACCCGGTCGCGTTATGGATCCACGGCGGCGGCTTCTGCGGCGGCTACAGCTCGGAAATCGAGTTTGACGGCGAGGCCTTTACCCGCCGCGGTGTGGTGCTGGTGACGGCGGCATACCGGCTTGGCCTTCTCGGTTTCCTGGTGCATCCGGAAATGAAGCAGGTCAATCTGGGCCTGAGAGACCAGCTGGCTGCTCTTGACTGGGTAAGGGAAAACATCGCGGCCTTCGGCGGCGACCCGGAAAACATCACGCTTTTCGGGCAGTCCGCGGGCGCTATGTCCGCGGAGATGCTCACCGTGTCGCCCTTTACGGCCGGAAAAATCAGGCATGTGATTTTTCAGTCCGATCTTGGCTTTTATGCAGACAACGGGAAGAAACCGGTGCCCCGCCGCCGCACGCGCTTAAACCGTCTGAGCAGTCGCTTTTTCAAACGACAGGGGCTTTGCTTTTCGGAGCTTAAGGCGATGCCCGCGGCAGAGCTCGTGAAGCTGAATGACGCTTATTCGGATTTTTTGAAGGCGCGAACAGGGGCCGACTTTGTGCTCGGGCCCTGCGTGGACGGCGAGCTTATTCCCTGCTCTCGGCAGCGGGCCGTTCGGACGGGCCGCATGCCCGATATCGATTACCTGGCCGGCTGCTGCCTGGATGACCTCAAGCCGTATCCTGCAGACTTCGACGCGGATTCGCACCGGCTCCTTGGCGGGGTCCGCCGCTTCTGCAGCGTGATGAACGGAAGGGTCCTTCGCGAAGGACGCGCCTACGCCTATCTCTTCGCACGCAAGATGCCCGGCTCGGAGCACGGAGCCTTCCACTCGGCTGAGCTGTGGTATGTGTTCGGCACCTTGAAGCGCTGCTGGCGTCCGCTCGAGGAGCGTGATTTTGCGCTTTCCGAGGCGATGTGCGACAGCTGGTGCCGCTTTATGACGGAAGGAAATCCGGGGGGAAAGCCCTGCACCGAAAAAATGCCCGACTACCTGCTTTTTGGGTGAGAGAAGGGAGCCCGATGCGGGAAATCCGCGGTCGGCGGAACAGCCGGAAAAGGGCCGGAAAAGGGCAATTTTGCTTGACATTTCAGGCATTTTCCCGCATAATATAAGCGAAATAGTATCTGTCGGAAACGCAGTTTTCTTAACATAAAACAGGAGTGAATCAACATGAGTCTTGTCAGTTCCATCGCCGAAGCCCTCGGCTTCAGCAACGAATACGAAGAGGATGAAGTCATCGACGAAAGAGAAGAAGAGGAAGAGCGTCAGGCGGATATCCGTCCCCGTCACTCTGAGGTCGCGGCAGAAAAAAGCCGTCCCCGTGCCACGGTCGACCGCCGCTCGGTAAGCTATGACACCTATCGCGGACAGGATTACGAGAGAACCGGCCGCAAGGCAACCAAGGTCGTCAACCTCCAGGCCAATGTGCAGATGGAGGTGGTTGTAGCCAGCCCCGAGTCTTTGCGTGAAGCCAAGGATCTGGCCAGAAGCATCCGCGACAACAAACCGGTTGTCGTCAATCTGGAATTCGTCGAGCACGCCACCGCGCAGCGCATCACAGACTTCCTTTGCGGCTGCTGCTTTGCTCTGAACGGCCGCACCCAGCGCATTGCCGATAAGATCTTTATGATTGCGCCGGACAACGTGGATTTTGCCGGCGATATCGACTTCCGCGAGACGCTGACGGCTGACGGCGGCCTGAATTTTTCCTGGAGTGATGAAAAATAAGCATGGTCGATAAGGAAACTCAGTTTTTTCAAAAACGAATGGAAGATCTGGCCGCGCGTGCCGACCGGGACCTGTATCCCGTCAGCACGGAATTTCTGACCGAGCACGAGCGCTTGCTCCTGCTGGCCATGCAGCCGGACCTTCCTGTTTCTGTTTTTTATGACGGTGGTCATCAGGACGCGGAGCGTGTGGTGGCCGTTTTTGTGCCGGAGGGTCTAAGCGCGCAGGCGGATATCGTCTGTCTGAAAATCGAGCTTATCGGCGCGGGACTGGCCGGCGGGCTGCCGGAGCACAGGGACTATCTGGGCGCGCTGATGGCGCTTGGCTTTGAGCGCGAGAAGCTGGGCGACATCATCGTAAACGGTGCCCGTGCCTTTCTTTTCGCGAAGGAGGACATGGCCGGCTTTATCGTAAAAAATCTGGCGGAGGTCGGTGCTTACAAGGTGAACGCCGCACCCTGCCAATGGGATGAAGCCTTTTCGGGCGTGTCCAAGAAGGAGCTTGTCATTTCGCTTTCCTCCCTGCGGCTTGACTCCGTGGTCAGCCGCAGCTTCAATCTGTCCCGCGGGGACGGTGCTTTGGCGGTTAAGCAGGGGAAAATCTTCATCGACGGCGTTATGGCCGAGAAAATCGACCGCCAGATGAAAATGGGTGAGAGCGTGAGCTTCCGCGGAAAAGGCAAAATCCGCCTGATTGAGCAGGTGGGGCGCTCCAAGAGTGATCGCCTGCAGATCAAGATCGAAAAATACGGTTGTCGGTAAAGAAGGATTGGCTATGAAGAAAAGAATACGGAACTTCTGCCTCTATCTGGTGTTGGTTCTTTTCTTGATTTTTTTGGACCAGCTGACGAAATATCTGACGCTCAGCTTCATTAAGGACGGGAAGGACATCGTGCTGATCCCGCGCGTGCTGACTCTGACCTATGTAAAAAACACGGGTGCGCTGTTCGGCATGATGTCGGATTCGGTCTGGCTTTTCTGCCTCCTGACGCCTTTTATGATGCTGGTGCTGGGTTGGATCTACTTCCAGGTTCCTGCGGATAAAAAGTTCTGGCCGGCCCGTCTGGCGAGCATGCTGATGATGGCCGGCGGCATCGGCAATCTGATCGACCGCATCCGCCTTCGGTATGTCGTCGACATGATTTATTTTGTCCCGATCAATTTTCCGGTGTTTAATGTTGCGGACTGTTACGTGACGCTGGGCGTGTTCGGCTTTGCGCTGATGCTCATCTTCTGGAAGGAACTGGGGGAGCGCATGTTCCCGGACGAAAAGAAAAAAGCATGAGTACGGTTTACGAGTTTACGGCAGAGGCGGCCGGCGAACGGCTGGACCTTTTTGTTTGCGCTCAGACGGAGGAGCTGACGCGTTCGCGTGTTCAGAAGCTTCTCGGCGAGGGGCTGCTCACGGTAAACGGCAAGAGCGAGAAGGCCGGCTACAAGCTGCGTGCGGGCGACTGCGTCCGCCTGGAGCTTCCGGACGCGGTGCCGGCGGAGGCCGTCCCCTGCGAGATGGACATCCGCGTGCTGTGGGAGGATGATGATCTGGCGATCGTGTCCAAGCCGCGCGGGCTGGTGGTGCATCCTGCTGCAGGCCACGAGGACGACACGCTGGTGAACGGGCTGCTGTACCGTTTTGAAGGCAAGCTCTCCGGCATCAACGGCGTGATGCGTCCCGGGATCGTGCATCGCATCGACAAGGACACCTCGGGGCTTCTGGTCGTCTGCAAAAGCGACGCGGCGCATCTGGGGATGAGCGAGCTTCTTGCGCGCCACGATATCACGCGCGAATACCGCGCCGTCGTCTACGGAAATCTGACGGACGACCGCGGCAGTGTGAATGCGCCCATCGGCCGCATGGACAAGGAACGCAAGAAGATGTGCGTCCGCTGGGACGGGAAAGAGGCGATCACGCATTATGAGGTGCTGGAGCGTTTCGGCGAGTTCACCTATATCGCCTGCCGGCTGGAGACGGGCCGTACGCATCAGATCCGTGTGCATATGCGTCACATCGGGCATCCGCTGCTCGGAGACCCCCTGTACGGGCCGGAGAATCCGAAGAGTCAGCTGGTGAAACGGCTGAAGGCGCTGGGCGTGATCGACGGTCAGGTGCTTCACGCGGGGCTTCTCGGCTTTGTGCATCCGATTACGGGCGAGTATCTGGAATTTTCGGAGGAGCTGCCCGAATACTTTGAGACGGTTCTTTCCGTGCTGAGGAAACAGGAATAAGGAACGGGAAACGGGCTGCGATGCCGGCCCGGGTAAGGCTTTCGTTATGATGAATGATCCGAGTACCGCCCTGCAGCGATTCTGGCTGATGACGGCGGCCGTGAATATTGTGCTGGCGGTTTTTATCTGGACGCTGCTTCGCCTTCGCAGAAGCCTGAAGCAGAGCTTTTATTCACACCGAAACGTCAGCCTGCTGGGCGGCTGCATTTTCAGCGGCTTCGTCTTAGCGGTGACGGTGGTAAACGCTTATTTTTCGAGAGGGGAGACCTATTCGGTCCTTCTGGAGTTTGTCGGGAACTTTTCAAAGTCCGTCACCCTGTTTCTCTTGATTTTCCTGCCCTTTATGCTGATTTTCATGCTTTCGGTTTCCGTCAGCAATATTGCGCTGATCCGTCACGAGGGCATGTCGCTGACGAATCTTCTGGGCGCCATTCTCGGCTTTTTTGTGGTGGCGGCAAGTGCTGCCGCGCTCTTTGGCTGGGACCTGGTGTATCAATACATCATCTTCCCGATTTATCTGAGCGGGAGAAAATGGATCACTATTGTTGATTCGGGACTGCAGCTCTTTTTGTGCAGTCTGGTCTGCTACCTGGAGTGCCTGCTGTTTGCCGGCTGCTTTTTCGGGCAGCGGGCGGCGCGGCGCAAGCCCTCGATGGACCGGGACTTTCTGGTGGTCCTCGGCTGTGCGATCACGCCTGACGGTATGCCGCGTCCTCTTCTTCGCGGACGCCTGGACCGGGCGCTTCAGTTTGCCCGGGCGCAGGAGGCCGCGGGCGGGAAGAAGGCGATCATCGTGGTCTCCGGCGGACAGGGCGCGGACGAGTGCGTGTCCGAGGCGGAGGCGATGCGGCGCTATCTGCTGCAGCAGGGCTGGGACGAGAAACGGATCCGCATGGAAGAGCGGTCTGAAAATACCAAGGAAAACATGAGCTTTTCCCGCAATCTGATCGAGGCGGAGAAGCCGGACGCGAGAGCGCTTTTCGTTACCAATAACTACCATATTTTCCGGGCGGGCCTGTTTGCGGAGGAGCTCGGCTGGAAGGCTGACGGTATCGGCAGCAAAACGAAGTGGTATTTCTGGCCGAATGCTTTCGTGCGCGAATTTATTGCGCTTCTGGTCGACCGGAGAAGACACCACCTGCGTGTCGCGCTGGCCTTGCTCGTGTGCGCGGCTGCGGTAGGCACGGCGGTTTTTCTCGGGCTTAATTATCTGTAGAGAGTGCGTTTTCATAAAAATAAGGTCTTGTACCGATCCACAGTTCATTGACTTGATATGCTCAACTGTGACGGGGCAAGACCTTTTTGATTGTTTGTGCTTTCTTGTGCAGACGACGGATCAGACCTCAGGGTAGTTCTGCAGGAAGAGCTTCATGTCAGCGAGGCTGCCGTTTACGGCGCCCTGCGACATACGCTCGCTGCCGCCGCCCCGGCCTTCAAAGCGCTCATTCCAGAGCGTGGTGAAGGGACGGATATCTTCGGAAGAAGAAGCCAGAATGTAGTGATAGCCGCCGTCGGCGCGCGGGACCATGACGCAGGCTCGTCCGGGGATGGCAACCGCCAGACGGTTTGCCAGCTTCCGAGCGGCGATCGAGTCAAGCAACGTTTCTACGTGGAACACGTTGGTTTTGCCGGTGCAGAGCTGCGCGACGCGGGCCTCGATAACCTCGTCGGACAGGGCTGTGAGGCTTTCCTTCAGCCGGGTGATTTCCTCCTGTTCATGGCGGGAGGCCTCCATCAGCTTGTCCGGCATGGCGGAGTAGACCGCGCACAGCTCGGAGATGGTCTCCGTCTGCTCCTGGAAGCGCTTGAGGGCACGTTCGCCGCACAGAACGGTCAGGCGGACACCGCCTTTATAGTTTTCGCGGGAGACGATTTTGATGATACCGACCTCACCGGTGTGGGCAACGTGCGGAGCGCAGCAGGCGCAGAGATCGACATCGCCAACCTGGACGATGCGGACATCGCCGGTGAGCTCCTTCTTGCTGCGGTAGTTCATGCGGGAAAGCTCCTGCGCGTCAGGGTGCGAAATCAGGATGGGCAGGTTGTCATAGACGCGCCGGTTGGCCTTGAGTTCAAGCTCACGCACCTCTTCGTCACTGAGGGGACCGTTGAAATCGATGGTGATGAAGCGGTCGTTCATATGGAAGCCGACGTTGTCATAGCCTTTTTCGGAGTGGACGATGCCGGAGAGAATGTGTTCGCCGGAATGGTTCTGCATATTGGTGAAGCGGAATTCCCAATCGATGGAGCCCTTAACGGTAGTGCCGACGGTCAGGGAACCGTCCAGAATATGGTAGACGATGCCCTTTTCCTCGAAGATGCGCACGAGCTTATGGGGCCCTATGACGCCGCGGTCCGGGTCCTGTCCTCCGCCGCCCGGGAAGAAGGCCGTGCGGTCCAGCACCACGCGGTAACCCTCCTCGCAGACGACGCAGGAGAGCACCTGCGCGGAGAAGGTCTGGCAATACGGTTTGCGGTCGTAGATTTTTTCGGTGTTGTTCATGAGGACAGCCTCCTGTCGAGAAGAAGAGTGGCCAGCGAAAGGTCCGCCGGTGTCGTGATTTTTATATTTTCGGCCTCGCCGGGGATGAGCCGGACGGGCGTGTCGGTGTAGAATTCGACGGCGGAGGCATCGTCGGTCAGCGAGCGGTCGCCGGCTTCCTCTGCCAGTTGATACGCTTTTCGGATAAGTCCGGCCCGGAAGGTTTGCGGTGTCTGCGCGGCATAGAGCGAGGCGCGGGGAGGCGTGTCCTGAATGAAGCCGTTTTCGTCGGAGATTTTTACGGTTTCCTTTACCGGAAGCGCAGGGCAGACGGCCCCAAAGCGCGAGGCGGCCTCAAAGCAGGCGCTTAAAAGCCCTGCGGTGACAAAGGGACGGACTCCGTCGTGGATGGCTACCAATTCGGCATCCTTCGGGAGATTCCGAAGGCCGATGGCAACGGATTCCTGGCGGGTGGCGCCGCCCGTCAGAACGGCCGCGACCTTGGTAAGCTCATATTGCTGCACCAGGGACAGGACGCGATTCAGGTCATCCTTTCCGCACATGATCAGAATGCCGGAAAGCTCGGGGCAGGCCGAGAGGGCTTCAACGGTCCGTACCAGAATTTCTTTTCCCTGCAGCGTCATAAACTGTTTTTTTTCAGTGCCGCCCATGCGGACACCGCAGCCGGCTGCCGGTAGAATCAGATAATTCCGTCCCATACGCACGTTCCTCCCTATGCCTGTTTTTCTCTATATATTGTAGCATACGCCTGTTTTAAATACAATATCGGGCAAGAACTAATGATTGAAAAAAAGCCCGGCAGCGGGTATAATATAAGAGTGTATGAAATCAGCACAGGAGGTTTTTGAATTGAGCGAAGAATGCACCCATGATTGCTCGACCTGCAGCGCGAACTGCAGCTCCCGCGATAAACAGTCTTTCCTGGAGAAGCCCAACAAGCTCAGCTCCGTACATAAGGTAATCGGCGTAGTCAGCGGAAAGGGCGGCGTCGGCAAGAGCCTGGTCTCTTCCCTGCTTGCCTGCGGTCTTCAGAAGCGCGGCTTCCACGCCGGCGTGCTGGACGCGGATATCACCGGCCCTTCCATCCCCAAGCTGTTCGGTGTCGATGAGCCGGCCATGGCCACGGAGGACGGCATCCTGACCGTTCCTACCCGCAGCGGCGTTGATATTATGAGCATTAATCTCTTGCTTGACAGCCCGACCGACCCCGTCATCTGGCGCGGTCCGGTCATTGCGGGCGTCGTCAAGCAGTTCTGGACCGATGTCATCTGGGAGGATATCGATTTTCTGGTGGTCGACATGCCTCCGGGAACCGGTGATGTGCCCCTGACCGTTTTCCAGTCCATTCCGGTTGACGGCATCATCGTGGTCACCACGCCTCAGGACCTGGTGTCGATGATCGTGGAAAAGGCGATGAAGATGGCGCAGCTTATGAATATTCCGGTGCTCGGCGTTGTTGAAAACATGAGCTATGTGGAATGCCCCGAGTGCGGCAACCGCATCAGCCTTTTCGGCGAGAGCCATCTGGAGGAAACCCTGGAAGGCAAGAATATTCCGGTGCTCGGCCGCCTGCCTATTGACCCCGCTATCGCAGCCAACTGCGATGCCGGTCTGATCCATGAGGTCGATACCAAGGAGCTGGAAGAGGCCTTCCGCGTTATCGAGGGTCTGTAAGGAGCAGCCATGAGAATCGGGATCGGATATGATGTGCACCGCCTGACGGAGGGCCGCGCCCTGATTCTGGGCGGGGTAAATATTCCATATGAGAAGGGACTGTTAGGCCATTCTGACGCAGATGTGCTGGTTCATGCCGTGATGGATGCCATTCTGGGCGCCATGAATGAGCCGGACATCGGCCGCCTTTTTCCGGACAAGGACCCTGCCTATGAGGGCATTTCCAGCCTTCTGCTGTTGGGCCGTGTTCGGGAACGCATGGAAGAGCGCGGCTATGAAATCGGCAATCTGGACTCGGTTATCGTGGCCCAGCGTCCGAAGATGGCGCCGCATCTGGAGGCTATGAAGGCAAACATTGCGGCAGTTCTCGGCTGCTGTCCCTCGCAGATCGGTATCAAAGCCACCACCGAAGAAGGACTCGGTTTTACCGGAAGCGGTGAGGGAATTGCCGCGCAGGCTATCTGCCTGCTGCAGGAAAAAATGTAAGAAACCGAACGGTTTCGCGCGGGAAGCTTGGTAAGAGCTTTCCCGCCCGAAGCCGTTTTTTGATGCGGCGGCGCCGGCTCCCTTTTCCGCCGCGCACCTGGGGAAGCGGGAATCAAGCGGCCTTCAGGGCTCGTACGGCAGAGCGGTGAAGCTGGTCCCCGTCAGATAGAAATGCTCCGGCAGAAGGAAACGCTCGCGGTAGCTTTGCGCCTGCTCCGGCGTGAGCGACTCAAAATCCTCTCCTGCGCAGCTGCAGAGGAAAAAGGGCCCGAAAACGATGTCGACGATTTCGCCGCTGTCATCGTAGATGGCACGGCAGGGCTCCATTCCGTTGATTTTTCCTTCCTCGTTGCAGACGATGCAGACCTCCTCCGGGAAGGGATAGTAGGCCTCGATAAAGCCTTCGACGGCTGCCTGATAGTTCTCCAGGCTTTCTCCGAGTTCCTTGATTTCGGCTTCTTCGCCGGGTCGAACCATGACTACTCTCATTCTTTTTCTCCTTTTTTAGTTGAATAATCCGCTTCCGCGGTAGCTGATGGCCTCCGCCAGGTGCTCCTCGCGGATGTGCTCGGAGCCGCAAAGATCCGCAATGGTGCGGGAGACGGTCAGGACCTTCTGGTAGGAACGGGCGCTCAGCCCGAGGGCGCTGAAGGCCTCCTGCATGAAGGCGGTCTGCTCGCTGCCAAGCCTGCAGAACTCCTCGATTTCTTCCGCGTTCATGCGGGAGTTCCGGCGCGTGGCGCGGCCCTCAAAACGCTTCTTTTGCCGCTCGAGCGCCGGCATCAGAAGCTCCCGCGCGGCTGCGCTGTCCATTCCCTCCGGCCTGTCGCGGAAAAGCTCCTCCTTGGAGGGAGTTGACATCGGACAGATGAGGTCGAGCCGGTCCAGCAGCGGCCCGCTGACCTTTTGTCGGTAGCGGTCGATCTGGGCATCGCTGCAGTGGCAGCGCCCGCGGTCCGGATAATAGCCGCAGGGGCAGGGATTCATGCCGGCCACCAGTAAAAAGTCGGCCGGATAGACCGCGCTTTCCTTGAGCCGCTGCAGTCGGATTTCGTGATCCTCAAGCGGAAGCCGGAGGCTTTCCAGACAGTCTCTGCGGTATTCCGAAAGCTCATCCAGAAAGAGGACGCCTCCGTGTGCCAGACTGATTTCACCCGGGTGCGGGGAACTGCCGCCGCCCAGAAGCGAGGTGGGCGGAACGCTGTGATGCGGGCTTCGGTAAGGCCTTTGCGAGCCGGGATATGCAGCGCCTACGGCCCCGTATATTTGCGTGAGCTGCAGCTTCTCCTCCGGTGACAGCGGCGGCAGGATGCCCGGCAGCGCCTTTGCCAGCATGGTTTTTCCGATGCCGGGCGGGCCGGCCAGGAGCAGATTGTGAAAGCCTGCAGCCGAAATCAGCAGGGCGCGTTTGGCATTTTCCTGTCCCTTGATTTCGCCCAGATCGAGATAAACAGGGGTGTTTTCGGGCTCCGGCTGCGCCTCCTCTTCTTCGCACTCGGCCAGGGAACCGTAGCGCAGATAATCGCAGGCCTCGGCCAGAGTGCTGACTCCGAGCACCGCCACGCCCCCCGCCATGGCTGCCTCCCGAGCGTTTTCGGCCGGGAGCATCAGCTTTTCATAGCCTGCCGCGGCAGCAAATCGGGCATAGGACAGGGCGCCCGACAGACGCTGAAGATGACCGTCCAGCGAAAGCTCGCCCAAAAAGAGCGTGCTGCCGGTGGAGCCGGGCGGAATGACGCGCTGACACGCCAAAAGCCCCAGGGCGATGGGCAGGTCAAATACGGAAGAGCCCAGCGCCCCCTGGGCGGGACGGATGTTGACGCTGACGCGCTCGGTCGGCAGCGGAAAGCCGCTGCTTTTGCAGGCGGCGCGGATGCGTTCGCGCGATTCGGCCGCTGCCCCGGCTGCCATGCCTACAATATGAAAATAGGGGAAGCCCTGGGTGAGCGCGCATTCGATTTCAAGCAGGCGCCCCTCCAGGCCCTGCAAAAAACAACTCGAAATTTTGTGAAACATTTTCCGCCTCCGACTGTTATATATTTACAAGTATCGCCGTTTTTTTGCGGAATGTTCGGAAAAGTTCATTCTTTTTTAAAAACTTCAGGTAAAAAATTTTGCAAAATGGTGGTATACAAAAGAGGTGAAGTTGTCTATAATAGGCACGCGCACCTCGCACAGAACAGGGGAAATGATGCGCTTGACTGAAAAAGAATATACTTTAATCAAAGAAAATCTGCGGAAGCATACGTCCGGTGTATCTCCGGAAGAACTGCTAAAGCGCTGTCAGCTTCTGGGCATTGAAATCCTGACCCAGGAATCCCCGCTTTATCCGCCGCTGTTAAAAGAGATCTACGACCCGCCTCAGGTTCTCTACTGCAAGGGACAGCTGAATGCGCTTTCCTATCCGAAGACAGCCGTGGTCGGCAGCCGCAAGCTCTCTGAATACGGGGCTCAGGCGGCTCTCGCCGTCGCCGAAAAGCTTTCGCGCGGCGGACGGGCGGTTGTCAGCGGCATGGCGCGCGGGGCTGATTCCAGGGCGCACGAGGGGGCGCTGGAGGGGCCGAGTCCCACCATCGCCGTGCTGGGCTGCGGGGTCGATATCTGCTATCCGCCCGAAAACAGCCTGCTTCGCGAGCGCATTCTGGAGAACGGCCTGATTCTTTCGGAATATCCGCCCGGCACCGCGGCGCTGCCCTTTCATTTTCCGCAGCGGAACCGTATTATCAGCGGGCTTTGCCGGGAGACCATCGTGGTGGAGGCAGGGCTGAAAAGCGGTTCGCTGATTACCGCCGAGCAGGCGCTCGAGCAGGGGCGCGAGGTCTACTGTGTGCCCGGCAGTATCTTTTCGGACGCCAATCTGGGCGCCCACCGGCTGCTGCAGGAGGGCGCGGGGCTTCTGGCTTCCTTCCGTGAGGTCGAGGAGCTTTTGCTTCTTCATGACGGCAGTGAAGTCGCCGGGGCCGCCTTTCCGGAAAAGGCAGCCTGGCTCAGGGAATATCTTGACGATTTCGGGACTTGTCCCGAGGATATCGTCCGGGAAAGCGGGCGCAGCGCCTCAGAGGTCTCGGCGGCCTTTGTGCTGGCGCAGACGGCCGGCGCCGCGGTCAGAGGGCGCGACGGTAAATACTATCCGAAGCATAAGGTTAATTAATTCAGGAGGTTTTTCATGGCAAAGAAACTGGTGATCGTGGAGTCTCCGGCGAAGGCTAAAACCATCAAAAAATACCTCGGCTCAGGCTATCAGGTGGCAGCCTCGGCGGGCCACGTGCGTGATCTGCCCAAGAGCTCGATGGGCGTGGATCTGGAGAACGATTTTGAGCCTCACTACATTACCATCCGCGGAAAGGGCGAGCTGATCGCCGAGCTGAAGCGTGAGGTGAAAAAGGCTTCCTTTGTCTATCTGGCAACCGACCCTGACCGTGAGGGAGAAGCGATTTCCTGGCATCTGATGAGCACGCTTGAGCTGGATCCGGCCAGGACGGCCCGCATTACCTTCAATGAAATTACCGAGTCGGCCATCAAAAATTCGCTTGCCGGCGCGCGCGACATTCTGCAGCCGCTGGTGGATGCCCAGCAGGCCCGCCGTGTGCTGGACCGTGTAGCCGGCTATCAGATGAGCCCTGTCCTTTGGAAAAAGGTCAAAAAGGGACTGAGCGCCGGACGTGTGCAATCGGCTGCGCTCAAGCTCATCTGCGACCGGGAGGAGGCCATTGACGATTTTGTCCCCGAAGAATTCTGGACGGTGGAAGCTGCGCTTTCGCTTTCCGCAAAGCAAAAGCTTACGGCTCATTTAAGTGAGCAGGAGGGTGCGAAGCCCTCGGTGACGACCGCCGGACAGGCTGAAAAAATCAAATCCGAGCTTGAAAAGGCCGGAAGTGCGCAGGTCGAACAGCTGCGCCGCGGCCGCAGAAGCCGCAAGGCGCCGGATGCCTTTATCACCAGTACCCTGCAGCAGGAGGCCGCCAACCAGCTGGGCCTTTCCCCCATCAACACCATGCGCATCGCGCAGCAGCTGTACGAAGGCATTGATCTGCCCGGCCGCGGCCGCGTCGCTTTGATCTCCTACCTGCGTACCGATTCCGTCCGCGTCTCCGCCGAGGCTGCCGAAATGGCCAAGGCCTACATTCTGGAGCACTTCGGCGAGGAATACCTGGGAGAGGCTCCCGCGGAGGAGGCTTCGTCCTCGGCCCTGGTGCAGGATGCGCATGAGGCCATCCGCCCCACCAACGCGGCCTTTACACCCGAGTCCGTAAAGGAGGCGCTGGACGACAAGCAGTTTAAGCTGTATCGCCTGATCTGGAACCGATTCCTGGCCAGCCGCATGGCCCCTGCCGAATATGAGACCTACTCCGTCGACCTGAGCTGCGGCGGTTACGGTCTCAATTCCTCCGGCTCGCGCATGGTATTCCCGGGCTTTTCCGCGGTTTACCGTGAAGAAAAGGACGAAGAAATATTCCAGGATATCAGTTCACTTGCAATCGGCTCCCGGCTTCCGATCGACTCGGTCGCGGCAGATCAGCATTTCACCGCAGCGCCGCCTCATTTTACGGAGGCAAGCCTCGTAAAGGCCATGCAGGAGCTCGGTCTCGGCCGTCCCAGCACCTACGCGCCCACGGTTTACACCCTTCTGGAACGAGACTACGTCGTCAAGGAAAAGAAGAGTCTGATGGCTACCGAGCTAGGCTCCGTCGTCAACCGCATCATCAATCAGTACTTCGAGCAGGTGGCAGACCTGTCCTTTACGGCCTCCATGGAGGAGCAGCTGGACGAGGTCGCCGAGGGCAAGCTGGACTGGAAGCAGGTGGTCCGCGATTTCTACCGCGACTTCGGCCCCAGCGTTGACCGCGCGATGCAGGAGCTTGAGAAGGTCAAGCTGGAGGACCCCGTCACCGATATCATCTGCGAAAAGTGCGGCCGCAACATGGTGATCAAGATGGGCAAGTACGGCAAGTTTTTTGCCTGTCCGGGCTTCCCTGAGTGCCGCAACTCCATCACCTATTATGAAGAAACCGGGCTAAGCTGCCCGAAATGCGGCAAGCCCGTGCTGCTGCGCCGCTCCCATTCCAACCGCATCTTCTACAACTGCGCGGGTCAGCCTGACTGCGATTTCCTCTCCTGGGATCTTCCCACCGAAGAAAAATGCCCGCAGTGCGGAGAGCGGCTGTATCAGAAGAGCGGCCGCCGTCCGGCGCTTTACTGTCAGAAGGAAGGCTGCGGCTACCGCAGGGAAACAAACGAATAATTCACTAAGGAGCGAGCGTGAAACGGCGTCAGGAAGCAGACGGCGCCGTAAGCCGGCCCGGTCCGGAGGATTTCAGCGCAACCGAGGAGCTCATCCGCCGCTATCGCATGAGCGGGGATGAAGCCCTACGGGAACAGGCTGTGCTGGACAATCTGGGCCTGGTCTATTACGCTTACGGGCGCATGAAGGTCAGTCTTCCCTCCGGCATGGAACCGGAGGACGCGATCAGCTTCGGTATTTGCGGGCTGATCGAAACCGTTGACCGCTTCGATGTGACAAAGGGACATTTCGCTTCTTTAGCTTATCCGCGGATTCAGGGCGCGATCTACGACGGCATCAGCCGTTTCCTGTGGAACCGCCGTTCGGATCAGCGGATTTTTTATGCCTGGAACGAGGAAAGGGAGAAGCTGGAGCGTGACCTCGGACGCAATGTGAGTGTGGACGAGGTCGCGGAGACGCTTTCTCTTTCGGGCGCCAAGCGGCTGCGTTACCTGACCGTGGCGGCCAACAGCATCCCCCTGTCGCTGTCGGCGGAGGAGACGGACCTGGGCGACCGTCGCGCGGAATCTTCGGCGGATTACCGTCTTCTGGAGGAGGACCGCCGCGTGAGTGTGCTCCGGGCGGTGGAGCGTCTGCCGGAGCGCGAGAGGGAGCTCATCCGCTTGCACTATTTTCAGGGACTGAGCCTGCGGGAGTGCGCGCGAAGGCTTCATTACGGCACGACTACGGCCTTCGAGCTGCACCGCAGCGCCCTCCGCAGACTGCGTGTTCACATGGATGAAAATGATTACTGAAAATGGAAAAAATGCTTGCCTTTTCTGACAAGCTGCGATACAATGAACAACGGCGTTCAATTGATACGGGACGCTAATCCGCACCCGGGCACGCTTTGGTGCAAGCTATTTGCCCGTCCGGGGAGGGAAAAAACCAAAACGGAGGAAAGTATCATGAGTGTTATTTCTATGAAACAGCTGCTTGAGGCCGGTGTTCATTTCGGACATCAGACCCGCCGCTGGAACCCCAAAATGGCTCCCTACATTTTCACGGAGCGCAACGGCATCCACATCATCGACCTGCAGAAGACCAGCAAAAAGGCTGACGAAGCCTATGCGGCCATCAAGAACATCGCTGCCGAAGGCGGCAAGGTTCTGTTTGTAGGCACCAAGAAGCAGGCTCAGGAAACCATGCAGGAAGAAGCCGAGCGCTGCGGCATGTTCTACGTGAACAGCCGTTGGCTGGGCGGCATGCTGACCAACTTCAAGACCATCCGCAGCCGTATCGCCCGCATGAAGGAGCTGGAGCGCATGTCTGAGGACGGCACCTTCGAAGTCCTGCCCAAAAAGGAAGTTATGATCCTGAAGGGCGAGCTTGAGAAGCTGCAGAAGAACCTGAACGGTATTCGTGACATGGAGAACCTGCCCGATCTGATGTTCGTGGTAGATCCTCATAAAGAGCATATCGCGGTTCAGGAAGCCCGCATTCTGGGCATTCCGATCGTCGGTATTGCCGATACCAACTGTGATCCCGATGAAATGGATTACATCATCCCCGGTAACGACGACGCCATCCGTGCCGTTAAGCTGATCGCGGCTATGGTTGCGGACGCTGTCGTTGAAGCAAACCAGGGCGAACAGTTAACGGACGCTCCCTCTGCTGTTGAGGCCGAGGCTGCTTCCGAAGCTACGGAGGAATAAAAAATGGCTGATATCACTGCTGCAATGGTAAAAGAACTGCGCGAGCTTTCCGGCGCAGGTATGATGGAATGCAAGAAGGCCCTGGCCGCCACCAACGGCGATATGGACGCTGCTGTCGAAGAGCTCCGCAAGAGCGGCGCTGCCAAGGCTGTCAAGAAGTCCGGCCGTATTGCTGCCGAGGGTCTGGTTGCCATCGCGGTAGCGGACGATAAGAAGTCTGCTGCTCTGGTCGAAGTTAACTCTGAGACCGACTTCGCTGCCAAGGGCGAAAACTTCCAGAATTTCTGCAAGAGCGTTGCCGCTCAGGCGCTGGCTACCAAGGCCGCCACGCTGGATGAGCTGATGGCTGAAGCCTGGATCGAAGATCCCAGCATCAGCGTCAAGGACGCCCTTGTTGCCAAGGTTGCCGTTATCGGCGAGAACCTGCAGATCCGCCGCTTTGTCAAGATGACCACCGACGGTTATCTGGGCTACTACCTGCATCATGACAACCGCAAGTGCGCTCTGATCGAGATCGCCTGCGAAAACGTGACCGATGACGTTACCGCCATGGTCCGCAACATCGGTATGCAGATCGTTTCCCTGCGCCCCGAATTCCTGAACGATTCCGAAGTTCCCGAGGATTTCAAGGCCAAGGAAACCGAAATCATTCTTGAGAATGCCCGTCAGGACGAGTCCTTCGCCAAGAAGCCCGAAATGATCCAGAACAAGATCGTTGCCGGCCGTCTGGAGAAGGAACTGAAGGAAATCTGCCTGATGGATCAGCCCTTCTTCATGGACGCCGAAGGCAAGTCCGTTGAAGCTTACGTTAAGAGCGTTGCGAAGGAAGCCGGCTGCGATATCGCCGTTAAGCGCTTCGTTCGCTACGAGACCGGCGAAGGCATCGAAAAGAAGGAAGAGAACTTTGCTGAGGAAGTCGCAAAGCAGATGGGCAAATAAGCTATGCCTTTTACAGGAGCTGCGTTTGAAAAAGCGCAGCTCTTTTTTGTGCAGTCAGGCTGCCGTATGGCCGAAGATGCATCATGCCGCCGACGTTCGCAGGCGGTGCTTGCAATTTCCGTTGAGAGAAGGTATAATATATCTGCATTCTATTTTCCAGGAGGTTAATATGAAAAGATTTTTGGCATTTGCTTTGGCGTTCGTGATGCTGCTGGGGCTTACGGCCTGCGTCCCCGGTTCAGAGGAATCGAAGACGGAATCGCAGGAGGAGTCCAAAAATTTTGAGGTGAGCGTTGAGACCCGCACGACCGAAAAGCTCGTGATAGAGGGCTACAGCTATGTCTACTCATTCCCCAAAATCGTTTTCGGCGATGAAAGAACTGCTCAGCTCAACGAGGATATTTATCAGTCCCTTTACGGTAAATACAGCGAAAATGTGCTTGACCAGATTGCCGACGGATTCACGCCTACCTGGGAAGCGATGAGCTATACCTGGTATGTTGACGGGGAGCTGCTCAGCATTCTGATCCGCTGCGAGCAGATCTTCGGGAATGCGGACTTTATCGTTTTCAATGTCGATCTGAATACCTGCAGCCTGGCATCCGACGCGGAGGTGCTTGCGCATTTCGGCGTGCCGCAGGATGAATACCTGGCGAGCGGACGTCATAAGGCCATCATGGCTGCCACCTACGAATTTCTGAACCACATGTGGGACAGCACGGATGTCGGCCTGACGCAGGCCTATGTGGAGGCAGCCAAGGAAGAGGCGAACGCGCGGCCCCTGGTCGGCCCTGAGGGCAAGCTGAACCTCTGCGCAGCCCTCGGCTCTGTTGCCGGTCCCGCTGTCATCCGGCAGGTCTTCCCCTACGGAACCGAGTATGATGCCGCGACCGAAAGCTTCCTGAAGGAGCTTGAGGAGGCGCTGAGCTGGATGGCCATCGAGTGCGACGTCGTCAACGGCTATGAGATCGAGCTGGACGGGAAGCTTTATACGCTGCCGAAGGTCGTCGCGTCGACGCCGAATGTCAGCGATTTTAACGCATATATCGAAGAATTCTACTCCGATACGATGCTTTCCCTGAACCGCAGCAAGTATCAGCCGCAGGAATATATCAATCTGCTTTCGGACCTGTCCTACAATTACTACCAGGTCGGCCGCAACCTGTATCTCACGGTTTTCAAAACCATCGGCGAGAATCCCTATCACGTCGCCGCCTTCAGCCAGATTATCACCTTCCACTACGATCTTGCTGACGGCTCCTTCATCAAGTTCTTTGTGGAGGACGGCTTCTCCCAGTACTGCGGCAGCACCTATTACAGCCTGCCCAAGGTCACGATCGAAGGCGTTGACACCGCTGCCGTTAACGGTTCGGTAAACGCAGCCTTCAAGTCCGACATGGAGACCATCAACAATTGCGCCGGCGATGTTTCGGGTTACTGTCCGATCTCGCAGCTCGAGTACCGCTTCGGCGTCCGGGATGATCTTCTGTCGCTGATTATCTACAAGAATTTCGCGGAGGTCGACGCGCAGGAGATCACGGTATTCACGCTTGACATGACGAGCGGAAAGGGTCTCGGCAAGCAGGAGACGCTGAGTGCACTGGGCCTTACGGAAGAGGACTACAACCGCACGGCCAAGAACCTGCTAGGCTCGGAGTCGGTCGGCCCGATTACTTCCTTCCTGAGTGAGGACCACCGCACCTGGACTATGGAGGCGTTGGGACGCACTCATTCGGATGAGTACCTGAGCCTGAGCAAGCCTGTTATCGGTCCTGACGGACAGATTTACGTCTTCGGTAAGGTCGGACGTGCGGCCGGCCGCGGATACGACTGGGTTCTTCTGAACTACTACGATACACCTTCGGACTTCTACTATTCACTGGTAGCGAAGGGATGAGGAGGGAAGCCGGAAGAGCTTTTCGATTTGATTGAATTTGATTTGAACGTAGAGAGCGGCTTGACAGAGCCGCTCTCTTTTTGGCGGTGCAGCAGCCGGCGGCCGCAGGGGGAAAATTAACGCGCCCTTAAGCATTGAAAAATCCGCAAAACTGTGGTAAAATATAACAAGTATAGAAGGATTACGGGAGGGCATATGTATAAACGTATTATGCTGAAACTCAGCGGCGAAGCGCTTTCCGGCGGAAAAGGCTACGGACTTGACGAAGCCAGCGTCCGCGCCGTTGGCGAAGAAGTCCGCGCGGCCCATAACGACGGCGTTCAGATCTGCATCGTCATCGGCGGCGGCAATTTCTGGAGAGGCCGTACCGGTACCGAAATCGACCGCTGCAAGTCCGATCAGATCGGCATGCTGGGCACGGTCATGAACGTACTGTATGTTTCCGAAATTTTCCGCAATATGGGCATGGAAACCTCTGTTTATACCGCTTTCAGAATCGAAACGGTGACAGAGGTCTTTGACAGGTCCCGTGTCATGGAGGATCTGGAGGCCGGCAAAATCGTCTTCTTCGGCGGCGGAACGGGGCATCCCTTCTTCTCGACCGATATGGGCACCGTGCTGCGTGCGGCTCAGGCCGAGTGTGACATCATCCTCATGGCCAAGAGCGTAGACGGCGTATACGATGACGACCCTGCCAAGAACCCGAATGCCCGGAAATACGACGCACTCAGTTATCAGGAAATTCTGAACAAGAATCTGAAGGTCATCGACCTGCCTGCCGCTGCCTTCTGCGTGGAAAACAAGCTTCCCTGCAAGCTTTTTGCCATGAAGGAGGAGGGCAGCATCCTGCGCGCCGCGCGGGGTGAAAAAGTCGGAACCCTGATTTCATAAGACCTATTTATTACGATACTAAGGAGGAACTGACATGATTTCCAAAGAACTCGAAGAATTCGAATACAAGATGGAGCGCTCTCTTGAGACGCTTGAAGAAGAGTATAACACCATCCGCGTCGGCCGTGCCAATCCGCATCTGCTGGATCGCCTGACCGTGGAATATTACGGCATTCCCACCCCGCTTCAGCAGGTAGCCAACATCTCGGTTCCCGAAGCGCGTGTGCTTTTGATCCAGCCTTGGGAAAGCAATATGGTCAAGCCTATTGAGAAGGCCATCAACATGTCCGATATCGGAATCAATCCCAACAATGACGGCCGCGTTATCCGCCTGAACTTCCCCGAAATGACCGAGGAAAAGCGCCGCGATACCGCGAAGGACGTAAAGAAGCGCGGTGAAGCCAACAAGGTTGCGATCCGCAACGTCCGCCGTGACGGCATGGATGCCATCAAGAAGCTCCGCAAGGATTCCGTCATCACTGAAGACGATCAGAAGAATCTGGAGGAAGAGCTTCAGAAAATGACCGACGATTACATCAAGCAGGTTGACGCTGCGGTCGATGCCAAAATCGCCGAGGTAATGCAGGTTTAATCCGGACAGCGAATGCTCTGCCGCGCGCTTCAACGTGCGCGGCTTTATTTTCGAATGGAAAAGTCCGGCTTCCAATCCTCATAGAAAGGAACAATCGTCACTATGGAAAACATCCCTGCTCATGTAGCTATTATCCTGGACGGGAACGGCCGCTGGGCGGCTGCCCGGGGAAAAAGCAGAAGTCAGGGGCATCTTGCGGGTGCCGATAATGTGGAAACCATTTCAAACGCCCTGATTGACCGAGGCGTAAAATACCTGACCGTTTACGCCTTTTCGACCGAGAACTGGAAGCGCTCCGAGGAAGAGGTTTCGTATCTGATGGGGCTTTTGAAGACCTATCTGATCCGCAATAAAAAGGATGCCATCCGCCGGCACATCCGTATCCGCGTCATCGGCGACCGCAGCCGCCTTTCGCCTGAGCTGCAGGAGCTGGTGCGTGATGTGGAAGAGGCAACGGCTGTGTTTGATTCCTTCAACTTAACCTTTGCCATCAGCTACGGCAGCCGTGACGAGCTGACGCGCGCTATGCGGAAGATGGCGGAGGAGGTCCGTGATGGCGCTCTCCTTCCCGGGGATATTTCCGAGGAGACGGTGCAGGCGCATCTGGATACGGCCGATCTGCCTGATCCGGATCTGATGATCCGCACCAGCGGCGAGGAGCGTCTTTCGAACTTCCTGCTGTGGCAGCTGGCCTATTCGGAATTTGCCTTCGTGCCCCAGTACTGGCCTGAATTTTCGGTGGAGAATCTGGATGAGGTGCTCCGTGACTACGCGGGGAGAAGCCGCCGTTTCGGAGGACGGTAAGTCATGAAAACTCGTATTATCAGCGGTTTTTTCCTGCTTGTCATTTTAGGCGGGGTGCTGTATCTCGGTTCCCGCGCCTGCCTGGCGGCGCTGCTTTTGATCAGCCTGATCGGAGAATTTGAGCTTTGCCGGGCTTTGAAGGAAAAGGGACACCGTCCCGCTTTTCCGCTCATGGTCGCTTTCACGCTGCTGTGGTATGCAGCCCTGTTTGTCTGGGGGACGAAAGCCTTTGCCTGTCTGCCCGCTGTTCTTCTCGTACTGATCCTTTTTGTGCTGGCGGCGGTCGGGGTGCTGACTTTTCCGAAGCAGTCGTTTACGGACGCCTCCCTCTGCCTGATGGGCTTTGTATATGTCCCTGCCCTTTTTTCCTCACTTTATTTTGTGCGCGAGCAGGAGGCTGGCCTCTTTTACAGTGTTCTGGTTTATCTGGCGGCTTGGGGAAGCGATGTTTTCGCCTATCTGGCAGGGCGTGCCTTCGGAAAACGCAAGCTGGCGCCGGAGCTCAGCCCGAAGAAAACCGTGGCGGGCGCCGTGGGCGGTGTGCTGGGCGGAGCGGGCCTCTGCCTTCTTTTTGCGCATTTCACCGCATCCTGTTTTGACCGTTCCTACGCCTCCGTCATGCTTCTGGCCGGCTTGTACGGCGCAGGCGGCGCGCTTATGGGACAGCTGGGGGACCTGTTTGCCTCCTCAATCAAACGGATGACCGAGGTCAAGGATTTCGGCAAGCTGATTCCCGGACACGGCGGTATTCTGGACCGTTTCGATTCGGTTCTTCTGGCCGGTCCGCTGATGGCCCTCGTGCTGTGGGCCCTGAAGCTTCTGCAAGAGGTATCATTTTGAAAAGACTGAGTATACTGGGCTCAACCGGGTCCATCGGCACGCAGACACTGGATGTGGTGCGTAACCATCCGGAGAGCTTCTGCGTGGCCGCGCTGGCGGCGGGCGGACGCCGGATGGAGCTTCTGAAGGAGCAAATCCGGGAGTTCGCGCCGAAACTGGTGGCGGTTTATGACGAAGCGGCTGCGGCGGCCCTCCGGGCGGATGCGTCGCTTCCGGAAAGCGAAATCGTCTGCGGGATGGATGGGCTTCTGGCGGCGGCATCGCTTCCGGAGGCTGATACCGTTGTTACGGCTCTGGTCGGCATGATCGGCATCGAGCCGACGGTGGCTGCCATCAGGGCGGGCAAGCAGATTGCTCTGGCCAATAAAGAAACCCTGGTCTGCGCGGGTCAGCTGATCCGGGCACTGGCCGCGGAAAAGCAGGTCGAAATCGTGCCCGTCGACAGTGAACACTGCGCGATTTTTCAGTGTCTGCAGGGTGTGCGGAGGGATCAGCTGAAGCGTATTCTGCTGACGGCCTCCGGCGGCGCCTTCCGCGGGAAAAGCGAAGAGGAGCTGCGGCATGTGACCGTAGAGCAGGCCCTGCGCAATCCGAACTGGGATATGGGGCCCAAGGTCACGCTGGACAGTGCCTCCTTAATGAATAAAGCGCTCGAGCTGATCGAAGCCCGCTGGCTTTTCGACTGCGAAAACATCAGTCCGATCATTCAGCCGACCAGCATCGTCCATTCGCTCATCGAGCTTCAGGACGGCACAGTTCTGGCGCAGCTGGGCGTGCCGGATATGCGTCTGCCCATCGAGGTGGCGCTCTTCTACCCGGAGCGCGGCCGGCAAATCACGAAGCCGCTTGATCTGTGCAGCTGCGGCCCGATCTGTTTTGAGGAAATCAAACCGCCCTTCACCCGTCCCATCGAAATGGCGCGCTTCGCGCTCTCTCGGGGAGGCCTCTATCCGGCAGTATTCAATGCGGCCGGCGAGCTGGCTGTTCGCGCTTTCATGGAGCGAAGGATCGGTTTTTTGGATATTTACGGGCTCGTCTGGCAGGCCCTTTCCGACTATGACCGTCAGGGTGCGCACGGAAAGAGCTACACCCTTGAAGAGGTGCTGGCCGTTCGCACGGAAACCGAAAAAACGCTTAAGGGAGTCTTCTAATGCAAACACTTATCAGTATTCTCATTACGCTGCTGATTTTTACGATTATCGTGGTCGTCCATGAGGGCGGACACTTCTTCGCGGCGCGCCGGAACGGTGTCACCGTAGAGGAATTCGCCATCGGCATGGGACCGCGGCTTTTCGGCTGGAAGGATAAGAAGGGGACGGAGGTCTCCGTCCGGCTGCTCCCGTTGGGTGGCTATTGCCGCATGGAAGGCGAGGAGACGACCGCGCTGGAGGGTCTGTCCGGAAAGGATCAGGGTGACGGCGGCTCCTTCGCGGACAAATCCGTCTGGGCCCGCATCAAAATCGTGGCGATGGGCCCGATCATGAACTTCGTACTGGCCTTCGTGCTGCTTCTGTGCATCAACGCAGGCTTTGGCTTTGCGCGCAACAGCGTGGAATCCGTGGAGGCGGGTTCTCCGGCGGCGGAGGCGGGCCTGATGGCCGGCGACAAAATTCTCGCCATCGACGGAGACCGCATTCATGTTTTTACGAAAATTTCGTATATCCTTTCAGAGTATCAGGGCGACGGTGCCGTCACGCTGCGTGTACGCCACGCGGATGGGACAAAGGAAATGCTTGAGATGACCCCCTGGTTCGACGAGGAGGCGGAGCGTTTCCGCGTGGGCTTCACGGCGTCTTCTTATCTGGATGTCAAGGACATGGTAGCGCAGCGCGGTCTGCGCGGCCTCTGGGACCTGGTCTGCGAAAGCTTCTGGTACCTTTGGTTTGAGGTCGAAATGACCATCAAGAGCGTGGTCGGGCTGATTACAGGCGCCCTGGGTCTGGATGCGCTGTCCGGCCCCATCGGCGTTGTTTCGGTCGTCAGCGACGCCTATTCCGAGGCCTCGGCCTACGGCTTCTGGAGCATTTTCGGCACCATGGCCAGCCTGGCGGTGCTTCTGTCTGCCAATCTGGGCGTGCTGAACCTCTTTCCGATCCCCGGGCTTGACGGAAGCCGCATCATTATTCTGATCATCGAAAAGATCCGCAAAAAGCCGCTGGATCCGAAGGTGGAAAATTTCATTTACCTCATCGGCTTCGTTCTGCTGATCGGCCTGATGCTGGTTGTGGCTCTGGGCGATATCCGCAAGCTTTTATAAGGAGGACGGACGATGTTTACGCATCAGACAACCAAAGCCGTTCGCGTAGGGGATTATATTCTGGGCGCCGGCCAGCCGATCCGTATCCAGTCCATGTGCAACACCAAGACGGCGGATGCGCAGGCCACGATCCGGCAGATCCGTGAGCTGGAGGAGGCCGGCTGCGAAATCGTACGTGTGAGCGTGCCTGATCAGGCCTCGGCCGATGCCATCCCCGAAATCAGGAAGAACATCCATATTCCGCTGGTGGCGGACATTCACTTTGATTGGCGCATGGCCGTTGCGGCCATGGAGGGCGGTGCGGACAAAATCCGCATCAACCCCGGTAATATCGGCTCGCGCGAAAATCTGGAGCGCGTCGTGCGTGTCGCGCGGGAACGGCAGATTCCGATCCGCGTCGGCGTGAATGCCGGCTCGCTCGAAAAAAGGCTTTTGGCCGAGAAGGGCGTGACGCCGGAGGCGCTGTGCGAGAGCGCGCTCACGAATGTCCGCGCCATCGAGGAGCTTGATTACGACAATCTGGTGGTCTCCATCAAGGCCTCCAACCTGACGCTCTGCGCGCGGGCGTACGAGCTTTTCGCCGGGCAGTCGGACTATCCGCTGCATGTCGGCATCACCGAAACAGGTCCCATGAAGGACGGAATCGTGAAATCCTCTATGGGCATGGGCATTCTGCTGGACGAGGGTCTGGGCGATACCATGCGCATTTCTCTGACAGGCGACCCGAGCGAGGAGGTCGTCATTGCGAAAAAAATCCTGCAATACGCAGGCCTTCGGCGCTTTGGCGTCGAAATCGTCTCCTGCCCGACCTGCGCCCGCACCGATATCGATATCATCGGGCTGGTGGAGCGTGCGGAGCGTGCGCTGGCGCATATTGAAAAGCCGCTCAAGATTGCCGTGATGGGCTGCGTGGTAAACGGGCCCGGCGAGGCGCGCGAGGCGGACTTCGGCATAGCCGGCGGGCATGGCGAGGCGCTTCTCTTCAGCCACGGCGAAATCCTGCGCCGTGTGCCGGAGGATCAGATCATCGCCGCGCTGGTGGAACTGGCTGAACAGTATTAATTTGTACATTTTGAGGGTAAGATGGTAGAAACGAAGGGATCCCTGAAGGACATGTTCCCGCAGATTTTCAGCTTCCGGGAGGTGCGTCTGGCCGAAGAGGCTCAGGTGCTTTCCTGCCAGGGCTACGCGGAGCGTTTCCTGCTGGAGCTGCGCTTTATTGCGGCGCGTCATTTCACGGAAGAGGAGAAGGAACTGCTGCGGACCGACCTGGAGGCCGGCTTCGGCGGCTCTATTCACGTGCAAATCACGCAGGCCCCGAACCTTCTGGAGACCCCCGGGGAAGAAGAGGAGCCCTGGCCGGCCGTGCCTGAGGAGACGCTGTACGAGCGCATCCCCTTTGAGGAGGAGTCTGCTGCGGCATCCGCCGCTCCTGCGCCGCAGGAGGAAAAAGAGTCCGCGACGGTGCCGGATACGCCCGCTCCGCAGGAAGAAGAGCCGCTCATAGAGGAGCAGCCGGATACCGACACCCCGCCCGGGGACGAGGCCGTGTCCGCTCAAAAGGCGGAAAAGCCGAAGAAGCCCCACAACAGGGTCCTGTGCGGCAAGCCGATTTCCGGCCGCGAAACCGCGCTTGACGCCTGCGACGAGGAAAAGCGCGGTATCGTCATCCGCGGCATCCTGTCCGCCTTTGACTGGCGCGCCGTCCGCGGCGACAAGGCACTGCTTACTTTTACCCTGACCAACTATGTGTCCGAGGTGCACTGCAAGGCATTTGTGGTCCTGAAAACCTTCCAGACCAAAATGGAGAAGGAGCTCGTCAAGGGCGCGACGCTTCTGGTCAAGGGCAATGTCGAAATGGATACCTACGTCCAGGATCTCGTATTCATGGCCAACGCCATCACCCTGTGCGGCTCGCCGCTCTACGTCGATCCCGAGCGCAAGGCAGAGCTCGACAAGATGATCGTCGGCAAGCCCATCAAGCGCGACAGCGTCATCAGCATCAAGCGGGCGCTGCAGAGCGAAAACATGGGCCCCGTCGTGATCGAGGGCGACATTCTGGAGTCCGAGACGAAAGATATCCGCTCCGGACGGACGCTTCTGACCCTGCAGATGACCGACTATACCTCGTCCATCACGGTCAAGGCTTTTGTGAACGGCGAGGTCATGGAGACCCGCGCCGGCGATCTGAAGAACGGCAGGCAGCTGCTCATCAAGGGTACGGTAGAAGAGGACGATTTCACGCACGAGCTTACGCTGACGGCGAACTCGATCGCGCCGCATAAAATCAATTTGAAGCCCGAACGCGCGGAAACGGCGCCCCGCCGCCGCGTGGAGCTTCACGCGCATACCACTATCTCCGAAATGGACGCGGTGGTATCGCCTAAGGACCTGGTCAGTCAGGCCTACCGCTGGGGCTCGCCGGCTGTCGCCGTGACGGACCACGGCGTCGTTCAGGGCTTCCCGGACGCGATGGATGCCTGCAAGGCCATCCGCAAGGAGGGAGGCGACTTCAAGGTCATTTACGGCATGGAGGCCTACCTGGTCGACGACCTGAAGACTGCGGTCCGGCACGGAGAAGGTCAGGGCTTTGATACCCGCTTTACCGTCTTCGACCTGGAAACCACGGGCTTTAACAAAGAAAAAGACAGTATCATCGAGATCGGCGCCGTCCGCATTGAAAACGGGCGGGTGACGGACCGTTTTTCGAGCTTTGTCAATCCCGGATACCCCATTCCGGCGCGCATCACGGAGCTGACGTCCATCACGGACGCGGATGTCGCGGATGCCCCCGCCGTGGATGAAGCGCTGCCCGCTTTTCTTCAATGGGCTGAGGGCTCGGTCATTGTCGGGCACAATGTCGGCTTTGACCTGGGCTTTGTCAGCTGCAAGGCGCGCGAGCTGGGGCTTTCCCTGCCGGAGAGCACGGTGGTCGACACGCTGGAGCTGGCCCACGGTCTCCTGGACCTGAAGAAATATACGCTGGATTCTGTCTGCAAGGCGCTGGATATTTCGCTTGAGAATCATCACCGGGCGGTCGACGATGCAGATGCCACGGGTCAGATCCTGCTCAAGTGCCTGCAGAAGCTGACGGAGGCACAGCTGACGGATCTGTCCTCCGTGAACGAATATATCCGCGCCAACACCGACGTCAAACGGCTGAAGGCCTACCACGCCGTCATTCTGGTCAGGAACCTGACAGGCCTGCGCAACCTGTACGAGCTGGTATCGCTGGCGCATCTGAACTATTTTTACCGCACGCCGCGTGTCCCCAAGAGCGAATTCCTCGCGCATCGCGAGGGCCTCATCATCAGCTCCGGCTGCGAGGCGGGCGAGGTCTTCCAGGCTGTCCTGCATGAGGACGGCGAGGACGTGCTGGCCGATCTGATGGACTTCTACGACTATCTCGAAATCCAGCCCATCGGCAACAACGCCTTCTATATCGCCGACAAGGACGAGCCGGCCGTAAGCTGCGAGGAGGACCTGCGCAATCTGAACCGCCGCATCGTGGCTCTGGGCGAGCGCTACGGCAAGCCCGTCGTCGCCACCGGCGATGTGCATTTCCGCAATCCCGAGGACGCGCTCTTCCGCGAAATCATCCAGACAGTCAAGGGCTTTTCCGACGCGGACCGCCAGGCTCCGCTCTATTTCCATACGACGGCCGAAATGCTGGAGGAATTCGCATACCTGGGTCCCGAAAAGTGCGAGGAGGTCGTCATCGACAATACCATCGCCATCGCGGACCGGATCGAATACCTGCTGCCCATCCCCGACGGACAGTTCGCGCCCGTTATCGAGGGCGCCGAGGAGGAGCTCGAAAACGCGGTTTACACCAAGGCGAAGAGCATGTACGGCGATCCGCTGCCGCAGATCGTGTCCGCACGGCTTGAACGCGAGCTTACTTCCATTATCAAAAACGGCTTTGCCACCCTCTACGTGCTGGCGCGGCGCCTCGTGCTGCACTCCGTGGCGGACGGCTACTACGTCGGCTCCCGCGGCTCCGTCGGCTCCTCGCTGGTAGCGACGATGGCCGACATCACCGAGGTCAATCCTCTGCCGGCGCACTATTACTGTCCAAAATGTCACTACAGTGACTTCGACAGTGAAGAGGTCCGCAGGCTGGACGGTCAGTCCGGCTTTGACCTGCCGGACGCCTTCTGCCCGGTCTGCGGCGCCAAGCTGAAGAAGGACGGCCAGGAGATCCCCTTTGAGGTTTTCCTCGGCTTCGACGGCGACAAGGAGCCCGATATCGATCTGAATTTCTCAGGCGAATATCAGCCCTGCGCTCACGCCTATGTGGAGGAAATGTTCGGCAAGAGCCAGGTTTACCGCGCCGGCACCATGTCCTCGCTGGCGGATAAAACGGCTTACGGCTATGTGCTGAAATATCTGGAGCTGAAGGGGCTTCACGCCACCAATGCGCGCAAGGCCTTCCTGGTCAACGGTATCACCGGCGTCAAGCGGACAACGGGCCAGCATCCCGGCGGCCAGCTGGTCGTGCCGAAGGGCTATTCCATTCATCAGTTCTGCCCGGTGCAGCATCCCGCCAACGATACGGCCACCGACATTATCACCTCGCATTTTGATTACAATCAGCTGCACGGACGTCTTCTGAAGCTGGATATTCTGGGCCACGATGATCCGACCATGGTGCGTATGCTGGAGGATCTGACCGGCTTCAAGGCCACAAACGCCCCCATCGACGACCCCGAGGTTATGTCGCTCTTCCTGAGCACCGAGGCACTGGGGGTCACGCCGGACGACATTGACAGCCAGGTCGGCACCTTCGGTGTCCCTGAATTCGGCACCGCCTTCGTACGCGGCATGCTGGTCGAGACCAAGCCGCAGAACTTCTCGGACCTGGTCCGCATCTCCGGCCTGTCCCACGGCACCGACGTATGGAACAACAACGCGAAGGACCTGGTCGACGCCGGCACCGTCAAGATTTCCCAGTGCATCTGCACGCGTGAGGACATCATGAACGGCCTGATCCGCCGCGGCATGGAGAAGCTGCACGCGTTCAAAATCATGGAAATCGTCCGTAAGGGCAAGAAGAGCGGCGGCCTGAAGGACGCCGACAAAGAGGCGATGATCGCCCTGGGCGTCGAGGACTGGTATATCGAGTCCTGCAAAAAAATCCAGTATCTTTTCCCAAAGGCTCACGCAGTCGCCTATGTCACAATGTCCCTGCGCGTCGCCTACTATAAGGTGCATTTCAAGGAAGCCTACTACGCCTCGTACTTCACCATCCGCGCAGACGCCTTCGACGTTTCGCTGATGGGCCGGGGACTTGAGCGAGCGCGTCAGGCCATGCGCGACATCGAAAGCAAGTCCCGCGACGACAAAACGCAGAAGGACAAGGAAAAGCTGACCATTCTGCAGCTGGTCGTCGAATTCTACTGCCGCGGTCTGGAATTCCTGCCCATTGACCTGAATGAGTCGGACAGCCGCAAATTCCGCATCATCGACGGCAAGCTCCTGCCGCCCTTCAACTCCATCGCCGGCATGGGCCTGACGGCCGCGGAAAGCATCGTCGAGGCCCGTAAGGACGGCCCCTTCCTGACGGTGGCCGATTTCCTGGCCCGCACGAAGGTCAGCCGCACGCTGGTCGATACCATGAAAGAGCTGGGCGCCCTCGGCGATCTGCCGGAGACCGACCAGCTGGATCTGTTCTCACAACTTTAATATCGGAGGATTATCCATGGCTTTTTTGGAAATGAACTTTCATTCTGAAATTCTGGGAAAGGCAACGAACGTCTGGGTCATCATGCCCCAGAAGAGCCTGAACGGCCAGATCGGCATGGGCGGCGCCAACAGCGCCGAAAAGTACAAGTGCCTCTACCTGCTTCACGGCTGCTCGGATGACTACACCATCTGGATGCGCAGGACCTCGATCGAGCGCTACGCGGCCCGCTACGGCATCGCCGTGGTCATGCCCGACGGCGAGCGCAGCTACTACTGCAACCAGAAGTACGGCTATCGCTTCTACGATTATCTGACGCAGGAGCTGCCCAAAATCATTGAAGACATGTTCCCGGTTTCCTCCGATCCGAAGGACCGCTACATCGCGGGCCTTTCGATGGGCGGCTACGGCGCGATGAAGCTGGCGCTCCGCGAAGAGGGCCGCTACGCGATGGCTGCCGCACTGTCACCCGTCGGCGACATGCAGTCCTGGGTGGATGCCTATCCGCAGATGAACTTCGTTACCTCCTTCGGCGAGGACTGCCGCGTGCCTGAGGAGGATGACCTGAGCTATCTGCTGGAGCAATGCAAAAAGCGCCCGAAGCTCTTCATGGCTATCGGCGTGGAGGATCCGCTTTATCGTTTCATGGTTCCGATCCGCGAGAAGATCCGCGAGCTCGGCTACGATTTCACCTACATGGAAGGCCCCGGCACGCACGGCTGGGACTTCTGGGATATCTACATCCAGGATGCGCTTGAATGGATGTTCGGAAATAAATAGGAGAGGGCAGCTATGGACAGCAAACTCAAGAAAAACCTTAGTGTATTCCCGGCAATGGCCATCGTGGTCGGTACCGTTATCGGCGCCGGCGTGTTCTTCAAGCCCTATGCCATTTATCAGGCGACGGGCGGTGCGCCCGGCATCGGTATGCTGGCATGGATCGTGGGCGGCCTGATCAGTCTGTTCGGCGCTCTGACCTTTGCGGAGGTCACCGTGATGCTGCCCCGTACGGGCGGCATGAGCGCCATCCTGAGCGAGGTCTTCGGCGAAAAGCTCGGCTATATGGCCGGCTGGATGCTGACGGTCATTTTCTACCCGGCTTTCCTGGCGGGCTACGGCGTAAAGGTCGGACAGGAGCTCAGTGTGTACCTGGGAGAAGGCTGGGCGCTGCCGGTGGCCTTCGCGGTCATCGCGCTGGTGACCTTCTCCAACCTGCTTGGCTCGAAAACGGCGGGCGGCTTCCAGGTCGTTTCGACGGTCTGCAAGCTGATCCCCCTCCTGCTCATCATGGTGTTCGGCCTGATCCTCGGAAAGCGTACGGAGCCGATTTTCACGCCTCTGGTAGGCGAGGGCAAGTCGATCCCCGGCGCTCTTGGCTCCACCCTGCTGGCGGTGCTCTTCGCCTTCGAGGGCTGGACGAATGTCGGAGCGATCGCCGGTGAAATGAAAAATCCCGGGCGGGACCTGCCGCGCGCCATTGTGGGCGGCGTGTCCGTCATCATGGCGGTTTACTTTGTTATCAACTGGGCCTACCTGAAGGTGATGCCCGCGGATGCGCTGGCGGCGACCGAGTCCCCGGCGACGGCGGTGGCCGAGATCCTGTTCGGCGATGTCGGCGGCCTTCTGATCAAAATCGGCATCATCATTTCGGTGATCGGCGCGGCCAACGGCTTCCTGATGAGCGGCTCCCGCGTGGCCTATCTGCTGGCGGAGCAGAAGTC
Source organism: Bianqueaceae bacterium (assembly GCA_045599825.1). Taxonomy (GTDB): domain Bacteria; phylum Bacillota; class Clostridia; order Lachnospirales; family Bianqueaceae; genus JAZQNF01. The sequence continues at coordinate 3,405 of JAZRWR010000032.1, read as the reverse complement.
CCTGCCGGCATCAGGGCTTCTGTCCAGGCTGAACGGAAGCGCGGTGCCCGCGGCCTCCATCCTTCTGATTTCGCTTCTTGCCTGCGTCTACAGTCTGATCGGCAACTTCGATTTTCTGACGGACCTGGCGGTTTTCTCCTGCTGGATCTTCTATACGCTGAGCTTCGTGGCGGTTATCAGGCTGCGCAGGACCATGCCGGATGCCGAACGCGCTTATCGGGTACCGCTCTATCCCGTCATTCCCGCGCTGGCCATTCTGGGCGGTCTCTATGTCATCTTCAGCCAGCTCTTCCTTTCCGGCGCGACTGCCCGCTGGATGAGCCTCGGCAGTCTGGCCATCACCCTGCTGGGCCTGCCCGTTTACTACCTGGTCAAAGCAGTTCAGAAGAAAAAAGATGCAAAATAAACTTGCATTTTGCATAAACAAGTTGTATAATTTCATAGTAACTATGATATCAAAGTAAAGTGAAGTGTGGGCCGCAAGGTCCACACTTCCTTGTTGTCAGAGCAAACGGAGGTTTGAATTGAAAAAACAGGAACTGATCGAATTTATTGAGAACCTGCTCCGTCCGATGGCGGAGGAGTATTCGTACGAGATCGTCGATGTCGAATACGAAAAAGAGGGCCCCAACTGGTATCTGAAGGTTTTTGCGGATAAGGAAGGCGGCTTCTCCATCAACGATTGCGTAACGCTTTCGCGGGCTCTGGAAGCGGCTATCGAGGCCGATGATCCCTTTGAGGATCCCTATGTGCTGGAGGTCAGCTCTCCCGGGCTTGACCGTCCGCTCAAAAAAGACAAGGACTTTGTCCGTGAAACAGGCAAGCTTGTCGAGGTGAAACTGTACAAGGCAGACAAGGAAAGAGGGCTTGGCAAGGAATTTACGGCTCAGCTGAACGGCTTCAACCCGGAAACCGGAGAAGTCTGCCTGGAGCTTGAAAGCGGAGAGGAGCTTAGCTTCAATAAGAAGGACTTTGCCTCCATCCGTCTGGCTGTGATTTTTTGATTAAAAGAAAGATATTCTTTGGGAGGTTAGCAAAAAAAGATGAGCGAATTTCTGAACGCCATTGAGGCATTAAGCAAGGAGGAGGGGCTCAGCCGCGACAGCATCTTCGATGCCGTCGAGCAGACCCTGATTACCGCCTGCAAGAAGGATTACAATACGACCAATATCAAGGTCGATCTGAACCGCGATAACGGTAAGTATAAGGTCTATCTGCTCAAGACCGTCGTCGAAGAGGTGACGGACGAGGCAGAGGAGATCCAGCTGGCCGACGCGCTCAAGATCAGCAAAAAGTATCAGCTGGGCGATACCGCTCAGATCGAGGTCCAGCTGAAGGATCTGCACCGTATCGCCGTGCACAACGGTACCCAGGTCGCCACGCAGAAGTTCCGCGAGGGTGTTTCCGGCGTCCGCTTCGGCGAATACAAGGGCCGTGAGAAGGAGCTGGTCACCGGTACCATCCTGCAGATCGAGCCCCATACCCGCAAGTGCATCATTGACCTCGGACGCACCCAGGCCGTGCTGCCTTATTCCGAGCAGATCCACAGCGAGACCTACTGCCAGAACCAGCGTCTGAAGCTGTACGTCAGCGAGGTCCGCAAAACCGCTAAGGAGCTGATCGTTACGGTTTCCCGCCGCGATCCCGGCCTCATCAAGTGCCTGTTTGAAGAGGAAGTGCCCGAAATGCACGAGGGCATCGTCCGCGTGAAGAGCATCGCCCGCGAAGCCGGCAGCCGCTCCAAAATGGCTGTTTACTCCAAGGACAGCCAGGTAGATCCTCAGGGCGCCTGCATCGGCACCAAGGGAAGCCGTGTCAATGCGGTCGTAGAGGAGCTGGGCGGTGAGAAGATTGACATCGTCATTTACAGCGACAAGCCCGAGAAGTTCATCGCCGCCGCGCTGGCGCCCGCCGGTGTCAGCCGCGTTATCCTCGGCGAGGAGGGCAAAAACGCCACGGTCGTCGTTCCGGACGATCAGCTGACCAACGCCATCGGTACCCGCGGTCAGAATGCCCGTCTGGCGGCCAGGCTGACCGGCTACCGTATCGACATCAAGAGCGAGTCCCAGATGAGCGGTCCCGTCCTCGACGATGATGACGAGCTGGATCTGACCTCCCTGCTGGGTGAGGATGACGAGGACGAGGAAGAGTTCGTCTTTATTGAGGACGACGACGAATAAGTCCCCGAGGTGATTTCAATGAAAACCAGGAAAATGCCCCAAAGACAGTGCGTCGGCTGCCGCGAGATGCGCGACAAGCAAGCGCTTCTGCGCATCGCCGTGAACGCTTCCGGCATGCTCTTCGCGGACAACAGCGGCCGCGCGCCCGGTCGGGGCGCCTACCTCTGCCGCAATGAGGAGTGCCTGGCGAAGGCAAAAAAGAGCCGTGCACTGGACCGCGCCTTCGAAATGAAGGTGCCGGAGGAGGCATACGAAATCTTACGAAATGAGATGATGACGGAGTGAACATCCAGAACGCAAACCGCGTGCAGGGGCTTTTGGGCCTTTGCAGAAAAGCGGGCAAAATCGCAAGCGGAGAGTTTCAGGCTCTGGAAGCCATCAGCGGCAGAACCGGCCGGCTGGTGCTTCTTTCCGAGGATTGCTCCGAGAACACCCGCAAACGCTTTCACGATAAAGCCGCCTACTACCGTTTGCCGATCGTCGACCTGGACCTGTCCGGAGAGGCGCTCGGAAAGGCGATGGGGCAGGGCGAGCGAAAGGTGGCGGTCGTCACCGACGCCGGTTTTGCCGGCTTGCTTGAGAAGGCTTTGCAAGAAAATTCCTAAGAGGTGAAATTTATAAAGTGGCTAAAACAACTGTTCAGGAACTGGCAAATAAATTAAAAGTAAGTGTTAAGGATATCACGAAGAAACTGGAAGAGGACGGCATTTTCGGCGTTGGTCCGGAGGATGCCTTAAGCAGCCAGGAGGTCGTGAATGTAATTACGAAGATTACCGGCAAGAAGGTTGTCGTTAAGAAGAAGAGCGAGACTGCGTCCGAGAAGGCGCCTGAAAAGACTGCCGAGGATACTCGCACGCAGGGCGAGAGCATCAAGACCGCAGCCGACGAGGAGGCTGCCAAGGCAGCCAGGAAAGCTGAGGAAGAGGCAGAAGCAGCCCGGGCCGCGGCAAGAAAGGCTGAGGAAGAAGCACAGGCTGCTGCCGCTGCCGCCAAAGCAGCCCAGGCCAAGACGGAGGAAGCGGCGAAGCCGGCTGAGAAGAAGGAAAATAGACCTTCCTCTCCTGCGCAGACCGGCCGCGATAACCGCGAGCGCCAGAGCGGCAGCCAGAATGACCGTCCCCAGGGCAGCCGTCAGGGTCAGCGTCCCGCCGGCCAGGGCGGCGAGCGCAGTCAGGGCAGCCGTCAGGGCAATCAGAACGGCGAGCGCACGTACAACCGTAACGCC
>JAZRWR010000031.1:0-4932 GCA_045599825.1 Bianqueaceae bacterium | reverse complement strand
ATATCTGGGCGACTACGATTTCTACCTTGAACACAAGCGAAGCAAACAGGAAAGCATTGTCGAAGCAGACATTCCCTCTGAAGCCAAGAAAGAATTTCTGAAGCAAAAGCAGTCGCAAAGCGAGCTCAGAAAGCTCCGAACACGCGTTCGCCGGCTTGAGGAAGCCATCGAAAAAGCCGAAGCACGGCTCGATGAAATCAACGAATGGATGCTGAAGCCCGAATATTACAATTTCCCCGACGCCTTCCGCAAGCTGGAAGAGGAACGGGCCGACCTGACCGTCCGGGTCGAAAACGACATGGCCGAATGGGACGAGCTCTCGGAGCTGCTCGATGAATAAATTAAAGCGTTTGCACAGGTGTGCAAACGCTTTTTTGTTATCCGATGGAAATGATTTCAGAGTCGCGGACCGCAATATCGATCTGCTCATCAAGATCGGGCAGGTGCTTCTCGCTTTCGATGATATTCTTAATGTTCGGCTTGGTAACCGGATGCTTGGCTACGAAGATCGTGCAGCAATCCTCATAAGGCAGGATGGACGTTTCAAAGGTACCGATTTTTCGGGAAATCTCCACGATATCATCCTTGTCGAAGCCGATGACAGGGCGGAATACCGGCATGGTGCACACGGCGTTCGTGCAGGCCAGACTCTTGAGAGTCTGCGAGGCAACCTGCCCCAGCGCTTCACCCGTAATCAGGGCTTCGGCCTCCTCTTTCACGGCGATCTTCTCTGCGATCCGCATCATGGCGCGGCGCATAATAATGGTCAGCTGATCATGCGGACACTTTTCATAGATGTCCAGCTGAATCTGCGTGAAGGGCACTACGTACAGGCGGATGGGACCGCTGTAGCGGCTGACCAGACGGGCCAGCTCAACGACCTTATCCTTAGCGCGTTCGGAGGTATAGGGGTGCGCATGAAAATATACCGCGCAAAGGCTTAAGCCGCGCTTAGCCATCATATAGCCGGCGACCGGACTGTCAATGCCGCCTGATAGCAGCAGCGCGCCCTTACCGGCACAGCCTGCAGGCATACCGCCCAGTCCGGGATAGGTCTTGGAATAGACATAAACGGAGTTGCGAAGCTCAACCCAGACAATCAGCTCAGGATTATGCACATCCACGTGCCAGTTCGGACAAGCCGCGAGTACCTTTTCGCCGCAGGCAGCGCTGATTTCCATGCTGGTGTAGGGATAAGACTTATCGGCGCGTTTTGCGTCCATTTTGAAGCTGTGAGACGAAGAAGCACCGTCATATTCCCGAAGGACGTAATCGACTGCATACTGCTTCAGTGACTCCAGATCATCGTCCTCATAGACATCGACCGGTGAAATACCGACGATACCGAAGACCATCTGCAGGGCTTCGATAGCCTGCTCCATCCAGCCATCATCGGCGTCCTCGGGCTTTCGGACGAATAAACGTCCCTGCTCTTTATCGATCCAGGGCTTGCCGAGCTCCCGCAGAGCGTGACAGACGTTTTTGATCAGAAGATTCTCGAAATTCTTCCGGTTATTCCCTTTTATGGCGATTTCGCCGTATTTGATTAATATGCCTTTATCCATGATAGCTGTCTCTCTTCGGTTATTTTACGGTAAAGCGCCGCAGCGTCGGAACAAGCTGTTCGAAAGCATCCAGAAAAGCACGGATGTCCTCTTCCGTTGTATAGCGTCCGAAGCTGATACGGATGGCGCTGTCGATTTCCTTTGCGTTTTTTCCCAGCGATGCCAGGGTCGGACTCTTTTCGGCGGGTTTGTTGGAGGCGCATGCGGAGCCGGAGCTGATATAGACTCCATAGTCCTCAAGCGCATGGAGAAGCACCTCACTGCGGACTCGGTCGATCTGCAGGTTGAGAATATGGGGTGCACCCTCCTCCGGCTTAGGACCGTTGACGGAAATTCCCTGAAGCTTAACGCTCAGTTCGTCGACGATCAGCTTCTTATAGCCGTACATACGGCTGCAAAGCTCCTCGCGCATAGACCAAAACTCCGAGGCCGCCTGCGCGAAGCCGACGATCCCGGCCGTATTTTCGGTACCGGAACGGAAGCCCTTTTCCTGACCGCCCCCATACAGAAGAGGCGGAACGGTAAGTCCTTTTTTCAGATACAGAAGCCCCACACCCTTCGGCCCGTTAATTTTATGGGCGCTTACGCTCAGGGCATCAATACCGGAATCGGCCGGCCGCAGCTGAAGCTTTCCGAAGCTTTGAACCGCATCGACATGGAAGTAGCAGCCCGGATTCAAACGGTGAATCAAAGCGCCCATATCCGCAATCGGCTGGATGCAGCCGGTTTCGTTATTGACATGAAGGCAGCTCACCAGAATCGTGTCCTTACGCAGCTTTGCCTCCAGGTCACTTAGCAGGATTCTGCCGCTATCGTCATTATCGAGATATTCGATTTCAAAGCCCTGTGAAGCCAGGTACTTCAGGGTCTCTCTCGTGGCGGAATGCTCGCCCTTCGAAGTCAGAATATGACGTCCGCTGTGCGAACGGGAGCGTGCCAGACTGCGAAGTGCTGTGTTCGTGCTTTCGGTTGCGCAGGAGGTAAAGAAGAGGCAGGAGCAGTCACAGCCGAGGATAGCCGCCAGGCTCTTACGGGCAGCATTCAGGCGTTTTTCGGCCTCATAGCCTAAATGATGCAGAGAAGACGGATTGCCGTAGCAAACCGTCAGCATATCGGCCATCGCTGACGCAGCACCGTCGCTTACGCGGGTCGTAGCGGCATTATCCAGATAGTATTCTTTCATGGGAATTCCCTTCAGTTCATTTCATCAAAATGATACAGGCAGATTGCGGCTGCCGTCATACCGGCGGTTTCAGTCCGCAGAATCCGTTTTCCGAGACCGGCCGTAACGGCGCCGCAGCTGCGCAGAAAGGCGATTTCCGTCTCGGACCAGCCGCCTTCCGGGCCGACCAGAAGGGCAAGCTTTTTCGGCTCGGAAAGCTCCGAAAGGACCTGCTTCAGAGAACGGCTGTGCTCGTCCTCGTATAAAACGATGACCCTGTCATATTCGCTGAAGCGTTTGGCAGCGTCCCGAAGCGTTTGGCAGGCTTCCACCTTAGGAATCATGCCCCGCCCGGATTGCTTGGCTGCGGAAAGCGCGATTTTTGACCAGCGTTCTTCTTTGCTTTCTTTCTTTTTTCCGTCCAGTTTTACGATGGAACGCTCGCTTTCAAGGGGCAAAAAGGCATAGACGCCGAGCTCTGTATTCTTCTGGATGATCCACTCCATTTTCTCGGCCTTTGGAAGCCCCTGCATAAGCGTGAGGGAAAGAACGGGCTCAACCTCGGAAGGCCCCTTTGAAAGGATGCGGCAAAAAACCGGGTCCGCAGCCTCAAGAATTTCGCACTCGTAATCATTGCCCAGGCCGTCACAGACAAGAAGACGCTCTCCTGCACTCATACGAAGCACGTGCGTGATATGATGTGCATCCTCGCGCAGGAAGAGGCTGTCATCGGTGATGTCGCGAGGATCCGCAAAAAACTTAGGCATTGATAAACTCCATGCAGACCCAGCTGCCCTTTTCGTGCACGGCGGCAAGTGTAAAACCGTCATTAGCCAGCGCATCCTTCACTTCCTGTTCACGCTCCAGAATGATTCCGGAACAGATGAAGCGGCCGCCCTGCTTTAACAGCTGCTTTGCCATGGGAGATAGATGCATAATGATATCCGCCATGATATTGGCTACGACGATGTCAGCCTTGACACCTTCAAGCTGCGGGATTTCGACCAGATCACCGTGATAGATGCTCAAAGAATCGTTTACACCGTTATTTGCGGCGTTTTCACGGGCGACCAGAACCGCATTCGGATCAAGGTCCGTCCCGATGACAGGCTTCGCACCGAGCTTCGCACTGACAATGCCCAGGATGCCGCTTCCGCAGCCGATATCCAGGACCGTCATTCCGTCCTGAACCGCCTCTTCGAGCGCCATGATGCACATGGAGGTCGTTTCATGCGTCCCGGAGCCGAAGGCCATGCCCGGATCCATGGATATATTGATATCGCCCTCCAGGCCTTCCTCTTCCAGCCAGGAAGGGACGATATGAATGCGTTTACCGAGACGGAAGGGCTTGTAATACTTTTTCCAGGCATTCGCCCAGCTCTCCTCCGCCATCAGATTCGTTTCGATGAAGCCTGAGCCTGTGGGCAGAAACTCGGAAATCCGTTTCAGCGTCTCGCCGAGCTTAAGTAAAAGGTCCTCGAGCGCGGTCTGATTCGGCAGCACTTCCTCGGAGAAATAGCAGCGCATCAGCACCTCGCCGGCCTCGTCGACCCTTTGAAGCTGACGAAGAAAATCCTCGTCCATGTAATCCCAGTTCAGCGAATTTGCTTCCTGCGACAGAATATCCTGAGGGTCGAAAATCTCCACACCGCCGCAGCTAAGCTCCAGAAATTCATTGGAAAGTGCTTCAACTGCTGCTGATACGGTATGAACGGTAATCTGATAATAATTCATCGGAGCGTCCTTATCGCTTATTTTTTCTTGAAAATGCTTTTGTTCTGCGCCTGAACGTTTTCGCCCATCGCGTCGCTGTAGGCCTTAAGCGCGGCCTTTTGACCCTCGGTCATCTTGCGAGGCACCTGAATATTTACCGTAACATATTCGTCGCCGCGCTCACCGTTACCCTGAAGGACGGGGATGCCCTTTCCCTTCAGGCGGAAGCGCGTGCCCGGCTGCGTGCCGGCGGCCATGGTATATTCGACATCTCCGTCGATCGTCGGGATGGTCAGAATGTCGCCTAAGGCTGCCTGGGCAAAGCTGATGGACATCGCGTAATAGACATCGTAGCCGCTGCGGGAGAAGAATTTGTGGGGCTTTACGCTGGCGGTGATATAAAGGTCACCGTTTGAGCCCCCGTGAAGGCCCGCCTCGCCCTTTCCGGACATACGGATGCTCTGACCGTCATCAATGCCGGCCGGAATATTG
>JAZRWR010000030.1:0-2581 GCA_045599825.1 Bianqueaceae bacterium | reverse complement strand
TCGCCGACCGGTGCCAGATCCAGGTCGCCTACGCGATCGGCGTCGACAAGCCGGTCAGCTTCTGCGTGAAGACGTTCGGCAGCGCCCATGGCGTCACGAACGAACAGCTTGAGAAGATGCTCGCCTCCGGCAAGGTGTTTGACTTCCGTCCGTACGCGCTGATCGAAGACCTCGGCCTCCTGAAGCCGAAGGGCTGGTGCTACGAGGACACGGCGGCGTACGGCCATTTCGGTCGCAGCGCCTTCCCGTGGGAAAAGCTCGACAAGGTCAAGACGCTGAAGGCGCTGTTCGCCTGAACCTCTACGTCCACTTCCCGTTCTGCCGCCGCAAGTGCGGCTACTGCGCGCCCTACTCGCGCGCAGGCGAGCCGGAAGGGGCGCGCGACGCCTATGTGCGGCAATTGTCCGGCGCCCTCGACCGCCTGATCGGCGAGGATGCGGACGGAATCTTCTCCGGTGGTTTCTCCACCGTCTATTTCGGCGGCGGTTCGCCGGCGCTCTGCGACCTCGGGCCGATTTTCAGGAGCTTGCGCGGGCACTTCGCCGCCGATGCCGAGTTTACGGTCGAACTGCACCCGCTCGACGTCTCGGAACGGACGCTTGACGCGCTGAGGGCCGGCGGGGTGAACCGGATTTCGATGGGGCTTCAGTCCCTTGACGACGCGGTTCTGGAGCGGATGGGCCGCGGGTATGCGGCGAAAGAGGCGGAACGGGCGTTTGCCTTCGTCCGCCGCGAGTTCAACAATGCGGGCGTCGACCTGATCGCAGGTCTTCCCGGCGACGATGGTTTTGTCGCCAACCTTCCGCGGCTGGCGGACTGGGGTCTCTGCCATTGTTCGGTCTACGCCCTCCAGAACGAACGCGGACTTGCGGACGTGCCTGACGACGACACGGTGATGGATCGGCTTTCGGCGACGGCGGAGTTCCTTTCGTCCCTCGGCCTCTTGCGCTACGAGATCTCGAACTACGCCCGACGCGGATTGGACTGCAGGCACAATCGCGCGGTCTGGCGCGGCGAGGACTCCATCGGGCTCGGCGACGGCGGCTGCGGACGGATCGGACGGAAGCGGACGCGGAACTTCGGCGGACGGCACCCCGAGGAGGAAACCGTCTCCGCCGCGTTTGACGAGAAGGAACGGCGGATCTTCCGTCTGCGGACGGCCGAGGGCCCCGATGCGTCCGGCCATGACGACTGGCTCGCCGCCCTCCATTACAGAAACGCAGGAATTGGTGGTACCGAGATCAATGCCGATAATCTTACTCATGATAATTTCCTCCTATATTCAGTCACAATACGATATATGGTTAATTGGCGACCTGAACCATCGCAAATCGGATGACCTTATCGCCTGCGAGAAAACCTTTCTGAAATACCTGGGCCAGGACGCATTCGCCCAGGTCGACCCGTTCGACGTGCATGTCGGCATTGTGCCGATTGGGATCGAAGGCATCGCCCACCTCGCCGAATTCTGTCACGCCGAGGTTTCGCATGACCTCTTTAAAACCGGCCAGGGTCATCTCCACGCCCTTTTTGTAGGCATCGTCCTCGGTGTCCTGCTGGGTGGCACGCTCCAGGTTGTCGAATACCGGCAGGAATTTTCCAATGGTGTCCGCCTGGGCTTCCTGGTAGAGGCAGTCCTTTTCTTTTTGGCTGCGCTTGCGGAAGTTGTCGTATTCCGCTGCCAGGCGAAGATATTGTTCATGCTCCTGCGCAAGAGCGGCTTTCGTCAGCTCCAGCTCAGAAGGTGTGGGTTCCTGAGAAGGGGTGCTTTCCTGGACAGGTACTTCTGCGCTCTGGGCGTCAACCTGTTCGGGATCCTTGGTATCTTTATTTGCCACGGCTTATGATTCCTCCTGCTCTTGATTTTTTTCCGGCTGAAGCGGCGGCAGCTCAGGCTTACCGAACATTCGGCCAAGCCCTTCTGCAAAATAGCTCAGGCGTGCGGTGATCTGCGCGTAATCCATTCTTGTGGGGCCTACCACACCAATCATGCCCTGCATCCCGTCGCCAATGTCAAAGCGGGTCATGACCACGGAGGAGTCCTTCAACTCTTTGGCGACATTTTCTGGGCCCACGAGAATCTGCACCCCATCCTGATGAATGGTGGCGGGAAGGTTGGAGATCATCTCCTCATCCAGCCCATTCAGATGCGCCTGGGCCTTGTCTACATCCCGGTATTCGGGGTGACTTAAAAGCCTTGTCTGGCCGGTCAGGTACACGCCGCCTTGCTGCTGTTCACGAAGAACATTTACGGTGAAGTCCACAATAATCGGCACCAGCGAGCCTGCGGGGCCGGCACTTCGGATGATGCGATCTAAAAGCTCCGGCGTAATATCGTCGGCGGACAATTCTGCCAAGCTGGCGTTGAGCACGGCTGACAGCAGCTTGAGGTCCTGTTCGCTCACCTCCAAAGGGAGCTTGATGAGCTTGTTCTTTACCACATCGCCCGAGGTCATCACCACTAGGATGAAGCTGTGCGCCTCGGCCAGGATGATCTCAAAGCGCTTGATGGTGGCTGCGCCGGAATGGGAGGTCATGGCATAGGCCGGGAGGTGCGTCAGCTTGGACACCAGCTTGCCCA
>JAZRWR010000029.1:0-14978 GCA_045599825.1 Bianqueaceae bacterium | reverse complement strand
CGACTTACCGCAGCCTCCGGCAATACGCGTCTTGCGCGTATTGCATGGGCGCGTCAAAGCCCATAATATCATCAGCATGAACGCGCCCCTTGATACCGCAGCCTCCGGCAATACGCGTCTTACGCGTATTGCATGAGCACGCAGTCCTCAGCCTTTCCTTCGAACAGTTCGTGAGCCTCCAGACGCTTTTCAATGCAGAAGCCGGCCCGCTGGTAGCAGGCGATGGCACGGGGATTCCGAAGCTGCGGATCCACCACAAGCCTGTCAGCTCCCAATTCCTCGAACAAATATCGCGCAAGCTTCTTCATGTAGCAGCGGCCGTAGCCCTTGCCCCACAGCTCCGGAATGCCGATGAACTGGTCGGCTCCGAACACAAGCTCTCCTCTGTCCTCCAGCCCGTAATCCGCGAACATGTCCCCGCTCAAGGGATAGTACTGGCCGTAACCGATAGGCTGTCCGTCGACCTCAATTACGAGCTGACGGATAAAGCCCGGCTTCTCAAAAAAGCATTTATGCAGACTGTCCGGCGTAAAGGCGCTGTCGCGTCCTTCATAAAAGCCAAGCACCCTCTCGTCCTGCATCCACGCATAAAGCGTATCAAAATCACTTTCCAGAAGCGGCCGGAAGCTAAGGCTTGCCTCCGCCCGCAGATCCTCCGCTCTGCGGATGAGCGCTGCAACCGTAAGCTCCTCAGGAGGAAGAACAAGGGAATCTCCGGCGCATGCCAGCGCCATCGCGTACCCCTCCGGCGCGTCCGGCTCGTACAGGCTGAACAGGTGTTCATCCGGGCTCTGCTCCACCCGAAGCGGCTCAAGTGAAAGCTTAAGCTCCGAAAGAGGCTGCGAAATGCCTGTCCCGAGCGCCTTCAAATAGCTCTCCTTCAGCGTCCAGAGCCGATAGAAGCAGTCCATCCGTTCCGCCTCGTCGGCGATGTCAGCCAGTACTTGCTCCTCCTCGGACGAAAAAAAGTGCGATGCGATCCGGGAAAAATCTTTCCCGCGATCGCGTTTTTTCTCCAGATCGATCCCGAGCTCCACCGATCCGACAGCACAGACCGCGAAGCTCCCGGAGTGCGAAAGATTAAAGAAAAAGGGACAGTCCGGCAGATAAGGCTTTCCGTGAGGGCCATACTCGAGCCGGCTCAGATCCGCCTCAGCCGAAAGCTCCGAAAGCGCATAGCGAAGCAAAAGCTCCGCCGCCACCGAAAGCCTTTTGTCCGCCTCCCGGCGATACCGGGCCGTTCGCTCCCGGCGCTTGTCGGTACAAAGAGCTTCGGCCCGCGCAAAACAGGACGCCTCTTCCAGCGCCGCCGTATTGACCGTGAAAATTCTGACCTCACTCACGGGCCGTCCCTCCTCATTCAGCCTTGCTTCTTTCGTAAAAAAGCTCGGTCATATACACAAATTTCATCATGCAGGCCTTGTTTTCCGGCAGGCAGCGATAGATGGTATCGCCTTGCTGGATCTCAAAATGCTTGCCGGGAATGACCGGCAGCGTGGGAACCGTCTTCGTCGGAAGTTCCAGAGACACATCCTCTCCGTTCAGTTTCCCTTCATAGAGGAAGCTGCCCTCACGAAGCGTCAGCCGTCCGCTGCCCGCGGGGCGGTATTTTTTCTTTTCCACATCCAGAAGCTTGATTTCGACCCGGTCGGACAGCTCCCGAAGCCGGCCGGAAGCGATTTCCTGCCAGAGGGTCTCACGCGTCAGAAGACTCCAATCGGAGACGTAGCGCAGCTCCTCGCCGGGGCCGTCGACCTTATGCAGCAGGCCGTATTGGTCGGAATGCTCCTCAAAGGCGCAGGCATCGCAGCGGATGGTATTGGGCACGGGGTTCTTCATCTGTCCCTCGGTCCCGCAATGAGGGCAGCGGAAAAGGACATATTGAAGCCCGCTGATCTCCTGATTGCGTACGGAGTGGATCCCGGCCTCCTCCTCTTCCCGGTAGGCATCGTAAAGCAGCGCCGGCTCCGCCCGCAGACGGACCTCATCCTCCGTCAGCTCCTTCAGCTCTTCCTTGTCAAAAAGCTTATACACATCCATCAGGGTTCGCGCCGGACGAATGCCCTTCGCCCATTTCGGCATAACAAAGTAAGCACCGGTTGTGCGGGCCGCGTAGACATCGACTCCGAGCCACTTGATGAACTTGTAGGTTCCGCGCGGGATGGGTGTCGAAAGGCCGTCCGCGCTCATCAGCCCTGCCGGATAGATGGCCACCGGCTCATCAGCGTTCAGATAGTCCTTGATCTGCCTTAGATCCGACAGCTTCGTCTGAAACTGCTGCTTGGGCATGACGCCGATTTTCCGGGCGGTCTCCCTGAACGGCAGCGTGTTGAAGAAGCTGCGGCTGATGACGAAGTGCATCGGCCGGCGCGTCAGCCCGATCAGATTGACAAAATCGATAATACATTCATGGTTGGCAATGACCAGATAGGGCCCCTTCGCCCGCTTCAGCTCATTGCGGATCACCTTCCTGCGAAAGACAAAAAGAGAAAGAATCTGCGCGAGAAACTGCGTAAAACGATACGCCGGCAGACTGATTTTCGTCTCCTCCACCTTGGTGCCTCCTCTGTGCTTTTTTTACAGAAAACGAACCGTTTCCGTGAGGGCCTTGCGGCTCTCATGCCGAATGGAGGGCAGAGAATCGGAAGCAGGATAGCCCATCACCAGAATAGCGACGGGAAGCAGCTGATCTTCCAGTTCAAATTCTTCGCGAACTGCATCTGCCTGAAAGAACATCACCCAGGTCGAGCCGACGCCCAGAGACGCCGCCTCCAGCATCATGTGGTCCGTCACAATGGACGCATCCACCCAGGCGCTGTCGACACCGTCAAATTCGCGTTTCCAGCTTTCCTCCAAATCGGCACAGATCACAAAGGCCAAGGGGGCCTGATAGTGGCACTGCGTGCAGCGCCTGATTTTCTCAAGTGCTTCCTCCGACTGCAGCGCGAGGATGCGCTGCGGCTGGTTGTTGTGCGCAGTGGGCGCGTGGCGCCCGGCCTCCAGAATTTTCATGACCGCTTCTGCCGCCACGGGCTCCTGCGAAAACTTGCGGACCGAGTAACGCTCTTTCACCAATTGCAGAAATTCCATCTGAAAGCCTCCTGATTTAGATGATGCATAAATTATAACATAGGCGCAAAAAGAAAGCAAAACGGGAGTGTTTACTAACGCTGATTTTCTCATATTTGCCTTATTGAAAGCTGCCGGCGCGTGTCAAAAACCGTTATTCTTCACAAAAAGGAAGCTCGGTCATCCGAAGCTTCGCGCAGCCGTAGGGGAAAAGCGAAAGGCTCTCCTCCGGCCCCTGCGGATGACGGTCCGCAGGGAGCTTGACTGCCGCCGTGTCGAAGCCGTCCTCATAGTCCCAGTCGATGCGCCTGAGCTTCGCCTTGACAGTAAGAGCGGGATTCTCAGACGAGAAGGGACAGTCTGCAAGGCCGTGATACTCTTTTCCCAATGCGCTGTCCGAAAAGCCATAGCGCCACTCTGAGCTGCTTCGGTATTCATAATCGCAATAGGGGAACCTCCGCCCCACTTCGTCTCGGACATATTCAGGGGCGATTTTGCGGTATTCGAGCGGCAGAGCAAAGACCAGGGAGCCGCACTCGACCGAATACAGCCCGTGAGGCCGCGCGACCATCTGCTGAGAAGTCTCAAAGCTGATCCGAAGACTCCGGCGCGTCCCTGCCTCGATCGGAAATCTCAGGTAGTCCTGATGTTCAACAGGCTGAGCGTTGACCCGGAGCTTTTCGGACCTGCAGAATGGCATCCATATAGCGGCGGGCCCGCGCCTTCATGTCCTCATCCTGCAGGAGATAAGCAAGCGGAATGAAGCCGTCCAGTCAGTACGGGACTCGCAGCATCAAACAAGACCTCGAAAAAGAGGCCGCGAAGGTTTTCTCTGCGGCCTCAGATGATCATCAGATTCGCGCTGCCTGAAGCGATGCCTCATACAGCAGCCGAAAACGCCTTTCTTTTCGAGCGTATTCCGGATTTTCCTTCGGAAGGTAAACGCTTTTCGTCTGTACGCACTGCTCCGCCGCCTCCGAAAGACCGGCGAAACGGCCGCCTCCGACCGCCGCGATCATAGCCGCACCCAGGCAGGCCGCCTCTCCCTCCGCAGGCACCACGACCGGAAGGCCGGTGATGTCGGCCTGGATCTGGCACCAAAGCGCGCTCTTTGAACCGCCGCCGGTCGCAATGATGGCGGAAAGCTCCGTTCCGGCAGCACGCATGGCCTCGCAGTTCTTCTTCAGCACAAAGGCCACGCCCTCCATAACGGCGCGGGCCATGTCGAAGGCGTCGTGCTCGCAGCGAAGACCGAAGAACAGGCCGCTTGCGTCCGCATCGAACTCAGGCGCGTTCGTACCCACCAGATAAGGCAGAAAGACGATGTCCGTTTCCGGGCGCGAAAGGATCTCGCGGTCGATCTCCGCGAAGGATAACGTCGGAAGGCAGCTTCGTCGGAACCACTCCAGGCTGACCCCTCCGCTCTCCGCGACAGGCAGCAGCACGTGCATCCCGGGGGTAAAGCCGTAATGCATCGCCGCGCTTCCCTCTCTGGCCGCGGGCTCGGGCGCGATGGCCGCAAGCGCCATCACCGTCCCCGTGGAAAGCGTCACGCGGCCCTCTGACACGTTTCCGGTGCCGATCATGCCGGCAAAATGGTCCAGTGTACCCAGATTGACCGCGGTTTCGCCCGTAAGACCCAGCCGGCTCATAAGACCGGGCAAAAGCGTCCCGGCCACGGTCAAGGGCTCGCAAAGCTCCGGCAGCACGGCCTCGCTGATACCGACGGCGTCCAGCATTTCCTTCCAGTAGCATTTTTTGAAAATGTCAAAGTAGAGCGTAAAGGTCGCGATGGACATGTCGCAGAGCCTGCGTCCCGTAAAACGGTAAACCATGTAGTCCTTAAGCAGCATAAAGCATGCAGTACCGGAAAAGACATCCGCGCGGTGGCGCCTGAGCCACATGATCTTGGTGGCGGGCCAGGTCGGAAGCACTGCCTGCTGACCGGTCACGGCCCGGACCTTTGCCGCGGGGAAAAGCCGCGCAAGCTCCTCGCATTCCTCGCGGGAGCGCTCATCCATCCAGGAGATCGCGTTCATCAGGGGGCGGCCGTCCGCTCCCACGCACACCAGCGTTTCCGCCTGACCGGTAAAGGCCAGCTGAGTGATCTGTGTGACCTGATGCTTCGCAAGCAGCTCCTGAAGAAGAACAAGCAGCTTCTCGAAGCACTCATCTGCGTCAAATTCCACGCAGTCTCCGCTCCGCAGATATTCCATCGGGCCGGAAAGACGGTCCACCAGCTGCATATCCGCGCTGTACAGGGCCGCCTTTATGTTGGTGGTCCCCAAATCGATTCCAATATACATAGCCTTCCTCACGCAAAGATGATTCCGAGGCCCTTTTCACGCAGAAGCGCCAGTTCCTCGCCTTCCTCCGCACGGTCCGTCAGGAGCTTCATGCGGTCCGAAACCTCCGTCACCCGGCTGAAGCCGGTGCGGCCGATTTTGCTGCAGTCCGCCGCGATCAGTGTCTGCTTGGCCCCGGCAATCATCATTCTGTCGATGATGCCTTCTTCAGCATGATAGGTCGTAATGCCCCCGCCGCCGCTGATGCCGTCCACCGAAAGGATGGCCCAGTCAGCCTGATAACGGCCTAGCTGCTCCTGCGCATCGCCTCCGTAGGTGAAGCCGTAGACGGTGTTGATCTCACCGCCCAGCAGGAAAACACGGAAGGAATTGACGTCCCCCAGCTCCGACGCGACGGCCAGTGAATTCGTCACAATGTTCAGATTGCGCAAGCTCCGAAGCTCCTTCGCAATCTCCAGCGAGGTGGTGCCGGAATTGATAAAAAGCGTGTCGCCGTCGTGAAGCATGGCCGCGACCGATTTCGCGATCTTCTGCTTCTCGGCCAGATGCACGATTTCAGCCGAATGAGCTGCCGTCTGCTGCGGCAGGACCGCCCCGCCGGACACCCGCGTGATGCGGCCTTCCCGCTCAAGCGCCGTCAGGTCGCTGCGGATCGTGACCGGCGTTGCACCCAGCACACGGCTCAGCTCACTGACCGAAACCTTGCCCTCGGCCTTCAGCATATCCAGAATTTTATCCCGCCGGACATCGATTTTCAACTTTGCCTGCATGATTTTTCACCGTCATCCCGGCGATTCAGGCGCTGCCCAACCGCGCCGCCCGGATGAATGAGGGCAAACTGAGCATTCTCGTAAGCCGTTTCCTCGATCATGGCGGCCTGCAGCGCGTGGAAAAGCACGCAGGCGGCCGTGGTACTGGTCGTCCCCTGAGAATTGTATTTATCCGTCTCCCGATTCACATGAAGCTTCAGGACGACATCCGCGTATTCGGCCAGAGCCGACTGCAGATTCTCCGTCAGCGTAATAATGGAGATCCCTTTCTTCCTGCAGATTTCCGCGATCGGCATCAGCTCCTGCGTCTTCCCGCCGCGGGAAACGAAGAGCATGACATCTCCCGGCTGCAGGAAGCCCATGCCGCCGTGGACCGCCTCCGCCGGCGAAATAAACTTGGCCGGACGTTCGATGCAGCACATCAGATGCGCAAAATGCTGACAGGCGATGCCGGAATGTCCGCAGCCGGAGGCAGCAATGCGCTCCGCCTTCGTTAACAGCTCTACCGCCTTAGCAAAGGCCTCCTCGTCCAGACTATCCGCGAGCTCCTGAATGCAGGCCGCTTCGATTTCAAACGCCTCTTTGGCTGCTTGTATACTTTCTTTTGTCATTTCCGAATGCACTTTCTGTTATTCTTTTTCTAAATAGATAATAATATTTTTCTTTCCGAAAATCAAGTGCCATTTTCTTCAATTATTCTGCCTTTTTTCTCTAAATAATTTTCGATAACGACAGAATAAATGATTGACATTTTCACTTTCGATAGTAAAATATGAAAGGATAATGTAAAGAAAGAGGTGTTCCCCATGAATATCAAGGCTCCTTTTTTTGAAATCGGCCCCAAATCCTACCTGTACGGCGATGACATCCTTACTCTCGCGCAGGCCGCCGATGAGGCCGCTCAAAAGTATGACGTGGACATCATCTTCACCACCCCCGTCGTCGATATCCGCCGGGTCCGTGAAGCCACGCACTTCATTCACGTATTCGCCCCCCATATGGATCCGCTCTACCCCGGCCGCGGTCTCGCCGATATCCTGCCCGAAAGTCTCGCAGCCGCCGGCGCGGAAGGCGTCATGCTCAATCACGCAGAAAAGCCGCTGACCGACGAGGTCCTGGCCGAAACCATCCGCCGGGCCAAGGAAGTCGGACTGACCAGCATCGTCTGCGCGGACTCCCTGGCCATTGCGCGCAAAATCGCCGGGATGAAGCCCGACATCATCGTGGCGGAGCCCTCCGAGCTGATCGGCACGGGCATCAGCGTCGGTGAAGAATACGTCGCCGCCGCCACGCAGGCCGTCAAGGAAGTGGATCCGGACATCCTCGTTCTGACCGCCGCCGGCATCTCCAACGGTGACGATGTCTACAAAACCATTCTGGCCGGTGCCGATGCAACCGGCTCCTCCTCCGGCGTTGCCAAGGCCGCCGATCGGGCTCAGATGGTCGATGAAATGATTTGCGCCGTCCGCAAGGCCTGGGACGAGCGTCACCAATAAGAAAGGGTTAAAAACATGGAATTCAAAGTATTTCAGAAAGAATTAGAACTGCAGTCCCGCGGATGGATCCCCACCTTCCACGACGTTTCCAAGGAAGTCATCGAAATCGTCGAGGCCTCCGGCGTTAAGAACGGCACGGTCACCATCGCTTCCCATCACACCACCTGCTCTGTCATGATCCAGGAGTGCTCTCACGATCTGGATTCCTTTGACCTTGAATACCTGCAGCATGATCTTCTGGACATCATGCGCAAGCTGATTCCGGACTACCGCGAAGAAGGCGATTACCGCCATCCCGGCCCCGTACACGCTCAG
Source organism: Bianqueaceae bacterium (assembly GCA_045599825.1). Classification (GTDB taxonomy): domain Bacteria; phylum Bacillota; class Clostridia; order Lachnospirales; family Bianqueaceae; genus JAZQNF01. The sequence goes on along the minus strand of JAZRWR010000029.1, from coordinate 7,022 downwards.
TTCGGCCGCTACGTCAATGAACCCGGCAACTACACCAGCATGAATACCGACGGCCATCTGCGCTCCGTTTTCTTCGGCCGCAGCGAAACCATGACCATTAAGGACGGCAAGCTGGACGGCGGCGAATTCGCCCACATCTACTTCATCGACTGGGACCAGGTCCGCGCCAGACATCGCCAGCTCAACATCACCGTAATGGGCACCACCGAGGATGTTGAGGACAGAAAATGGAACAACGGCGAGACCATCAACACTCTGCGCAAGTTCACGGATGAGGAAAAGGCCTACGACCGCCGCTATACCCTGCAGCAGGAACGCTGAAGCAAGGAGTCCCCTATGAAACTTGTCATCGATGATGCGAATTTTGCCGCGATCAAGAAGCTGTACGAATACTACCCCATCGACGGCGTGACCACCAATCCGTCCATTCTGGCCAAGACCGGGCAGAAGCCCTACGAGCTGCTGAGCGATATCCGCGCCTTCCTGGGCGAGGATGCCGAGCTCCACGTTCAGGCGGTTTCCCGCAAGGCCGAGGACATGGTCCGCGAGGGAATCGAAATCTGCGATCGCCTGGGCAAGTCCACCTATATCAAAATCCCGGCCATTCCCGAAGGCATCAAGGCTATTAAAGCTTTGAGCGCACTCGGCTACCGCACCACCGGCACCTGCGTCTACACGCCGATGCAGGCCTTCATGGCTGCCAAGGCCGGTGCCTGCTACGTGGCTCCCTACGTAAACCGTATCGACAATCTGGGCGGAGACGGTGTCGGAACCGTTAAAAAGATCCAGGACATCCTCCGCAGCAACGGTCTGGAAACAAAGGTCCTGGCCGCCAGCTTCAAGAACACCCAGCAGATTCAGGAGCTCTGCGCCTACGGTGTCGACGCCGTCACCGCCGCGCCCGATCTGATCGAAGGCTTCCTGAGCAATGCCTGCGTGGATGCCGCGGTCGACAAATTCATCGCCGACTTCGAGGGTCTGTGCGGTGAAGGCCGAACGATGCTCGACGCCTGAGTGCATGGGCGTATTCAACGCCGAGAACCGCCCTTTTTCCTCATGACAAATGAAAAGGTCCTGTGACGACTGATGTGTATCCGTTCATTTTCCCGGATACCTGTCAGCCGTCACAGGACCTTTTTGAATGGCATAGCGTTTACGCCGCCGCGCCCATAAGCTGTCCGGCAATATGCCTCAATGGCGGCTGCGGCGAACTGAGCCGTTCCCTCTCCGCCTGCCGCATCAATATTTGCGCCCATTTCGCCGCCCGCGGCATACATCTGCCCCAGACCCGAAAGAACCGTTTTTGTGCAGCTGTAATAATGAGCCGAAATGAAATCCTTGAGCTTACGAACGAGCGAAAGGGCCGCGGGACTATCCGGCGCCTCGTTCCGCAAAGCCCCGAATTCCCCGAAAATCTGCATCATGTCTGCAGCCAGCTCCCTTTGCTGATCTGCCGTGCGGCCCGCGCTTTTTTCTTCATATTCCCGGAAGGCTTCGGTACTGCCCCACTGCCGCTTCGCCTCCGCTTGATACCGATCAATCTCTTCCCTGTCAAATACCTTGAAATCCATCCGATACACTCCTGTTTTTTTAATTTGTTCGGCAAGCGCAATGATATCCTCCAAGCGCTTCTTTTGGAGAGAAAGCAGCTCGATTTGCTGAGTCAGAGCCTTCTCACGCTCAAAATCCGGATTTTCCAGAATCTCCCGGATTTCCTGCAGACTGAAGCCGAGCTCCTTAAAAAGCAAAATTTCCCCAAGACGTTCCAGACTTTCTTCTCTGTATAGCCGGTAGCCCGCCTCCGTCACCTCGCTCGGCTTTAAAAGTCCGATGGCGTCATAATGGTGCAGCGCCCGAACACTTACGCCGCTTAACTGACTTAGCTTTTTCACTGTCCACATAGGCTTCCTCCTTATACTTTCACAATAAACTATGACGCAGCGTCAGAGTCAAGTGCCAAAATAAATTCCCCGCAGAAATATGCGGGGAAGACGGAATGTTTGTTTAATTACTTCTTTTCCGCTGCAGAAAGAATGGCGTCAATAACAGCTGCTCTGAAACCGTCGTTTTCAAGGGCAATGACCCCTTTGATCGTTGTGCCCCTGGGACTGCAGACCTCGTCCTTCAGCTGCACCGGATGCTTTCCGCTCTGCAGCAGAAGCTCAGCTGTCCCCCGCATCATTTCGGCTGCGAAGCGCACGGCCTCGTTTTTCCTGACGCCCAGCGATACGGCCGCATCGGCAAGGGCGTCCGCGAACATCGCCGCATAAGCAGGGCCGCAGCCCGTAATCGGGGTAATCGCGTCGAACTGCTCCTCGCTCACCTCATACAGTGCGCCGGTCGGCTGCATCAGCGTAAGAAAATGCCGGCGGTCCTCCTCGCTCACGCCTCCCGCGGCGCACCAGAGCGTCACACCCGCTCCGACAGCCACAGGCGTGTTCGGCATAATGCGGATCAGCCGGTCCGTGCCCGTCATCGCTTCAAGCGCCGGCAGCGCATGGGCGCTCATCATGCTGATGAGCAGCGCATCCGCTTTGAAATACGGCTTGATCTGCGCGATGACTGCTTCCGCCTGATACGGCTTCACCGCGAGAAAGACTGTATCGCAGGCGGCTGCCGCCTCGTTTTCGCCGCACACTGCCTGCTCTCTTCCGGTCCTTGCGTTAATTTCCTCTGCCAGGCTCAGGGCTTTGCTGAGTGTCCGGTTCGAAAGAACCATCTCAAAACCCGCTCCTGCGACAGCGCGAGCCACGGCGCCGCCCATGTTCCCTGTTCCGATAATACCGATTTTCATAGGCTCCTCCTCACGAAGCTTCATGATTCGATGATTTTATGCAATCTTCCGGATTCCTCCAACTCCTTCCGGTAGGCCTCCGGGTTTCTGCGCGCATAATCCTGATGGTATTCCTCTGCGGGCCAGAAACGAAGGTAGGGCTCTACCGCCACCGCGGCTTTCCGGCCGCAGGTATTCTCAAGCTCCCGAAGCCGCTGCCCGCAAAGCGTCTTCTGACTTTCGTCTGTATAATAGACCGCGCAGGTGTAGGAACGGCCGCGGTCGATAAACTGGCCTCCCTCATCAAAAGGATCAATGCTCGAGAGATACAGCTCCAGAAGCTCCGAAAAGGTGATGCGCTCCTCGTCAAAATCGACGCAGACGGTTTCGCGGTGCATCGTGCGCTGCGCCTTGACATCGGCGTAGGCAGGGTTCTCCTCCGTACCGCCGCAATAGCCGCTGACGGCACTGCTTACCCCCTCCAGCATATGAAACGGCTTTTCCATGCACCAGAAGCAGCCGCCGGCAAAATAGGCCTTCATCGAAATCCTGCACCTCCGGACTTTCTGTCAGTCAATAAACTGTTGAATTCAAGTATAGATGAGCCCGGCTGAAAAGACAAGATTTTTTTGCGTCCGGAGACTGAGTCCTTCCGCGGGGCTCTTTTTCCGTGAAATTCACTTCGGCTGCTTGTATAAATGTAGATTATTTCATCTGAATATGATATGCTATAATAAAGAATACAGCATATAATCCGAACCAGACTCAGCAAAGGAGTGACGAGTATGTTTGACAGTTCAGTTTTTTCCCTCAACGAAGCCAATCTAAGTTCCCGTATCGGACAGACAGAGTATTATCTCAAAGAATACGAGAATGAGGTCGCCCGCGCACAGGGGGCGGCCAACACGCTCTTCCGCTACAAAGAAGACGCCCTGGGCCGCATCAAGGCGCTCGTCGAATTCGCTCCTGACGATGAACGCGTCCGGGCTCTCTATGACCGCGCCAAAGCCTGCGTCAAGGGCGGCGCCGGCGCCATCAGCAGTGTTGATCCTTCCATGACCGTCTACCTGGTCAATGAAGAAAACATGCGCAAATACTTCGCCGAGGTCAGCGAAAAGGCCTGGAATGAGCTTCTCGCGCAGAATGCCGCCAACAAACTGGAGCGAATGTTTCCCATCCCGGATACCAAAAAGTTCACGATCAACGATGTCCGGAACAAGATCGTCGTTTTAGAGAACGTCCGCTATCCCGACAATCAGTTCCGCGGCACCACCGGCGAATTTGTCTGGAACGGCACCCGCTCCGACGGTATCTATTTCATCCGCATCGACGGCCGCAGCTGGCTTGGCCCCTACGAAGCGGTAAAGCGCTATCGCCGCCAGGTCGATACGACTCTGCTTGAAGTGAAGGAATGGTCCATGATCGGCTATATCGCCGATATCATCTACGAAAGCCCTGATGCCGGTGAGACAAAGTTCACGCCGCCCGTCATGGGCTGGGAAATCGAACCCATCGCCCTCTATGTACCCGGCCACATCATGGCTGTTTACGATGAGAAAGGTGAGCATACCGGCCGCTTCATCGACGAAGAAAAGGTCACTGCCATGAAGGAGGCCTGGTATACCGTCAAGACGGTTCCGGCCGATGTCACACCGGAGCGCCTGATCGAGATCTTCATGACCGCCATCAAGGAAAAGAACTACGAGCTCTACCGCGACTGCATCGATCCCGCCAGACGCCAGACGCCCACGCAGCTGGATCTTTTGAATTATCATTGGGACCTTCATCAGGAGCGCTTCCATAACGAATATATTCACGCGAACATCAATTCCGAGGCCACGGTGATCAAGACCGTCAGCGGCTTTGATGAGAACAGCATCGACAATTTCTTCCTCGATGAGAGTGATAAAGCCCAGCTTCGTGCCGCGGCAGGCGATACCGAAGAAGAAGCTGCCGTCCAGACTGCCGCCATCGACAAGAACGGCCGCCAGCTGGGCACTCCCGTCAACCACACCCTCAAGCGTGTGAACGGCGGCAGATGGTATATCGACAATTACGAAATCCGATTCTAAAAGGAGGCAATCATGGGAAACCCCGTACGCATTAATTTGAACGACGATGACAACACCAAAAAGACCTCCGGCAAAGACAGTAACGCCGGACAGATTAAAAAATTTGCGGACCTCGAAGATATGGTTGCGATCCTGGAAGACACTATCCGAACCGATACCGATTATATCGAAAAACTCGAGGAAGGCGTCGGCTTCTGCGCCGCGCAGGATGCCATCGCCCGCATGGCAAAGGCCATAAGCGCCGGTCCTCACACCAAATTCTACTCCAAGTACAGTTATCTTCAGGACCCGGCCCGCGCCGATAAATTCTTAAACACCGACGAAGGTCCGCTCGACTATGACCAGCGTCAGAAGCTGTATAACTTCCACAAAGCGCTCCGCAAAACGACCGCCTATGCCGAAAAGCTCCTCAGCTTCATGAACGAACAGCTTGATCAGATCGTCGTCCCCTTCTGCATCATCCGCAGCAAGAAAAAACTGGAGTGCATTTATAAAGATGAAGACCGCAAGCTCCTGATCCGGGGCTTCAACGGTTTTGATCTTCTGTGCCGGGCGTTCGACGGCAAAAAGTTCAGCGATCTGGGCATTGAAGAAATGACCATCGGCTTCGATGAGGCCAAACAGGCCGTTCTCAAAAAGATGAAGGAAGAAATGCAGAAATACGATACGATTTCCGGCATTCTGGACGATCCGCTCACCATCGATCCCGCCGTTGTCAATCTCTTCCAGACCTATGACAAGGAATCGGCTTCCTTCTGCGAGAACTGGTACTTCAATGAACACCTGACCAAGTCTTACAAGACCCTCACGGAACTGAAAGAGGAAACCCTGCGCCTGCGCGACCAAATCGCGGACACCGACTCCCTCGAATGGCGCTACTTCAACGCTATCGGTATCTATCTGGTCTGGACCTCGTCGGTCTATTCCGCCGCGAACAAGATCGTCAAGAATTTCAATGATAAGAAGACGGAAGCGCCTTACAGCATTCTTCACGTCGATTACCGCATGGAAAACTGCATCAACAACAACCGTCTCCCCTCTATGGGCGATGTCTTCCATAAGGGAACGCAATACGCAAAGGTCTTTTCTGCCATGCCCGCTCGTCTGAATGAGATTGCCGAACGCATTGCCCGCAACCCGTAAGGGGCTGTCAGCACCCGGTCACGCAGCTGAGCTGTCTGATCCCTCCCGCCGCTTCATCGCACAAAAACAAGCCGGAGCTTTAAGAATTTCTTAAAGCTCCGGCTTTTTGCGTATCACCTGCCGAGACTCCCTGCCTTACAGCATTGTTTCATCTCTTTAAGCTTTGCAGATACTGCTTCTGTCCGTCGCTTATCCGGTAGCTCTCTCTGGCCTTTTGAATCGTTTTATTATGGACCCAGGTACCCAGCCTGCCGTTTTCGATATAGGGAAGCGCGCTTTCCCACTGTTTGGTGAGCGCTGTCGCAAAGAACCAGGCGACCATCATGCTGACGTAGTATTTGTCCGATTCCACCGCCGCTGCTATTTCCAGATATTCGGGCATGAAGTCCCCGTCAAGAAAATGCGTCATCAGCATTTCGAGCCCGAAGCGAACCGTATACTCCTCCGGGGACGCGGCCCATGCTCTGATAAGAGGCAAAAGCTCCGCCTTATGCTTTTTGAAGCAGCGGGGCGACATGATATCACAGACGGCCCAATTATCTACATACGGGAGAAAAGCCTCCAGCCGCCTGAGGCACAGCTCATACTCCCTGATTTCGGAAATAAGCAGACCATGAAGCATATTTTCATCATAATATTCATGGGGAAGCGCTTCTAAGAATGCCGCCATTTCCTCCGGCATATTCTTGATCAGGTCCTTGGCCAGCTTGCGGCATTCAGGAACTCTGACGCCGATAAAGCGCTCCGGCTCAACCGTCGGGGTGAGCTTGCGCTGAAAACACGCGTAGTCCTCGTCCTGCAATTCGAACAGTTTCTTTTGTATGGAAGTCATTTTTCCTTGTATGATGATTTAGAAGCAGATCATCATCTCTTCCTTTCCTTTTTCTATCCTTGGCTATAATACATTCAGATACTATGGGACTTTTGATTTTATCCTGTAGCTTGACTACTTGAAGAAGTGTATTGCCGCTACTATATCTGAATTGTTTATCAGCTGGATGTGCCGGAATTAATCCTGAGTACTTATTTCAATC
>JAZRWR010000028.1:0-43652 GCA_045599825.1 Bianqueaceae bacterium | reverse complement strand
GTCCGAAAGCGCACTGCAGTGATTCTGAAAATCACAAAATGGGATTTTCGCGGAAAACCTGAGCAAAGCAGACATCACGTCGTCTTTTGACCACTCTCCGCTTTTATATTTGTTGCGGAGAAAAAGGCGCAGCCTTTCGTACACCGCTTCTTCATTGAACGGCTTTTCAAGGCAGAAAAGGTGCAGCCGGTATTCAATTTCCTTAAAATCGCCGCGACAGTCGAGTAGTTCAAGCACGATATCGGAAAGCGGTTCTTCTTTTTCAAGGTGCGAATCAAGCCAACGGTCATAGTCTTCCCAATAACCACACAAGAGCATGATTCTTTCGTAATACGCATCTTCCCGCGTTATATTTTTCTCCAATCAGGAAAAAAGCCGCAAAATCAGCGCGATTTTGCGGCTATCTGCGGTTCATCGCCGCGAAATTTGGTCGGAGTGACTGGAATCGAACCAGCGAAATCTACATCCCAAACTGTTTTCTGAACCTTTATTTACTGAGAAATAGCCGTTTTTAGGGTTTTTGGACACTCAAAATGCTGTTTTTGATGGGTTTTCTTCCGATAATTCCATGCATTTCAGATCTGGTTGTGGTCAATTGTTGGGTCAGATTGCAGCCGCTGTTATTGTGTAATTACTCCATTTACAATTTCAATTAAGTGTTTTCATGAACATTTCAGTGTATATCTAAATCCTAATTTGTAAGTTTGTTTTATTTTATTATATCATATCATACAACAGCATTGAATACAAGAACAGCCACATCAGTAAAAACTGTTGTGGCTGAAACCGTTTTATGAACACCGGGCTATGAACACGGGGTCCTATTTTGCGGATATTGCATGGGCGCGTCACAACGTAAGGTACTGGAGATTTCAACGCGCCCTTAGGTGTGCATAAAGCGGATGCATTCGGTGATCCAGCCGGAGAAGCATTCGCTTTCTTTGAATCTTTCCTCAATCAGGTAATTGCCGAGTGAGACGCCGTGGCCGCCTTCGGGGAAGAAGTGAGCCTCGCAGCGAACGCCCAGTTCGAGAAGCGCCAATTGAAGCAGCAGGCTGTTCTGGGGGGGGACGCAGCTGTCATCCATATTATGGAAGAGAAAGGTGGCGGGGCTTTTGGCATCGGCCTGCAGCTCGATACTGACCGTTTTCAAAGCCTCTGGTGAGGGGTTCGGGCCCAGCAGAAATTCGAAGGAGCTTTGGTGGCTGTATTTTCCGCTCGAAAGCACCGGGTAGCAAAGGATCATCTTGTCGGGACGGTAGGCCTCGGGGACGTCGTGCTCGAAGGGAGCGGCAACGGGCTTGTTCCACAAAACGCCGGTCATAGCCGCCACATGGCCTCCGGCTGAAAAGCCCATGACAGAAATGTTGCGGGGGTCGATGCCCAGCTCATCGGCGTGGGTCCTGGCGTAATAGACGGCGGTCAGACCTTCCTCAAGGGGCTGGGGAAAGAGCGCCTGCTCGCTCATACGGTTCAGATCGACGACGCTGTAACGGACCTCAATCACGACGGCGCCGGCCGCGATAAGCTGCAGGGCAACCGGTTCTCCTTCCCCTTCGTAGGTCAGGTGGTAACCGCCGCCGGGGAAGAGGATGACACAGGGACGCTTGCGGTAGAAGGCCGCTGCAGGGGCACCTTCACCGTGCCAGGCCATGGGTTCATAAACCGTCATATAGGAGTGCCGTTCTTCCCAGCCGGAGGAAGCATAGGCCGCCTTGTAGGGGCCCGTTTCGTGTCCGAGAAGTGCGGAAAAAGGAATATCGTAGACTTTCATCGGGAGTTTCCTTTGTAAGCGTTATCGGTCGAGCAGGGTGGGATCCTTCAGCATCTCGCGGATGGTAACAATGCGGCCTTCCGCGATGGACTGGTTGGCCGCCGCGCCCAGAAGCACGGAGTAGGCGCCTTCGATGGAGCTGGCCTTCTGGTCGGGACGGGAGGGCTCTTCGCCGCCGAAAAGGACCTTGCGCAGATCGGCATCGCTGCCGCCGTGGCTGCCTTCCTTGGGGACGGGCAGAGGATAGGTCGTAACCTGGTTGTTCATGTCGATAACGCGGATGAAGTCGAATTCTTCATCGGGCTTCAGACCGCCGGCACCCTTGGCGTAGCAGGCAATTTCGATGCGGCCCTTTTCGCCGGTCATCGTGAATTTCCAGCCCTCGTAGGGGGAGGCGGAGCTTTCGGTATAGGTCAGGACGCAGCCGCCGTCGTATTCGACGGAGATGGCCATGGAATCGTAGATATTGACCTCTTTGCGGTAGACGCAGGCATCCTTGAGGTAGCCGTCGTACTTTTCGTTGTTGTAGTACATGCCGACGGTATCCTCATCGTCCAGGTTCGCCCAGTTGAATTCGCATTCGGAGGCGTGCTCGCAGCTGCGGCAGTTCGTACCGCTGAAGGGTGCGTTTTCGGGACCGTAGACGCGCAGCTTGCCGAAGGCGGAAACGCGGGAAGGATTCTGGCCGATCAGCCAGTTGGCTACGTCAAAATGATGTGTGGCCTTGGTGATAAGCAGGCCGCCGCTCTTCTCAAGCTCGGCGTTCCAGCGATGATAGTAGCTGGCGCCGTGACCGGAGGTGACGGAGGGACGGGAAAGCATCCAGTCCATATTGGCGCTGTAGACCTCTCCGATGACGCCGGAATCCAGCAGGTTCTTAATCATCAGCACGGTGTCATAGTAGCGCATATTGAAGCAAACGCCGATGCGGTTGTTGTATTTCTTTTCGGCCTCGAGGATCGTTTCGACCTGCTCGGCGTCGATGCACATGGGCTTTTCGGTGAAGACATAGAGACCGTATTCGAGACCCTTGACGATGTAGGGAGCATGGTAGACATCCGTGCAGACAACGATGAGTGCGTCGGGCTTGGCGGTCCGGATCATTTCGTCAAAATCGGTATAGACAGGGCAATCGGCTCCGTATTTATGGGCAACATACTGAGCACGGCCGGGGTTGATATCAAAAAGGCCGACCAGCTCGCACTTATCGGGATATTCTTTTACGATGGATTCAACGTACATGGTAGTAGAGCGGCCGGAGGCGCCTACGATACAGAACTTTTTTTTCATTTTCATGCCTTTCCTTATGACATTGTTTTCTAAGTGATTTTAATACAGCAAGCGTTCAAAAGCAAGTTCAAATTGACTTTTGATGCTGTTTGGACGTATAATTAACGACGGTATATAAATCGCGATCCGTGCCTGCGGAAGGAGGAACAGTCTATGGAGCTTCAGTTCATTGATGCGGCGACGGCTGCGTCCTTTCTTCCTGAGCGGAAGCGTGATTCGCATAAGGGAAGCTGCGGAACGCTCCTTTCTGTATGCGGCTCCGTCAACATGAGCGGGGCGGCTATTCTGGCCGGACGTGCTGCTTACAAAAGCGGCTGCGGCCTGGTGCTTGCCGCTCTGCCGGAATCGGTTAAGCTCCCGCTGCAGCTGGCTCTTCCCGAGGCGGTCATCCGTCCGTATGAGGAAAACGCTCCCGAGCTTTCGCTTGACCGGGCAACTGCCGTTTTATTCGGACCCGGCTGCAGTCTGAAGCCCTATGCGGCCGAGCTGTTCCGCCGGCTGCTGGAGAAGCTGCCGGATGATTTTCCGCTGGTGATCGACGCGGACGGACTGACGCTTCTTTCTTCGGATTCCGGGCTTTCGGACAGGCTTTTTCATCGCTCCTGCACAGTGCTTCTGCCGCATCCCGGTGAGGCCTCAAGGCTTTTGCACTGTTCGGTGGAGGAAGTGAAGGCGATGGGGCCGGAGGCGGCTTATGAGCTTGCCCGACGCTATCATGCGGTCTGTCTTTTGAAAACAGTCCCGGTGGTTACGCTTTCGCCCGAGGGCGAGGGGCTTATGAACGCGACGGGTAATGACGGCATGGCGACAGCCGGCAGTGGTGATGTTCTGGCCGGCGTGGTAGGCGGCTTACTGGCACAGGGCGTGCCCGCTTTTCAGGCAGCGGCCTGCGGTGCCTATTACCATGGCCTGGCAGGCGATACTGCGGCAGAATCGGTTGGTAAGGCCGGGCTGATGGCCTCCGATATCTGCGCAGCACTTCGCATGGACCGTCCGTAAATATTGTTAATCTATCTCGGAGATATTTCGTAATGAATGAATATTACCGCGTTCGCGCAGAAATCAGTGAAAAGGCTCTGCGCGCAAATTTCCGTGAAATCCGGAAAAAGCTTGATCCGTCCGTGTTGGTATTAAGTGTGGTCAAGGCGGATGCTTACGGGCACGGCGCTGACCTTGTGGCTCCGCTTCTTGAAAAAGAAGGCAGCGATTATTTTGCCGTTGCGACGGCGGAAGAGGGTGTTTCGCTCCGGAAAATCGGTATTTCCAGGCCGATTCTGGTTCTGGGCTACACGGATCCTTCCGAATTTGAGCTTTTGCTCGAAAATCAGCTGACGGCCGCCATGTTTCATGCGGACGATGCCCGTGCTCTTTCGGCGCTGGCTATTTCCCGCAAATCGCGTGCGAAGGTTCACCTGAAGATCGAAACGGGCATGGGCCGCATCGGGCTTTCGTGCAGCCGCGAAGGCTTCGCCGAGGCGATTGAGATCGCGCAGCTGCCCGGCCTTGAGGTCGAGGGCATTTTTACGCATTTCGCCCGGGCGGATGAGGCCGATAAAACGCCTGCCGTCATTCAGAATGAGCGTTTTAACGAATTCTGTGAGGAGCTGGAGGAGCAGGGGATCGCGATTCCGATCCGCCACTGTGCCAACAGCGCCTCCATCATGGAATTTCCCGAGGCGGCCGCACCCGGCGATGGCTTTACCCGTATGGTGCGTGCCGGCATTATGCTGTACGGCCTCTATCCTTCTCACGAGATGAAGCGTCCTCCGAAGCGCGGTGCCATGCGTCTTTGTCCGGTCATGTCCCTGAAAAGCCATGTGGTTCATCTGAAGACTGTCCCCGCAGGGACGCCCATCGGCTACGGCGGCACCTTTGTCACCGAGCGCGAGAGCGTTATCGCGACCGTGCCCGTCGGCTATGCGGATGGCTACAACCGTGCACTTTCCAATGCAGGTTTTGCCGTGATCGACGGAATGCGTGTCCCTGTGGTCGGCCGTGTCTGTATGGACCAGCTGATGCTCGACGTGACGGAGCTTTCAGGGGTGGAGCGCGGTGATGAGGTGACCCTCATGGGCGAGGGATACGGAGCCGAGGAAATGGCCGACACGGTCGGCACCATCCATTACGAGCTGACCTGTCAGTTCAGCCCGCGTGTTAAACGCGTGCTCGTCAAATAAAAAATAACCGGATTCGGTTTTTTACCGAGTCCGGTTTTTGATTGTTTGAAAAAACAGGGTTGTATTACAGGCGGGAGCGGATGGCGGCCAGGAAGTCCGCGCTGTTTACGCTTGTGACTTCGCCCTCGGCAAGAAGAGCCAGGTCCTTCGTCATGATGCCCGCTTCGATGGTGTCGAGCGTGGCCTTTTCGAGCTTTTGGGCAAAGGCATAGAGCTCAGGCAGCTCATCCAGCTCGGCGCGCTTGGCCAAAGCGCCCGTCCAGGCGAAGAGAGTGGCAACAGGGTTGGTCGAGGTTTCCTCGCCAGCCAGATAGCGGTAGTAGTGTCGGGTGACGGTGCCGTGCGCGGCCTCATATTCGAACTGACCGTTGGGGCTGACAAGGACAGAGGTCATCATCGCCAGCGAACCGAAGGCCGTCGACACCATGTCACTCATAACATCGCCGTCATAGTTCTTGAGGGCCCAGATGAAGCCGCCCTCCGAACGGATAACGCGCGCTACGGCGTCGTCGATGAGGGTGTAGAAATACTTGAGGCCCTTGGCTTCGAAGCGCTCCTTGTAGTCCGAATAGACTTCCTCGAAAATCTCTCGGAAGCAGCCGTCGTAGACCTTCGAAATGGTATCCTTGGTCGAGAACCACAGGTCCTGACCCGTCGTTAAGGCGTAGCTGAAGCAGGCATTCGCGAAGGAACGGATGGAGCTTTCGCGGTTGTGCATGCCTGAAAGGACTGCGGGTCCGGACAGCTTCTGGACCTCTTTGCGGATTTCCTTTCCGCTTTCACCTGTAAAGACGAGCTCGCACAGACCGGGCTCGTCCGTGCGGAGCTCAACGGCCTTGTAGATATCGCCGTAGGCATGACGGGCGATGGTGATGGGAGATTTCCAGCTGCGGACCGAGGGCTTGATGCGGTCGGTCAGGATGGGGGCGCGGAAGACGGTGCCGTCAAGCGCGGCGCGGATGGTCGCATTCGGGCTCTTCCACATTTCGTGCAGCTTGTATTCGCTCATACGCTGGGCGTTCGGGGTGATGGTCGCGCATTTGACGGCGACACCGTATTGCCTGCAGGCCTCGGCGGCGGCAAGGGTGACGGCGTCAGAGGTCCGGTCGCGTTCGGGAAGACCCAGATCAAAATAAACAGTTTTCAGGTCGATGTAGGGGAGGAGAAGCTCGTCCTTGATCATTTTCCAGAGGACGCGGGTCATTTCATCGCCGTCCATTTCAACGAGCGGCGTCTTCATTTGGATTTTATTCATTTGGACTCCTTTCCGGAACGGTAATAATTCATCAGGCAGCCATCCAGCAGTATCTCGCGTTCGGTATCGGTCAAGGCGCTCAGCTGCAGCGTGATGGGGCAGCAAGCGTTCTCGTGAAGGACAACGGCGGGAATTTGCTCCTGCTTTGCCAGGACGGCGCTTCGAAGCCCCGGAATGAAAAGATAGTCTCCGTTTTCAAAGCGGCAGGTCGTATCGCGGTCGATGGTGAAGGGGAAGATGCCCCAGTTGATGCAGTTGGAGCGATAGCGCTTGGTGGCGTATTCATAGCACAGATTGGCCCAACCGCCCAGCACCTTCTGGCAGGATGCTGCCTGCTCGCGGGCGGAGCCGTCCCCGGGCTTTTTGGCGAAGAGGCAGGAGCCGACGGAGGTGGTTCCGGCAAGCTCCTCGGGCTTATCGCTCAGGTGCGAAAGGGTATTTATGACTTCTTCGGGCAGCATGCCCTCCTGCAGCGAGGACTCGAGAGCTCGGAAGGCTTTGCTGCGCTCGCGGTAGAGCGGCTCGCGGCGGGAAAGGGTGAATTCGGAAAGCTTAAGCGGATTGGAGCGGTAGGAGGAGGTTTCGCCGGAGGGGATCAGTTCATCCGTTGTGGTGACCTCGTCCTCGATGACAGCGGCAAAGCCCAGCAGCAGGTTTTCCTTAGGAGCGGTGAAGGCGGGCCAGTCGGTGATATTCGGACCGAGGGTAAGCTCGGTTTCGGGCTGAGGATGGCCCCAGCCGTCGTAGCAGCGTTTGCTGTAAACGGAAGCGTCAAAGCTGTAGGGCGCTGAGCTGAGCTCGTAATCGATTTCATCGGCGCCGGTCAGGATACCGCCGTTGGCTGCGGTTGCCGCAATCGAACGGGCGTCCATCAAGGCGACCAGTGCGATCTGCCCCTGGTCGGGCTTGGAGCCTTCGCGGTTCGGGAAGTTTCGGGTGGTGTGACGGATGGACAGACCGCTGTGGGCAGGCACATCGCCCGCACCGAAGCAGGGGCCGCAGAAGCAGGGCTTTACGATGGCGCCGGCAGAAAGGAGGTCTGCCGTGATGCCCTTCCGCATCAGGTCAAGTGACACGGGGACGGAGGACGGGTAGACATCCAGAGAGAAGCGGTCATCGCCGATGCTTTTGCCGCGCAGGATGTCCGCGGCCTCACGGAGATTTTCGTACATGCCGCCGGCGCAGCCTGCGATGACGCCCTGGTCGATGTGTACGCGCCCTTCACAGTCCACTTTATCCTGCAGCGAAAAGCCTTCTTTTTCGCCGAAAAGGCGCTTGGCTTCGGCTTCGACACCGGCCAGAATCTCTTTGGCGTTGGCTTTGAATTCGCGCAGTGTATAAGCGTTGGAGGGATGGAAGGGCAGGGCGATCATGGGCTCGATCCGGCTCAGGTCCAGGTCGATCCAGCGGTCGTAGTAGCTGATGCCCTCGGGAATCAGGCGTTGATATGCCTCGGGACGTCCGTGATTTTCAAAGTAGGCCTTCACGCACTCGTCCGTCTCCCAAATGGAGCTGAGGCAGGCCGTTTCGGTGGTCATGACATCGATGCCGATGCGGAAATCGGTTGAAAGGGACGCAATGCCGGGACCGCAGAATTCCAGGATGCGGTTCTTGACGAAACCGTTCTGAAAGACTGCCTTGCAGAGTGCGATAGCCACATCGTGCGGGCCGACACCTTTTCCGGGCTTGCCGCTCAGATAAACCAAAACGACCTCGGGCACAGGAATATCGTAGGTGTTTTCGAGAAGCTGCTTGACCAGCTCAGGACCTCCCTCGCCGATGGCGATGGTTCCGTAGCAGCCGTAGCGCGTATGGCTGTCCGAGCCGAGGATCATGCGGCCGCAGCCTGCCAGTTCCTCACGTGCATATTGATGAATGACGGCCTGATTGGCGGGCACGTAGATGCCACCGTATTTTCTGGCCGCGGACAGACCGAACATGTGGTCATCCTCGTTGATGGTGCCGCCGACCGCGCAGAGGCTGTTGTGGCAGTTTGTAAGGGCATAGGGAAGGGGAAACTCGGTCATTCCGCTGGCACGGGCCGTCTGAATGATGCCGACATAGGTAATATCGTGAGAAATCAGAGCGTCGAAGCGGATTTTCATCTGACCTTCGATCTCGGAAGAATCGTGAGCTTTTAAAATGCGGTAGCTGAGGCTGTTTTTGCGGGCCTCGGCTGCGCTGATGCCTGCCTCGGCAGGGCTTAAGAAGCGGCGTCCGTTTTCGATAAAGATGCCTTCGTTATGCAATGTCATCATGTCGGGAAATACCTCTTTTTGACAATATTTAGCACAGTATACCGCTAAAGCACAAGCTTTGGCAAGTTTAAAATTCATACAATAGGGCCCTCCGCAGACGGCGCCCGATTTCATTTGCGAAATCGCCTGCGGTATGATATAATCAATAAACCAAGAAGTAAGGAGATAACGTGATGATTTGTCCGCTTCAGACATTCAGACAATTAAAGAAGGAAGGCCAGCTGCAGCTTCTGGAATGGTATCCCACTCTTTCGGAGGCCAAGCAAAAGGAGCTTCTGGACGATATCGCCCGTCTGGATTTTGATATGATACGAAAGGCCGGAGCGGCCGGAGCCGAAGAAGCTAAGGGCGTAATTTCGCCCATGCCGGTGATGAAGCAGGAGGAGATTGCCTCACGGCGGGATGATTTCGAAGCCCTGGGCGTCCGGGCTCTTTCGGACGGAAAGCTGGCCTGCGTGATCCTGGCCGGCGGTCAGGGCAGCCGTCTGGGCTTTGAGCATGCAAAGGGCATGTACAATCTGGCTTATTCGGGAGAGCTGTATCTTTTTCAGATTCTGATTGAAAACCTTCGTGATAATGCCGCAAAAGCGGGTCGTCCTATCGCGCTGTACATCATGACTTCAGAGCTGAATCATGAGGAGACCGTTGAATTCTTCAAAGAAAAGGATTTCTTCGGTTATCCCGCGGACATGATCCGTTTCTTCCGTCAGGACATGGCCCCCTCGCTCAGTCCGGAGGGCAAGGTTCTGCTTGAGGAAAAGCAGCGGATATCCTTCACGCCGAACGGAAACGGCGGCTGGTTCTCCTCACTTCAGCGAAATGGCATGCTGGCTGAAATGAAGGCGGCAGGCATCGAATGGCTGAACGTGTTTTCCGTCGATAATGTTCTGCAGCAGATCGCTGATCCTGTCTTTCTTGGCGCGGTTCTGGCGGAGGGCGCCTTCTGCGGCGCTAAGGTCATCGCTAAGGCATCGCCCGAGGAAAAAGTCGGCGCTATCTGCTTAAAAGACGGAAAGCCATCTGTGGTGGAATATTCCGAGCTGTCTGAGGAAATGCGCTATGCGAAGAACGAGGCAGGCGATTATCTTTACTACTACGGTGTGACACTCAATTATCTGTTTCACATCGAGGCCACCGAAGCGCGTGCGGGCGCAAGCCTTTCCCTTCATAAGGCCTTTAAAAAAATCAGGTCTCTGGATGCATCCGGGAATTCCGTCATGCCCGATGCGCCCAACGCTTATAAAATCGAAACCTTTATTTTTGATATTTTAGAATGCTATCCCGCGGTAACGGCCTTCGAGGTCATACGCGAGGATGAATTCGCCCCGATCAAGAACGCCGCGGGCAATGATTCTCCGGATTCCGCGCGTGCCCTTCTTGCGGCGAAGCGTCCCGAGTGGACGTCATATTTGACAAAGGAGAAGCAAAATGAAGGAAGCAACGGTATCTGAGCTGTTCAGTCTGGAAAACACCCGCGCGGCTAAGCTTTTTGAGAACGCCGAATATCCCTGGGAGGTCCTCGACAAAATCGGCAGTTTTATTCTCGAACTGGGTGCGGAGCTTTCTGAGGAGGAATTTGACCATCCTTCGGAGACGGTCTGGATCGCGAAGGACGTTTCGCTTGCGCCGAATGTGAGCATTGCCGGCCCCTGCATTATTGACGCGGGGACGGAGCTTCGGCCCTCGGCTTATATTCGCGGGAACGTGATCGTCGGCAAAAACTGTGTGGTCGGCAATTCCGTGGAGCTGAAAAACGCGGTTCTGTTTGACTGCGTGCAGGTGCCGCATTTTAACTACGTCGGCGACTCCGTGCTCGGCTATAAGGCCCATATGGGCGCCGGCGCGGTGACCTCCAACATAAAGAGTGACCGCTCGGATGTGGTCATCAAAGGTGCCCGTGAGGAAATCGAGACCAAGCGCCGCAAGGTCGGCGCCATGCTGGGGGATTATGTCGAGGTCGGCTGCAACGCCGTTCTTTGCCCCGGAACCGTAATCGGAAAACATACGACGGTCTATCCGACCTCCTGCGTGCGCGGCTTTATCCCCGCGGAAAGCATTTTCAAATCAAGCGAAAAGATTGTGGTAAAGAGAAAGTAAGGTCGCGTGAGTGCCCTTGCCGTATGAGTGGTCTGAACTGTTTTTGCGGAGTTGGAAGGAGACGAAGTTTGAGGAGAAAGCACAGGCTTATCGCTGCAATTTTTGTTCTTGCCTTGGTATTGTTTGCATTCCCGGCTTGTCGCAGCAGTTCGCAGCCGAAGGCGGAGCCGGATGAAATCATGATTCGCATCAAGCTGAATCTGGATGAGGACATCGGACTATTTCTCGTCTATTATGATGTGAACGGAACCGTAGGTGCGGGCGGGATTTCGAATGCCGATAAAAGCCTGCTGAAGTGCGACAGCGACGACCTTTACTGGTCCTTTTATCAAAGGCAGCTTACGGAGCCGGAGGATTCTGTCCGGCTTGCGCTTTCCTTTGTTGTGGTAACAGAGTATTTTGATCCGAACTTCGAAAATGAATATCCGGAGGAATATCAGATTCCTCTCGAGACTGTTTATTTTGACGCGGATTTCGGAAAGATATATACCGTAATGGTCAGCGGAAGCCGGGACAGCGGATATCAGGCTGCCCTGGAGGAAACGGAAGGAAGCTGACACTTTCCCTGAGCAGCTCTATTTCCCCTTTGCAAACAATCGAAAAACCCGCCAAAGGCGGGCTTTTTTGTTTGTCATAAATTCAGTCTGTCCGCGTCGAAAAAAGCGGCCTCGCTTTCGTCGTGGGTTACGAGCAGGACAAACCTGTCCTCAAAATACGGCTGGCAAGCGCGCATCACACTATCCTTGGTGAGCACATCAAGGCCCTTGAAGGGCTCATCCAGAAGCAGAAAATCGGAGGGAAAGAGGAGTGCGCGTGCCAGGGCGACGCGCCGCTTCATTCCGCCGGATAGGGTTCTGACGGGGGCGTTTTGGACATCGCTAAGACCGAGTGCGTTGAGGAGGACCGTTTGCTCTTCCGTTTTCCTGCGTCCGAGCACGGCCTTCAGATTCATACTGACTGTGAGCGATTCAATGAGACGGTTTTCCTGGAAAACTGCGGATAAGCGAGTTCCTTCGGGGATCTCAACGCGGCCGTCGCTGGGGAGCTCCAGGCCGCAGAGAATGCGAAGCAGCGTGGTCTTACCGACGCCGGAGGGGCCCATCAGGGCGAGCACGCGTCCTTGTTTTAGGCAAAAGCTTAATTGATTCAGAACGATATGTTCGCCGTAGGACTTGGAAAGGCCGACTACTTTGATTTCATTCATACGCGGGCCTCCTCCTGACGGTAGAAGAAGCGGACCAGCGCCAATACGAGCTTTTCGAAAAGCAAGCTGAGAAGGACGATGATAAAGGTCCAGCAAAAGAGGTCCGTTGTATTCAGATAGGCCTTTGCCTGATACAGCGCTTCGCCGATGGTACCGCCCGGGATACCGATGACCTCCGCAGCGATGCCGGCCTTCCATGCGAGTCCGAGGGCAAGCCCCAGTCCGCTCAGGATGTTTTCCTTCATCTGCGGGAAATAAAGGAAACGGATACGCTTATAGAAGGGCAGTCTGAACAGTCGGCCCATTTCCAATAGCTTCTCGTCGGTCCCTTTGATGCCGCCCAAAAAGCTGTTATAGATGACCGGGAGCACCATCAGAAAGGAGATAAAGGCGGAAAGCTTCCGGGCGCTCAGCCACACCAGGGCCAAAATGATGAAGGATGCCACTGGGACTGTTTTGACGGTCAGCATGAAGGGACGGAGGAAAATTTCGACCAGAGGATAGCGGCCGGAAAGCATTGCCAGCAGGCAGCCGAGCAGGGTTCCGAGCAAAAAGCCGAGCGCGATCCGGCTGAAGCTGTGCAGGATGGCGACGAAAAAGCCATCCTCGCGCCAGATCGTGAAGAGCCTGGACAGGATCTTAAGCGGAGAGGGCAGCAAAAAGCTTTCTCCCAGACACATCGCGGCGGCCTGCCATAACAGAAGGGCAAAAGCGATCGCTGCCAGGTTCAGCAGCACGCTTTGTTTGTGATTAAGGGACATAGTAGAATTCATCTGCGGGAACAGCTCCGCCCACTGCCTTGGGGTTCTGGGCGAAAAGAATTTCCAGATATCCGTTCAGGGCCGTTTTCATTTCGGCGCCGTCGAGATAGGTGAGGTTGCAATAGGGAAGGGCTTTTGCGGCGATCGAGGCCGGGACAATATCGAATTTCTCCATCAGGAGTGCCGCAGCGTTGTAGTCATTCCGAACCTTTTCGACAGAGGTTCTGTAGTCGGTCAGGAAGGCCTCGACCTGCTGAGGATGGGCTTTCAGAAACTCTGTCCGGACCACAAATACGCCTGTGATCAATTCGCTTCCGACGGCAAGCTTATGCCATTCCTCGTTCAGGTCCATGACGGTATGAAGCCCGGGGACGGAATTCATCGCGACGGTGGTATAGGGCTGCGGGAGCATCGCCACGGCGTTTTCCTCTGCCATAAGGACCGCCACAATCTCTGCCGGCTCACTTTTGAACTCAAGTGTCAGGTCCTTGTCGGGGTCGAGGCCGTTCTGCCGGAGCAGATAACGAAGCGTATATTCAGGTGTGGAGCCTTTGCCGGTCGCATATACGGTGCGGCCGCGCAGGGAAGCAAAATCCGTCACATTCTCACCTTTTTCGACGAGATATAGGACACCGTAGGTGTTGACGGCAAGGACTGTGATGGCGCCTGAGGTGTTGTGATAAAGGATGGAAGCCAGATTGGCAGGTACAGCTGCCATGTCGAGCTCTCCGCGCGCCAGCTTGGGGGTGATTTCGTCGGCGGAGCCGTGAAGGCTGAACTGATAGCTGCGCTCGCCTTTGTCGGCTGCTTCCATGCAGTAAATCATACCCATGGAGGTGGGCCCTTTAAGGCCTGCGATGCGGATAGCGGGCGCGACGCTTACGATTTCCGGCTTGCAGGCCGGTAAGAGCAGCAGAATGGCTGCGAGAAAGAATGCTGTTATTTTTTTCATTACTTTGTTCTTCTTTTCAGAAAATATTCTCCCGGGAGACAAATATAGTATATATGGTTTTACACTGAATGTCGGTTGCAAACGCAACGCAAGCTCCTTCTTGCAGAAGCTTCTTTCGGGTGATACAATACAAATAGCTCTTGCAGGAGGTGTGAAATGAGTATTCGAATTCGTTCCTTTGCCGATGAAGCCGGTGCGTCGCTCGAGGCACAGATTGCGGCAATGAAGCGCAACGGGCATCTGGGCCCGGAAATTCGCGGAATCGATGGGCGCAATGTGTCGCAGCTTAATGCCGAAGAAGCTCTGGAGATCCGCCAGCGACTGGCAGCTGAGGGCCTTTCTGTCCGGTCCGTCGGCTCGCCCATCGGGAAAATTTCCGTTCTGGATGAGTTTCAGCCGCATCTGGAGCTGTTTAAGCGGATGCTTGAGAACGCAGCCGTGCTGGGTGCCTCGCATTTTCGTCTGTTCAGCTTTTTTATGCCGGAAGGACAGGATCCAGAGCTGTTTTTTGATGAGGTCGTCGACCGTCTCGGCGTCTTGCTGGAGACGGCAAAGCCATACGGAATAAGCCTTTGCCACGAAAATGAAAAAGAAATCTACGGTGATATCGCTTCCCGCTGCCTCAAGCTTCATAAGGCTCTGCCTGAAATGAAGGCAGTTTTTGATCCCGCCAATTTCATTCAGTGCGGGCAGGAAACGCTCGAGGCCTGGGGAATGCTTAAGCCCTATGTAGAGTATCTGCACATCAAGGATGCGCTTCAAAGCGGCGTCGTTGTACCTGCAGGGGAAGGCATCGGCCATCTTCCGGAGATTCTCGGCGAATATCTGGAGGCCGGGGGCCGTGAACTGACCCTTGAGCCGCACCTTACTGTCTTTTCCGGGATGAGCGCGCTTGTTTCAAGCTTTGACGATTCCCTGGTCGGCAAGTTTGAATATAATACCGCGGATGAGGCCTTTGACGCGGCCGACGCGGCATTGAAAAAATTGATTTCGGAGGCCGGATATGCCATCGGATAAGGTTCGTATCGGAGTAATCGGTATCGGCAACATGGGGCGCAAGCACGCGCAGAACATCCTGGACGGGAAGTGTCCGGAGCTTGTCCTGACTGCTGTCGCGGACAGTAAGGAGGAGCGCCGGAAGGAAATTTACGAAGCCTCCGGCGGCAGCGTTTCTGTCTTTGCGGACGCGGAAGCGCTGATGGACAGCGGATTGGCGGATGCTGTTTTAATTGCGGTGCCTCATTATGACCATCCCCGTCTTGCGGTAATGGCCATGAAAAAAGGTCTGCATGTGCTGGTCGAAAAACCTGCTGCGGTCTATACTATGGCCGCCCGCGAAATGAACCGGGCTGCCGACGAAAGCGGCGTCGTATTTGCGATGATGTTCAACCAGCGCACCAACTGCCTCTATCGGAGCGTCAAAGAGCTTGTTGATTCGGGAAAATACGGTCAGCTGCGCCGCGTCAACTGGATCATTACGGACTGGTACCGTCCGCAGGTGTATTACAATTCCGGTGAATGGCGCGCCACCTGGTCCGGCGAGGGCGGAGGCGTCCTCCTGAACCAATGCCCGCATCAGCTTGATCTGCTTCAGTGGATCTGCGGTCTGCCGGTCCGCGTGAACGCGAATCTTTCCTACGGACGCTGGCATGACATCGAGGTCGAGGACGATGTGACCGCTTTCATGGAGTTCCAAAACGGGGCGACGGGCTGTTTTGTAGCTTCTACGGGCGATGCCGGCGGCAGTAACAGGCTGGAGCTTCAGCTGGACCGCGCCCGCATCATCGTCGAGGAAGGTCAGGTCAAGGCCTGGGAGTTCTCTCAGTCCGAGCAGGAATTTTCCAGAACAGCCACCAACCCCTTCGGTGCGCCCGAAAAAACTCCCATTGAGCTTGTAAGCGACGGGCAGAATCCGCAGCATGTCGGCGTGATGAACGCCTTTGCTGCCTGCATTCTACACGGTACACCGCTGATCGCGGACGGCCGTGAGGGCATCAACGGTCTGATGCTTTCGAACGCGATGCATCTGTCCTCCTGGCTTGGTCACGAGATCACTCTTCCGATTGATGAGCAGCTCTTTTATGACGAGCTGATGAAGCGTGTGGCCGCCTCGCGGCATAAGATGAACGTGGTGGATGTCGTCGGAAACACGGACGAATCCTATAAATAAAATCAGGTCCGGAATCGGCATATATAGCCGGTTCCGGACCTTTTGCTTTCGAAGCTTATTGCGGCCGGTGCTCAAAGTGACCACTGTCATACACGGCGAAGCAATTGCCGCGGTAGTCGATCAGCCCTTCCTCCTTCATGCGTGAAAGCTCACGGGAGAGGGCGCTTCGGTCGCAGCCGAGGTATATGGCCATATCCTGACGGGAAAAGGGCACCAGAAAGGGTCGGCCGTCGGCGGCGCCGTAGTCAGAGAAGAAGGTGAGAAGCTTGGAACGGAGGGTGAGCTTGGAAAGAATCTGGATGCGCCGGTTCATGCTAAGCGTCCTTTCTGCCAACAAAGCGGTGAAGCGCTCGCAAAGCTCCTGACGGAAGAGATCATGCATCGGTTCCCTGGGAGGGCACAGCCAGAGAAGCTCACTGTCAGCAGCGGCTGTGACGGTCACATTTTCCTCGAGACCGAGGATGCACAGTGATTCGCCGAAGCTTTTGCCGGGCGTAACCGTGGCCATCAAGGCAGGGTTTCCGTCGATATCGTCGGAGTAAACATTGATGAGGCCGGTCATTACCAGCCCGAAGCGAGTGAAGGCCGCACCGGGGCTTTTCAGGACGGCGTCAGCCTTATATGCAGCGCGTTCGGCTTGAAGCAGTGTCAGTGCGCGCTCAAGCTCGTCATCACGGAGCCCGGAAAACAGGCGGAAGCGTCCCAGAAGCTGACGCTCTTTTTGCGAAAGATTCATGCGGGACCTCCTTAATACTGCTTTTTGTAGATAATGCGGATGAAACAGAGAATGACAAAGAGACCGGCCAGACTTTTCAGCCCGAGGAGAAGATAGCGTGACAGATTCCAGAAAATGCCGAGGAGCGGAGCGGACAGCTCGCAGAGAACGATCAGAAGAAGCCCGGCGGTCACAAGATTTGTTGAAGCCTCACGCTCAGCCGCGGACGGAGCGACCGGACGTACCATCGCTCGCTCCAGGCAGACGGAAAAGGCCTTTCTTGCCAGGAAAAAGGGCAGGATAACGACGCCGAGCCAGGCAGGAATCAAAAGATACGGCGTTGCTCCGGGAAATAGCTCGGCAATCGAAAGCAAAAGTGCGGCCAGCCCCACAATCGGCCACAGGGGCTTCACTTCGCGCTTCTTCAGGGCCAGCAGCATGAAAAAGAAGAGAAGCAGGAAGCCGACGCAATCCGGTATGATGTCAAAATTACCGAGGACGATATCGGCAAAAAGAAAGACGAGCGCGAGAATAATCAGCATGAGGGACTCCTATTTGACATAAATAACATCGGCGCCCAGGCGTTCGCAAAGGGCGCGGCCATCGCTTTCGTTCATCAGAAAGAGCGCGGTGGACAGCAGGTCGCAGAGGGCCGGGTCATCCGCGAGGACCGTGACAGAGCGCTGATATGCAGAGGGGAAGAGCGTTTGGGGGTCAATGATGTGGTGGTAGCGGACACCGTCGATTTCAAAATAACGCTGATAGTCTCCGCTTGTGGCAGCGCAGCGGTTTTTCAGATGGAAGGTATCGGCGTACACCCCTTCATCCCGGTCAGGCGACTGAATACCGATCGTGAAATCGGTGCGGCCGCTTCCCATGGGACGGCCTGAGGCGACCAGGCTTCCGCCCAGATTCAGCAGATAGTTTTCGACGCCCTGTGCGGAAAGGTATTCCTTTGCCAGACGGCCGGCGTAGCCCTTTGCGAGTGCGCCGACATCGACGGAGGCCTCGGGGTCGCTAAGATAGAAGCAGTTTCCGCCGCGGTATAAAAGCTTGGGCGAGCAATGAAGCGAAGCGTCCTGTAAGGCCTCCTGATCCGGCAGTGATTTCGTTTCACGGGCCTCATGCCAAAGACGGGTGACCGCGCCCAGGCAAAGGTTGACCCGGCCCTGCGAGAGTGTATAGGCCTCCAGACACCAGTCCAGAAAGTCCGCGAGCTCATCATTCAGCAGGACGCTCTCGTGACCGGCCAAGCGGTTTAAGGTCGCCAGATTGGCTTCTTCATATTCGTGGTAGATATCGCTTTCCTGATGGAAGCGTTCAAGGAGCGCATGGAGGCCCAGGCTGACCTCATCAAAGCGCGCCTCGCTCAGCCCGTAGGCGGTAAAGCTGCAATAGGTATCAAATAAATCGAAATAGCTGATGCTTTGCTTGGAGGAAGCGGAGAAACCGCTTGCCGTGCAGCCGTTCATTCCGAGAAGGAGACTGAACGTGAGCAGAAGAGTCAGAAGCTTTTTCACGGGATAAACTCCTTTCCGAAGGGCAGCCGCGATAAGGCGGGCATCAGGACCTTCAGGAGAAGACCGGTCACAACGCCCATCACAAGGCCCGAAAGAATGAGTACAGGCAGATAGATGCTGAAAAAGCGAGTGCCGAGCCAGAGGCTTACGACCAGAAGCTGCCCCAGATTATGCAGGATCGCACCGATGACCGACGAGAGCAGCCAGGAGGCTTTTAAGTGGGAAGCGATGCCCATCCCGCAAATGGAGAGCAGGGCGCCTGCACCGGAAAGGAGTCCCGATACTGCCCCCCGTGTCAAAAGAACGAAGAGTGCCTTTAAAAGCCCGACGGTCAGTGCGTAAGGAAAGCCCAGAAAAAACAGAGAAAACATGACGGCCACGTTGGACAGTCCGAGCTTCACTCCGGGCGGGAGCATAGGAAAGACCGGAAGAGACTGCTCGAGCAGGGATAAAACAAGTGCGAAGGCCATCAGCAGCGCGCAGAGAGCAAGCTTTCTGACGGAGGTTTTCATAGGCGGACCTCCTTGAGCACGGCTTTAACGACGGCATCCGGCTCGGACGCAGCCTTCAGCTTCAGAACGGTTTTATGTGGCAGGCATACTGCACAGGCACCGCTTTGCGACAGCCATCCGCTTGAGACGCATATCTGATCCGGACAGTCCGAATGAAGGAAGCATACACGGCCGTTCTCCACGCGGAAGACGATGCCGGGGCATTCGTTAAATCGGAAGTCGCCGTCCCTGTCGAGAGGAAGCGAGGCGATCAAACGGTTATCGACATAAATTTCCGCAGCGGATGCCTTTGGCCGCGACTGAAAATAAATGAGGAGGGCAAGGCCTGCGAGAAGCAGCAGCAAAAGCACCCATGCATCGCCTTTGCGGATAAAACGACTCTCGGACATAGGAACCTCCTTCACAGTATGATTTGATTCATTATAACCTTTCCGCTAAAAGATTTCAAGCTTGCGCGTTGCATCTGCCACGGAAAGACATCAATGAACAATTTCACTCTGATTTGAAAATAATACTGTACTATTTCAGTTTTTTTTGGTACAATGATTGGACAAATATACTATGGGGTATTTTGCGCAACTATGCTTTCATTGGAATCATTAAATGAGCGGCAGCGTGAGGCTGTGCTGAAGACGGAGGGACCGGTACTGATTCTTGCAGGCGCCGGCTCCGGCAAGACGCGCGTGCTCACCTACCGCATCGCTCATCTTACACAGGACCTCGGTGTCCGTCCCTATCACATTCTGGCCATCACCTTTACCAACAAGGCGGCGGGAGAAATGAAGGAACGTGTGGAAGGACTTTGCGGTCTGGATGCCGGTGAAATGTGGGTGATGACCTTCCATGCCTGCTGCCTTCGTATTCTGAAACGCCATCAGCGGGAAATCGGCATGGATGAGGGCTTTATCATTTACGATCCCGAAGATCAGAAGACCATAGTCCGCCGCATTCTGAAAGAGCTTGAGCTCAGTGACAAGCAGTTCACTCCAAAGGGCATTCTGAATGAAATCAGCAATGCCAAGAATGAGCTGATTTCTTATCAGACCTTCGCCGAGCGTGCCCACGGTAATTTTTATCTGGAAAAGGTCGCGCAGGTTTACGAACGTTATCAGAAAACGCTTCGCACCAATCATGCGCTTGATTTCGATGACCTGATTTTTGACACGGTGCAGCTGTTCCGTTCGCATCCGGATATTCTCGACTACTATCAGGAGCGCTTCCGCTATATCATGGTGGATGAATATCAGGACACCAATACGGCCCAGTACAAGCTCATCAGCATCCTTTCGGCCAAGTATCAGAACCTCTGCGTGGTCGGCGATGACGATCAGTCCATTTACCGCTTTCGCGGCGCAAACATCCGCAATATTCTGGATTTTGAAAAGGATTTTCCAAACGCCTATGTGGTTCGCCTGGAGCAGAACTACCGTTCTACTGCCAATATTCTGAACGCAGCCAACGCGCTTATCCGGAACAATGAAAGCCGCAAGGAGAAGACCCTGTGGACGGACAAAGCATCCGGTGATCTGATCACGCTCTATCATGTTCCCTCGGATAAAGAGGAGGCCGATGTTCTGATTACGGAGCTTATGCGCCTTCAGCAAAACGGGCGCCATCTGTACGAAGCTGCCTTCCTGTACCGCGCGAACTCTCAGTCCCGTGCGCTTGAGGAGTCGCTGCTTCTGCATAATATTCCCTACCGTCTTTACGGCGGGACGCCCTTCTACCAGCGTAAGGAAATCAAGGATATTCTCTCGTATCTACGCCTTTTGGTCAACGATAAGGACTATGTGTCCGCGGAGCGTATCATGAATGTGCCGCCGCGCGGCATCGGTGAGGTCACCAAGCAGAAGCTTTTGGAGCTGGCAAAGGAAAAGGACTGGGGTATATGCTTTACGGTTCTGATGCTGGACAGCCTTCCCGAGTTTTCTCGCAGCAATAAGAAGCTGTCCGATTTTGCTCTCAAGGTACAGAAATGGCGCGAGGACTCTGTCAGCTGCACGATTGCGGAGCTTACGGACCGCATTCTGTCCGATATCGGCTACAGTGCCTATCTGGCCAAGGATGACGAGCTTAAGCTGGAGGACCGTCTGCAGAATATTGAGGAATTCAAGAACCGCGCCGCGCAGTACGAGGAAGACGCGGACGACGCAACTCTTTCCGGTTTTCTGGAGGAGCTGTCCCTTATTACATCTATCGATAATTATGACCAGGACGCCGATGTCGTGTCGCTCATGACACTGCACAGCGCAAAAGGTCTGGAATTTCCCATCGTCTTTCTGCCCGGCTTCGAAGAAGGTATTTTCCCGAGCTACATGAGTGTATCGAGTCAGGACGAAGAAGATATCGCCGAGGAGCGCCGCCTGTGCTACGTCGGCATCACCCGTGCGCAGGAGAAGCTCTATATCAGCCGTGCGGAAAAGCGCCGTGTGAACGGCATGTATGAGCCTCACCGCCCGTCGCGCTTCCTGAAGGAGCTCCCGCTGAATCTGCTGGACGAAAAGCAGGCGGGACGGATGGATGCCGGCTATATCGGCCGGGACGACTCGGGAGCATCCTCTCGAGATTTCTCCGAGGGACGATCCTACCGCTTTACCGACGGTGATTATCCTGATTTCGACTATCCCTCCTACCGTTACGAGGGTGCCTCCCGCTATGCGGAAATGAAGGCATCGAAGGAGGTCTTTGCGAGCGCGAGGCCGCATACACAGGCGGTTTCCGCAGCTCCCGAAGCCGGTTCAGCTTTTGGTAAGGGCGATCTTGTCGTCCATCCGAAGTTCGGCCGAGGCATCATCACCGACGCTGTGTGGCTCAATGCCGATTGGATGCTGACTATCAATTTCGGAGAAGTCGGCGTGAAAAAAATCATGGCGAAATTCGCCAATCTCAAAAAAATCTGAAAGAGGAAACCATGGAATCTGCTGCCGTTGCCCGCATGAAGGAGCTTTCCGAACAGCTCCGCGCCGCTTCCCGCGCCTATTATCAGGAAGCCCGCGAAATCATGTCCAACTTCGAGTATGATGCGCTCTATGACGAGCTCCTGCGTCTGGAAGAGGAGAGCGGTATCATTTTGTCCGGCTCTCCTACGCAGAAGGTCGGCTATGAGGTCGTTTCAAGCCTTCCGAAGGTCGCTCATCCCGAGCCCATGAAGTCGCTCGACAAGACCAAGAGCGTGGATGAGCTGGTTGACTGGCTGGGTGACCAGGAGGCGCTGCTTTCCTGGAAGCTGGACGGTCTGACCTGCGTGCTCACCTATGAAAACGGCCGCTTAATCCAGGCAGCTACCCGCGGAAACGGAGAGGTGGGCGAGGACATTACTCCCAACGCCCGCACCTTCGACGGCGTGCCCCTTTCTATCGCCTATAAGGGCCGTCTGACGGTCCGCGGCGAGGCTATTATTTCCTACGAACAGTTTGAGCGCGTCAACCGCAGGCTGGACGCGGACGCGCAGTATAAAAACCCCCGCAACCTGTGCTCCGGCTCTGTCCGGCAGCTGAACAGCGCCGTTACGGCCGAGCGCGGCGTATCTCTTCTGGTCTATCTCTGCCTGGCCGAGGACAGCTCTCTTTTCGGCAATTCAAAAGAAGCGAGCTGGCAGTTTCTGGCTGACCAGGGCTTCAATGTTGTCGAATATCAGCGCGTCAGCGCGCAAACCCTGCCTAAAGCCATAGAAGCTTTTTCTGCGCGCGTCGAAAGCTTTGCATTCCCCGTAGACGGTCTGGTCCTCACCTACGATTCTCTCAGTTATGCGGCGTCGCTTGGCTCGACTGCCAAGTTCCCGCGCCATTCCATCGCCTTCAAATGGCAGGATGAGACAGCTGAAACGCTTATTGAGGAGATCGAGTGGAACACCTCCCGTACGGGCTCCATCAACCCTGTTGCAGTCTTTCAGCCGGTTGAGCTGGAGGGGACGACGGTACGCCGCGCCAGCGTACACAATGTCAGCATGCTCGAGGAGCTGCGTCTGGCACCCGGCGACCGCGTTTCGGTATACAAAGCGAATATGATCATTCCGCAAATCGCTGAAAATCTGACGAAATCCGGTCCTGCACCGCTTCCCGAGGCCTGTCCCCGCTGCGGCGGCCGCACGGAGCTGCGCATGAAGGAAAACGCGCGGGTGCTGTATTGCACCAACCCGGTCTGTCCCGCCAAAACGCTCATGAGCCTGGTGCATTATGTGTCACGGCAGGCCATGAATATTGACGGTCTTTCCGAAATGACCCTGTCCCGTTTCCTGGACGAAGGCTTTCTTGAGGAATATGCGGATCTGTACCGACTGGAGCGCTTTCGGACACAGATCGCAGGTCTGGAAGGCTTCGGCGAAAAGAGCCTGGAGAAGCTATTAGCCTCAGTGGAAAAGTCCCGGCATACCGAGCTGTGGCGTTTTCTGAACGCGATCGGCATCCCCGGCGTCGGAGAAGCGACGGCCAAGGTGCTGGCACGGGATTTTAACGGGGATTTGGACGCGCTGATGACGGCATCGCCTTCGCTTCTGGCTGAATCCGAGGGCATCGGCACGGTCATGGCAGAGGAAATCGCAGCCTTCTTCGCAAAGGATGAAAACCGTGATACCATCGCGAGGATTCTACCCTATCTTGATTTTGCGCTTCCGGAGAAGACAGGGGCGGCATCGCTTACGGGACTGTGCTTTGTCATTACCGGCAGCCTTCTGCATTTTGAAAACCGCGACGCGCTGAAGGCCGAGCTTGAGGCGCGCGGCGCCAAGGTGTCCGGCTCCGTCAGTAAAAACACCTCTTATTTGATCAATAACGACCTTGAGAGCGGCTCGTCCAAGAACAAGACGGCGAAATCTCTCGGCATTCCGATTATCGACGAAAATCGTCTGATCCAAGAGTTCCTGCAGAATTAAGGGAGGATTGAACATGCAAGAAGAACATCGTGCGTATCAGTACATGGGCGCGCATATCGAGGAGAGCGCGGAGGGCGGTCTTTGCACCGTTTTCCGTGTCTGGGCGCCCCGTGCCGCCAAGGTATCGGTATTCGGTGATTTCTGTGACTGGATTCCCGAGCATGCCTATGGAATGACCCGCCGTGATGACGGTATCTGGGAAGCCCATCTGCCGGAGCTCGCTCAGTATACCAAGTATAAGTTCCGCATTGAAACCGCGGATGGCCGTGTCTTCGATAAGTCCGATCCCTACGGCTTCCACATGGAGACCCGCCCCGCCACCGCCAGCCGCATTTATTCACTGGAGGGCTATGAGTGGCAGGATGAGGAATGGATGCAGAAGCGTCATGAGTCCGCGCCTTATTCCGGCCCTGTCAACATCTACGAGGTCCATGCCGGATCCTGGCGGCGCTACCGCGACGGCAACTATTTCAGCTACACCAAGCTGGCGGAGGAGCTGATCCCCTATGTTAAGGAGATGGGCTACACGCATATCGAATTCATGCCGCTGGCCGAGTATCCCTATGACGGCTCCTGGGGCTATCAGATCACCGGCTATTACGCGCCGACCTCCCGTTTCGGTACACCGAAGGACTTCATGAATTTTGTCGATCAGGCCCACTGTGCCGGCATCGGCGTCATTCTGGACTGGGTGCCCGCGCATTTCCCCAAGGATGCCTCGGGTCTTGCGAATTTCGACGGCGAGGCTCTCTACGAATATACGGATTCCCGCAAGGGTGAGCACTTCCAGTGGGGTACCAAGGTTTTCGATTATTCCAAGCCTCAGGTCAAGGATTTTCTGATTTCAAACGCCATGTACTGGCTTGACATTTACCATGTGGACGGTCTGCGTGTCGATGCAGTCGCCAGCATGCTTTACCTCGATTACGGCCGCCAGAACGGTCAGTGGCTTGCCAACGAATACGGCGGAAACGGCAATCTGGAGGCGGTTTCCTTCCTGCAGGAGCTCAACACCACCGTTTTCGCGTCCTACCCCGGCATTCTGATGATCGCCGAGGAATCCACCGCCTGGCCCAAGGTTTCCCAGCCTGTCTATGACGGGGGGCTCGGCTTCAATTTCAAGTGGAATATGGGCTGGATGAACGATGTCCTGCATTATATCAGTGAGGATCCGTACTTCCGCAAGGACTACCACAACCAGCTGACCTTTTCGATGACCTACGCGTTTTCCGAGAATTACATCCTGCCGCTGTCCCATGACGAGGTCGTCCATGGGAAGGCATCGCTTCTGAGCAAAAACCCCGGCACCTACGAAATGAAGTTCCGCGGTCTGCGCGCGCTCTACGGCTACATGATGGGTCATCCCGGCAAAAAGCTTCTCTTTATGGGAGGCGAGCTCGGTCAGTTTATCGAGTGGGACTATCAGCATGAGCTGGACTGGTGCCTGCTGGAATACGATGCACACCGCCAGATGCAGAAGTTCGTCAAGGACCTCAACCATCTGTATCTTGCCAAGCCCGCCTTTTATGAGCACGACGACAGCTGGGAGGGCTTCCGCTGGATCACCTGCGACGATAACACCAATAATATTCTGGCCTTCGTGCGCCGCGATAAAGCCGGCCATGAGGTCATCTGTCTGATGAATTTTGCGCCTGTCACGCGTATGAAATACCGTATCGGTATCCCGACGCCCGGTTCGTACAGGGAGATCCTGAACAGTGACGCGATCTGCTACGGCGGTACCGGTATTACGAACGGCGACGGTCTTATCACCGAGGAGCTGCCCTTCCATGGCTTTGCTCACTCCCTCAGTCTGACTGTTCCGCCCATGTCCTGCCTCTTCCTGGAAATCACCGGCGGTGAAGCCTCGGCTGAATAAGAGGAGGGCGCTTCTTTCCCTTGTGCTCGATTGCTCGTAAATATATTCATCTTTAGGAGGTTCCTTATGCACAGCAAAAAAGAATGCATTGCGATGCTTCTGGCCGGCGGTCAGGGAAGCCGTCTGTCGGTGCTTACGAAGAAGGTAGCCAAGCCGGCGATTCCCTTCGGCGGCAAGTACCGCATCATCGATTTTACGCTTAGCAACTGCATTAACTCAGGGATCGACACCGTCGGCGTACTGACGCAGTACATGCCGCTTGAGCTGAATTCCTATATCGGCAACGGACAGCCCTGGGACATGGACCGCAACAGCGGCGGCGTTTCCATTCTGCCCCCTTACATGAAGGGCAAGCAGGGAGAATGGTACAAGGGCACGGCCAATGCCATTTATCAGAACATTTCGTTCATCGAACAGTATGACCCGGAATTTGTCGTGGTCCTTTCCGGCGACCATATTTATAAGATGGACTATTCCGCGATGCTGGATTACCACAAGGCCATGGACGCGGCGTGCACGATTGCGGTGCTGAATGTGCCGCTGTCCGAGGCGAGCCGCTTCGGCATCATGAACACCGATGAGAACAACCGGATCTTTGAGTTCGAGGAAAAACCTGCGCAGCCCAAATCCACCAAGGCCTCTATGGGTGTTTATGTTTTCAGCTGGAAGAAAATGAAGGCATATCTGGAAGCGGACGAGGCGACTCCCGGCTCCGAAAACGACTTCGGCAAGAACATCATTCCGATGATGCTGAACGCAGGGGAACGCATGTTTGCCTATGAATTTTCCGGTTATTGGAAGGATGTCGGAACGCTGACCTCGCTGTGGGAGGCAAATCAGGAGCTTCTTGGCACGCATCCGGCGGTCAAGCTGAATGATCCTTTCTGGCGCATTTTTGCGCGTCCTACGGATGAACCGCCGCAGTTTATTGCTGAGGAGGCCTTGGTGCATAATTCCATCGTGACGAAGGGCGCCTCGGTCTACGGAACGGTCATTAACTCCATCATATCAAACGGCTGCTTTGTCGGGGAGGGCGCGATCGTCCGTGACAGCGTCCTGATGCCCGGAACAAGCATAGGCAAGAATACCCGCGTCGAATATGCGATTGTCGGCCAGGACGTAGAAATCGGCGAAAATGCTGCTGTCGGTGCTCCGAAGGACGCAGACCGCTCCGGGATTGAGAAGCATCCCATGGCCGAGTATCTGGCGGTGATCGGTGACGGATTGAAGCTTTCAGACGGCTGCACGGTGCTTCCCGGCACTGTCGCAGAAGAAGATCTGTAAAGGGGGACGCGAACATGAAAAACACGATGGCCATTATCTTTGCCTACCAGCGCAGCGAACAGATGAAGGCGCTGACCGAAATGCGTTCTTTGCCTTCGGTTCCCTTCGGCGGCCGCTACCGCATCATTGATTTCGCTCTTTCCAACCTCGTCAACTCCGGCATCACGAAGGTCGGCATCATCACCCGAACCCATTATCAGTCCCTGATGGATCATCTGGGCAGCGGCATGGAATGGGATCTGAACCGGAAGAACGACGGACTCTTCGTACTGCCTCCCTTTATGGTCGAGGGCCAGGGGGACTCGCAGGAGATTTACCGCGGCAAGATGGAGGCGCTCATGAATGCCGAGAGCTTTATCCGCCGCTCCAATCATGACTATGTCATTCTTTCGACTGCCAACAGCGTCTTCAATATGAACTATGATAACGCCATGGATTTCCACAAGGCCAAGGATGCCGACATCACCCTGATTTATAAAGAGGGCAGCTATCCCCGCAACGAAGCCTTCCAGGAAAACGACTGCTTCATCCGCACGGATGATGACGGCCGCGTCACCGATATTGCCATCGATCCCCTGGTCGGCCGCGAGAAGCTTTCGATGGGGCAGATGATCATCGGAAAGAGCCTTCTGGAGACCCTGATCTGGGAATGCCACAACCGTTCCGCGTACAATCTGAACCTCGACGTTCTGAAAAAGCGAGTCAAAGAGCTGAAGATATACGCCTACCGCTTCGACGGGCTCTACTTGCCCATCAACTCCATCACCTCCTATTACGAGGCCAATATGGAGCTTCTGAAGTCCGAGGTCCGCAGCGAACTCTTCTATGGCCGGAACAAGATCTATACCAAGGTCCACGACGATGTCCCCGCGCTCTACCTCGATGACAGCTCAGTCAGAAACTCTCTGGTTTCCGACGGCTGCATTATCCAGGGCACGGTCGAAAACAGTATTCTGTCCCGCGGCGTCAAGGTACGTCCCGGCGCTGTCGTGCGCAACTGTATCATCCTTCATTCCTGCGAGATCCAGAACGGCGCGCGGCTTGAGTACTGCATCGCCGATAAGAATGCGGTGGTCCGCGAGAATTCCGAAATGATCGGGCACGAACTGTATCCGATGGTCATTCCGAAGGGCACGGTCGTATCGTCCTTTTAACGCTTTACCCCTTCAAAATCACACTTTAGGAGGAGTCGTATGAAAGTTTTGTTTGCGGCCTCAGAAGCCTATCCCTTCATTAAGACGGGCGGCCTCGCCGATGTGGTCGGGGCGCTGCCCAAGGCGCTTGCCCGGAAGGATGTATCGGTCAGCGTCGTTCTTCCCTATTACCAGGATATTCCGGATCTTCTCAAGCAGCGGATCTCCTACGTGAAGGACCTGCGCGTGCCTCTGTCCTGGCGCCGTCAGTACTGCGGTATCCTGAAGGCGGAGCTGGATGGCATCAGCTTCTATTTTATCGACAATCTGTACTACTTCGGCCGTAAGGGCCTTTACGGCTACTATGACGATGCCGAACGCTTCGCCTTTTTCAGCCGCGCGGTGCTTGAGTGCCTGCCCGAGCTGGGCGGCATCCCCGACAT
The DNA here is from genome assembly GCA_045599825.1 of Bianqueaceae bacterium. Lineage (GTDB taxonomy): Bacteria > Bacillota > Clostridia > Lachnospirales > Bianqueaceae > JAZQNF01. The sequence goes on along the minus strand of JAZRWR010000028.1, from coordinate 15,358 downwards.
CATCCACTGCAATGACTGGCAGACGGCTCTTATTCCGGTCTTTCTTGAAAAGTTTTACCGTCACGAAAAAGAGGGCTACGAGGACCTGCGCGTGCTCTATACGATCCATAACATCGAATATCAGGGCGTGTACGATCCGAAAATCACCGAGGATGTGCTCGGCCTTTCCTGGAACGATTATGTGAACGGTCTGATCCGTCTGGGTGATGCAGTCAACTTCATGAAGGGCGGCATTCAGACTGCCAGCTGGGTCAACACCGTAAGCCCCACCTATGCCAAGGAGATCCTTACACCCGCGTACGGGCATGGGATGGAGGAGACGCTTTGGGAATGCCGCGGCAAGCTTTCCGGCATCATCAACGGCATCGATACCCAGGTCTATAATCCCGAAAGCGATAAGGCGCTGTTCAAGAATTATGCGAAAAGCTCTGTCAAGAGCGGGAAGGCCGCAAATAAAAAGGCACTTCAGAAGATGCTCGGTCTGCCCGAGCGTGACGTTCCGATGATGGCGATGATCACGCGTCTGGCCGACCACAAGGGACTTTCGCTTGTGGCCGAAAAGATCGACGAGATCCTGCAGGAGGATATGCAGCTGGTTGTTCTTGGGACCGGTGAATGGAAGTACGAGGAGCTCTTCCGTCAGGCGGCCGTCCGCTATCCCGGTCGTGTGAGCGCAAATATCTGCTTCAGCGCCGACCTTGCCTCCAAAATCTATGCGGCTTCGGATCTCTTCCTGATGCCCTCCGGCACGGAGCCCTGCGGTCTCTCTCAGATGATCGCGATGCGTTACGGAAGCCTGCCCATCGTACACGAAACGGGCGGTCTATATGATACCGTAAGAGCCTTTGTCCCTCAGGCCGGCACCGGAAACGGCTTCAGCTTTGCCGCCTTTAACGCCTCCGACATGGTCTATGTGATCAAGGAAGCCCTGGGCGTCTGCGCTAATCCGGATGCGCTTGCCAAAGCCCGTCAAAACGCTATGAAGACCGATTTCAGCTGGGATGCCTCTTCTGATGCCTACCTGGCTCTGTATCAAAAGCTTCAGCCTGAAAAATAATATTACCTCATAAGGAAAATACTGATTATGGATGCGAAACAGCTTAAAATCCGACTGAATACTACGATCCTCCGTCATTACGGCGCCGAGCCCGAAAAAGCGACTCCCGTGATGATTTATAACGCCTTGGCCGCCGTCATCCGCGACATGATGATGGAGCACTGGACCGACACACAGGAAAAAATCGAAAAAGCGAACGCGAAGCAGGTCTGCTACCTCTCCATGGAGTTTTTGCTCGGCCGCTCGCTTCGCAATAATGTTTTTAACCTGGGTCTCAGCGAGGTGGTGGAGGAGAGCCTGCGTTCGTTCGGCACCGACTTCGAAACCATCTGCAGCGTCGAGCATGACGCGGCGCTCGGCAACGGCGGTCTCGGCCGTCTGGCCGCCTGCTACATGGACGCAATGGCTTCTCAGAACCTGCCTGCGACCGGCTACAGCATTCTCTACGAGTACGGTATTTTTAAGCAGAAGATCATCGACGGTCAGCAGACGGAGCTTCCCGACAGCTGGCTGGATTCCGGGCGCGTCTGGCTGGTTCCGAAGCCCGATGAAACCGAAGAGGTGCGCTTCGGCGGCACCGTCCGAGAGGAATGGCGTAATGACCGCATGCATATCGTGCATGAGAACTATGTCAGCGTCAACGCGGTGCCTCACGACATGCTCATTTCCGGTTATCAGAATGAAACGGTCAATACCCTGCGTCTCTGGCAGGCCAAGTCGCCCTACAGCATCGACATGGCGCTCTTTTCCGAGGGCGCTTATCTGAAGTCACTCGAGCAGCAGGCAATGGCGGAGGTCATTTCCAAGATTCTTTATCCGGAGGACAACCACTACGAGGGCAAGTCTCTGCGCGTGAAGCAGCAGTATTTCTTTATCTCGGCCTCGGTGCAGAGCATTCTTAAGAAAGAGATGAAGCGCTTCGGCACACTTGACCGTCTGTCCGAGCATTACTGCATCCAGATCAATGACACGCATCCTGCGATGGTCATCCCCGAGCTGATGCGTCTGATGATGGACATCTACGGCTACGGCTGGGACAAGGCATGGGACATCGTCACGAAAACCGTTGCCTATACCAATCACACGGTCATGGTCGAAGCACTTGAGCGCTGGCCGGAGGACCTGATCAAGCAGGTCGTTCCCCGTGTTTATCAGATCATCTGTGAGATCAACGAGCGCTTTTGCAAGAAGCTTTGGCAGCATTTCCCCGGCGACTGGGACCGCATCTCGAATATGGCCATCATGGCGAACGGCGAGATCCGCATGGCCAATCTGGCCATTGCCGGCGCTTTCTCCGTTAACGGCGTATCCGAGCTGCATTCGCAGATCCTGAAGGACGACTGCTTCCATAATTTCTACCTTGTCAGCCCCGAAAAGTTCCGAAATGTCACAAACGGCATCACCTACCGCCGCTGGATGGGGCAGTGCAACCCCGAGCTTGTCGGACTTCTGAAGGACACCATCGGCGGAGGCTTTCTGCGTGAGCCGAAGGAACTCGAAAAGCTGATGGCTTTTACGGATGATGCTGAGGTGCTTGCGCGCTTCGGCCAGGCCAAGTATTCGAACAAGCTGCGTCTGGCGGAGTATATCAAAAAGGAAAACGGTATTTCGATCGACCCGGACAGCCTTTTTGATGTTCAGGCGAAGCGCTTGCACGAGTACAAGCGCCAGCTTCTGAACGTGCTGCATATCCTGCGTCAGTATTATGAAATCAAAGATAATCCAAACCGGGAGACCGTGCCGCGCACCTATTTGTTCGGTGCAAAGGCAGCGCCGGGCTACGGCCGCGCGAAGCGGATTATTCAGCTGATTCATGCGCTTGCGGATATGGTGAATACGGATCCCGACATGAAGGACCGTCTTAAGGTAGTCTTCCTGGAGGATTATCGCGTCAGCGTCGCTGAGATTCTGATGCCGGCTGCCAACTTGTCCGAGCAGATTTCCACTGCAGGCCGTGAGGCCTCCGGCACTGGCAACATGAAATTCATGCTGAACGGTGCCATTACGATCGGCACGATGGACGGCGCGAATGTCGAAATCGCCCGCGAGGTCGGCGAGGAGAACATGTTTATTTTCGGTCTGCGTACCCCCGAGGTCAACAGCCTGATCCGCGAGGGTTACAACGCCATGAACTACTACCAGAACAATTCCTGGATCTCTCGTATTCTGATGGCCGTTTCAAGCGGCATCGGCGCCCCCGGCCGTAAGGTCGCCTTCCCGGATCTGGTCAATTCCTTGGTTATGTCCAGCTACGGCAGCATGGCCGATCCCTATCTGGTGCTGGCCGATTTCGAGGATTACTGCCGGGCTCAGAACCAGGCGGACGCATTGTACCGGAAGCCGCTTGAGTGGAACCGTGTCGGACTTATCAATACAGCCAAGTCCGGCATTTTCGCCGCGGACCGTTCGGTCCTTGAATATGATGAGCGCATCTGGAATCTGACGCATCTCGACTAATACCTGAAGGATTTGTTATCATGAAAGAAAAAATCGAAAAGCTTCTTTACGGGGAACTGCATGAGGAGGACATCCTGAGCACGGTCGCGACCACCGTATACGAGCTGGTTCAGAACAATAAGGCACAGCACCGTGTTCTTTACGACATGCTGGCGGAGTATGAGAGCTGCAAGTCTTATATCGCTGCCGAAAACGAGGAACTTAGCTTTGTGGAGCGCGACATCCTTACGGAGCTGGAGGAGGACCTGTCCTATCTTGTCGATATGGCCTTCGACAATAACGAGGACCTTGTGATGGGGCAGCTTTTAGTCGGTGTGAACGCGGCCTATATCCGCGAGGATCTTAGAAAGCGCGGCATCGAATTTAATGAGGCCGGACTTGAGCAGGATACAGTTGAGCTTGCTTATGAGGATGTTTTCAAAGAGTATGACCGCTATCATGTGGACTTTCTGAACCGCATTCTGGACAGCTCTCCTAAGGATTTCTACGAGCAGGGGAAGGCGGAAAAAGAAGCCTTCCGTAAAAAGCATCACATTTTGTTCGACGAAGACGATTTTGTGACGGAATACAGTCGGACCTTCAACAAGAACACGCTGTGGCGCATGCTTCGCGACCGTCTGAAGGAGGCTTTTACCTACGGCCGCCGCTATAATCTGATTTCCGTCGCCGACGAAGAGGATGACGAAGCGGATGGGTATGAGGATGTCTCTCTTACAGATGAGCTGACCCTCCCCGAGGATTACGATGAAACGGCCAACGAGATCCTGGAGCCCTGCGGCGAGCTGCATGCGGAGGATTTCAGCTATGTCACCGAGATGCTGATGGAATTCACCGGCCGACGTGTGATGGCTGCCGAAAACGAATGGGGTACCGGCGCCTACTGGACGACCTACGAGGACGATTTCCAGGAAATTATCTCCTATTTTGTGCTCGATCATTTTGAGGATGTGATCAGCGCAATGAGCGAGGAACGCGCCGTTGAATGGAACAGCTTCGGCCGTATGCTCGGCCTTGAGGCGAAGGACCGCGGTGATGCGCTTCAGATACTGGACCACAGCGAGCGCATCAACTATTTCCTCAGCACTCTGAATGAGCATCTTTTTACCGAATTTTCCGAAAGCAAGGTTAAGGATATCCTGAATGTCGAATAAAACGAAAAAAGGCCGCTTCTGGCGCGGTCTGCTGGTACTTGGCTGTATTGGCCTTCTGGCGCTGTTTTTCATCAATATTTATGAAATCACAGAAGCGAATCCCTATTTCCTGAGCGAAGAAGAGGCGGCGGAGCTTGAAGACGTTGATTGCGTCCTGGTGCTGGGCTGCAGTGTCTATGCCGACGGAACGCTGTGTCCGATGCTTCAGGACCGCGTCGATTGCGGAATCCGCCTGTACAAGATGGGCGCTTCTCCCAAGCTTCTGATGAGCGGTGACCACCGCGATGACGGCTACGACGAGGTCAACCCGATGAAGCATGAGGCAATCGCTCAGGGCGTTCCCTCCGAGGATGTCTTCATGGACCACGCCGGCATCAACACCTACAATTCGATGTACCGTGCACGCGACGTTTTCGGCGCGAAGAAAATTATCATCGTGACGCAGCGTTATCACCTGTACCGCTCGGTTTTTTACGCCCGCAAGCTCGGGTTGGACGCTTACGGTGTGGCCTGCGAACAAGTCAGCTATTACGGCGCATTCTCGCGTTGGGGCCGCGAGGTACTGGCCCGTGTCAAGGCCTTCGGCTACACGATCATCCAGCCCAGCCCCGAATTTCTGGGCGATCCCATCGACCTGAAGGGCAGCGGCGACCTTACCAATGACAGCTTCTCATAATTTACATGCCTCCGTCAGACACGGGTAAACGGTCTTCCGGAGGCAAGTGATTTTTATTAAGCTATTTCATTTGTCCCTGCAAAAATAAGTCGGAGTGTTCATAAGAGCACTCCGACTTTTGTGTTGAAAATTTATAAGGAAATTAATATCCGACCTTTTCCCAGCACTGGAAGGGCGCGGCCAGCTCGTCGCTGATGTAAACCTGCGTCTTCTGAGTCTGCAGCATGGTGCTGGGGATGTAGGGCGTAACGGGACCGTGGGTAACCAGGCGGCTGGTCATTCTCTGCCAGGAGGAGAAGGTGCCGCAGGTAGCCAGCGCATGAACCTCCATGCGCTCCTTCGCATGCAGGACATCACGGGGACCGATGGTAGCCGCACAGGGAGGAACGTTCGCGATATCGCCGGACTGTCCGAAGGTGCCGTTCAGCGAGTTCTGCATGATGGTCATCGGATGAAGCTTGACAATCTGAGCAGGCTGATTGAGCCACTCTTCAATATCGCCGCTGCCGATGAATTCGGGGATGGGGTCAACAAAAGCCATGTGGCCGGTCCAGCCGGGAGAGGTGGAGGCGATATCCGCGCCGGTTCCCTCGGTGATATCTTCGATGATCTTGGAATAATCCTTGATATTGGCGTTGGTGGGGAAGTGGACGTTCTCCATGGGCATGCGGAGCTTTTCGTCGATCTGATTGTAGAAGTATTTGATCAGAGAATGCGCGAAACCGGCTTCATAGGTGATAGGAGCGATATTGCCGTCCTGATCGGCCCATTCGTCCTCGGCGACCAGGTGCACCTTGGAGCAGTCGACGCCGAAATAGTTGATCAGCTGGGACAGCGGAATGTAGGTTTCGGGCTCGGGGTTTCCGAGAATCATGGTAAAGGATTTGCCGGCCTCAGAAGCGGCCTTCAGACGAGAGAAGAGGGTGGAAATGAGAACCGGATGGGGGTTCATCATAACCTTTACGTTAAATTCGGGATGCCACCAGGCTTCTCTCTTTTCGAGATCCTTGCCGGAGAGGCTGCGGACGTATTCGCATACTTTTTTGTCCTTGAACGGAACAAATTCGGAGGGCTGAAAATCGAATTTTGTTGCCGGGTCGGTCATAAAACTGCTCATTTTTTTCTCCTTAAACCTTTTGAATTATTTAACTCGCTTTCCGGCGAGAAAAACAGACTGGATGTTGAATTCGGCATCGACCAGAATCAGGTTGGCGATATTTCCGACGGCTATGGAACCGCGGTCGCTGAGTCCCAGAAGGCGTGCGGGATTGGAGGAGGCATACTTGAATACCTGGCAGAGCGAGGCGCCCGTATGCACCATCATATTGCGGCAGGGCCCGTCCAGGATCATCCTGGAGCCGGCAATTTCGCCGCTGAAATCGAAGTTGATATCGTCGGCACCCTCGTACAGATCGTCTGCAGGAACAGGACCGTGCTCGACAAAGGCGTCGGATATCAGGATGAGACGGTCATCGCCTTTGATCTTTTTGATCAGGCGCAGCATGTAGGGGGCGACGTGGATGCCGACCTTATCGCAGATGAGCTCGGTGTAGATGCAGTCATTGTACAGGGCTGTTTCGTCTACACAGGCTGAGCGGCATTCCGGATATTTGTATAGTGTGCCGGTGGCGTTGGTATGGTGGGTGGCCAGCCTCAGCCCGTAGGGGAGGAGGGCCTCGATCTGCCCGGGCTCAGCCTCGCTGTGTGCGACGGAAAGGACAGCTTCCGGGTTGTTCTTTTTGACATCGAGGACGAAATCAAGGATGTGCTCGCGCTCAGGCGCGACGCACCAGACCTTGGCGAAGGTTCCGGCTTCTTTAATCAGGGGCAGGTAGTCTTTGCGCTTGATCGGATTTTTCCAGGGGTTGTTTTCGCGGTTGCAGCCGAACTTGGGGTTGAGATAGGGCGCTTCCATATAAAGGCCGAGAATGTTGGGAGCTTCGCCGTTTTCCTTGACCTCTTTGATTTTTTTAATCTGCGCAAGGAGCTCATCCTTTCCCGTGTTGAAGTAGAGGGCAGGCAGAACGTCTGTGACGCCGTGCGCAAGCACGGTTTTAGCGGCTTCGGCAGGGTTATCGTAGAAGAAGGTGTTTCCGTCGGAGTGGGTGTGGATATCGATCAGGCCCGGCCCGATATAGGCGCCCTTGGCATCGATGATTTCCATTCCGACAGTGGAAAGCTTCTTACCGAATGCGGCGATTTTTTCGCCGTCGATCACAAGCGTTGCGTTCGGAATGATATGGTCGGCTTGAATGATCCGGGCATTGATAATGGCTACCATGATGATCTTACCTCTTGGTTGATATGACACGGAAAACAAAGCGCTTCCTTATCGAAGCTATTATATCACCGAAGCGAGCTTTTGTGTATATTTTTTTGTGACAAAAATATGCGCAATTCGGGCAGAAGCCGGGAGACTTAAAGACGAAGCAGCGTGGGCTTGCCCTCGTTCAGGATAACACTTACGGTATCGCCGGCGGCAATGCTTCCGGTCAGGAAGGCCTCGGCTATTTCATCCTCGATACTGCGTTGGATCAGGCGGCGGAGCGGACGCGCGCCGTACTTAGGATCATAGCCGTTTTCGGCCAGGAAATCCTTGACCTCATCGCTTACGCTTACGGTGATGCTCTGGCGAATACCTGCCTGATAGACGTCCTTCAGCATCAGCTCGACGATTTCACGCAGCTCCTCGTGAGTTAAGGAGTGGAAGCAGATGATCTCGTCGATGCGGTTCAGGAATTCAGGACGGAAAAGCTCCTTGAGCGCAGCCTCGGTCTGTTCGGTGCGGCTGCTTTCGGCATCGGAATTAAAGCCGAGGCCGTTGTTCTTATAGCCTGAGCCGGCATTGGTCGTCATAATGATGACGGTGTTTTCAAAGCTGACGGTGCGGCCCTGGCTATCGGTCAGGCGGCCGTCGTCCAGAATCTGCAGCAGCAGGTTGAAAATGTCGGGATGGGCTTTTTCGATTTCGTCGAGGAGGATCACGGAGAAGGGGTGACGGCGGACCTTTTCGGTGAGCTGGCCGCCTTCGTCATAGCCGACATAGCCGGGCGCCGCGCCGATAAGACGGGAAACGGAATACTTTTCCATGTATTCGGACATATCAACGCGGATCAGGCTGTCCTCGCTGCCGAACAGTTCGACGGCGAGTGTTTTGACAAGCTCGGTTTTCCCGACGCCGGTGGGACCGGCAAAGATGAAGGAGGCCGGCTTCTTATCCTTGCGGAAACCGCTGCGGTTGCGTCGGATGGCGCGGGCCAGGGCAGAAACGGCCTGATTCTGGCCGATGAGGCGCTCGTGCAGATGATCTTCAAGGGCCATGAGCTTATCGGCTTCCTCATGTGTCAGACGCTTGACGGGAATTTTGGTCCAGCCTTCGATAACGGCGGCGACATCGTCGTAGCAAAGCGGCTTGTTGAAGGCTTTCTTTTTCAGATCCTCCAGGCTTTTTTCAAGCCGGATCTCTTCCACGCGAAGACGGGCAGCCTCTTCGAAATTGCCGTTCTGTGCGGCATCGTCTTTTTCGGCAGTGAGCGCAGCCAGTTTCTTTTTTACTTCTTCGAGCTCGTGAAGGTCTGTGTTTTTCAGGCTGACGCGCGCACAGGCCTCGTCAAGCACATCGATGGCCTTATCGGGCAGGTAGCGCTGGTGGATATAACGTTTGGAGAGGTAGACGGCATCGTTTATGACCTCGTCGGAGATGTGTACGTTGTGGAAGCTTTCGTAGCGGCTTTTCAGGCCCTTCAGAATCTCGACGGTATCGGCTGCGGATGGCTCGTCAACCACGATGGGCTGGAAGCGACGCTCGAGGGCGCTGTCTTTTTCGATATAACGGCGGTATTCATCCAGCGTGGTGGTGCCGATGATCTGGATTTTTCCGCTTGCGAGGGCAGGCTTCAGAATATTAGCTGCGTTCATGGAATTCTGGGCATCGCCTGCGCCGACCAGATTATGGATCTCGTCGATGACCAGGATGATGTTACCGTCCTGAACGACTTCGTCAATGATGGCTTTCATGCGTGCTTCAAACTGGCCGCGGAACTGGGTTCCGGCGACAATGCCGGTCATGTCCAGCAGGAAGACGCGCTTTTTCAGGAACTTTTCGGGCAGCTGCCCCTGCGCGATCCTGAGCGCTAAGCCTTCGGCGATGGCGGTCTTGCCGACGCCGGGCTCACCGATGAGCACGGGATTGTTCTTAGTGCGGCGGTTCAGAATCTGGGTCATGCGCTCGATTTCACGGTCGCGCCCGATGATGGGGTCAAGCTCTCCTGCGATGGCTTTGGCGGTCAGATCCGTGCTGTAGCGGCGCAGCGCCTTCAGTGAATCATTGCGGGGACCGCGGTGATTGCGGCGGTTTCCGGCTTCGGGGGAATCCTCGGAGGGAGTCTCGGCGGAGAAATCGTTTTCGGGATTGTCGTCCTCGTTATTTCCTACCGGGGAGGCGCCGGTCAGCATCTCCATCAGCTTGTTGGGGAGCATTTGCTCGAGCCCTTCGAGATCGCCGTTTTCGCTGAGCTTTTCCATGAATTCGTTCATCTGAGAGCTGAGATTCTGCATATCCTCGGGCTTCATGGGCGGGGCGTTGAACATATTTTTGAGCAGCCCCTTTTGCTGCGCGCAGGGAAGGCAGAGGGCAAGCCGGCGGGCCTCCCCGTTTTCGACGCGGTTCATGAAGAGGACTGCGGTATTTTTATTGCATATCTGACAAAGCATATACGACTCCTTAGCTTGTATCTTGACCGGTAAAAAACGGTTTTATATATTATAACACATTTCGGATGGGCTTGACAAATACCGTCTTGAATTTCTTTTCAAGCTTGACCAAAATGAAGGAATCAACTATAGTAGAGGAACTATGTTAAGGAGAGCTTCATCGATCCTATGACTTCCGAAATTCTGTCAACCTACCGGAAGGCGCTGAAAACCGGACAGCGCTGTTATCATGACTGCCTGGATAAAGGAATCTATCCTTATCTGCAGACACTGGAGGAGCTGACCTCCAATATCGAGCTCGGTGCCGAAATCTATCTGGGCGACCAGGAGATTCCGCTGAAGCAGGTGGTCGGAACGAACAGCCGAGGCCGCTCGACGGCCTTTTCCGCGGATTTCATGCCGCTTCTGGACGAGAAAAGCGAATTCGCCGCGAAATGGATGAATCTCTGTCAGGCGCATCTTGACGAGGGCATCCGCGAGCCGATCAAATGCTACGAGTTTTTTAACCGCTATTATGTGGTAGAGGGCAACAAGCGCGTCAGTGTCCTCAAATTTTTTGATGCGGTGATGGTTCGTGCGCAGGTAACGCGCATTATGCCTCGTCCCTCTGACACGCCCGAGTTCCGCTTGTACAGCGACTATCTGAAATTCTATCGAGTGAGCGGCGTCAATTACTGTCTGATGTCTCGAGAAGGGAATTACAGCCGTTTGCTGGAGCTTCTGGAGAAGCCCGCGGCCGAGGATTGGACCTCGGATTTCCGCGCGGATTTTATGTCCGGCTACTCACGCTTTGAAAAGGCCTTTCGCGAAAACGGCGGGGAGGAGCTTTCGCTGACGGCTGGGGACGGACTGGTTGAATACCTGAAGTTCTTTACCTTTGACGGCCTGCTGACGCATACACAGGACCGTATCAACCGTCAGACCAAGCGCATCTGGAAGGACATCCGCCGCTTGGAGGAGAACAAGCCGATATTCCTTGCTGAGGTGCCCGAGGAGGAGGGCGGCCGCACCAGCCTGTGGGAGAGGCTTAGCGCTGAGCGTCACCTTCGTGTGGCCTTTGTGCATGACCGGACGCCTTTGACCTCCAGCTGGACCTACTGTCACGAGCAGGGCCGTCTCGAACTGGAAAAGCTGATGGGTGCGCAGATCGCAACAGAGAGCTTTTTCGACGCGCTGTCCGAGCAGAAAGATCCGGAGGAGCTTCTTGCGCGCATTGCCGAGCAGGGCTTTCATGTAATCTTTACGACCTCGCCGCGGCTTCGTGAAGCCAGCCTGAAGTGCGCAGCGCACTATCCGAACGTCAAAATCCTGAATTGCTCGGTCAACCTGGCTTACCGTCAGATCCGCACCTATTACGGGCGCATGTATGAGGCCAAATTCCTGGCCGGACTGGTAGCCGGGACCATGACGAAAAACGATACAGTCGCCTATATCGCCGACTATCCACTGTCGGGGCTGATCGCGAATATCAACGGCTTTGCGCGGGGCGTGCAGACTGTAAATCCCGATGCGAAGGTATACCTGCTGTGGTCGACGGAGAAGGGCAGGAAGCTTTCTGAACGCCTTTCCGAATGCGGAGCGGATATCGTTTCGAGCACGGATACCTACACGCCGGTTCTTAATTCCGACCGCTACGGTGTGTTTCGCCCGCAGGAGGACGGGTCAGGCCAGCCGCTTTGCCAGCCCTTCTGGAACTGGGACCGCTTTTATGCCAAAATTCTCAGAAGCATTCTGAGCGGCGCATGGGAGCTTGCCGAGGACCAGGAGACCGGCATCAACTACTGGTGGGGCCTCTCATCCGGCGTCGTCGATTTTTCCGTTGATGAGGCGCTTGTCCCTGAGGGTGTCTGTCAGATGGTCAAAACCTATAAGCGGCTGCTTTCCAACCGCTCCTTCGGGCCCTTCGACGGCTTTGTCAAGGACCAGAACGGGCTTTGCCGCTCAATGGATGACGGCTACGTCTCCACACGCGATATCGTTACGATGGACTGGCTGCTGGACAATGTGATCGGACGCATTCCTGGGCCTGAGGAGCTCTCCGAGCGCGCCCGTGAAATGATGACATCGGAGGAAATCTGACTGTGAAAATTCTGCTTATTTCCGACGAAGAGTCCAAATTTCTGTACGAACCTGCCAACATATCCTATTTTGATGATATTGATCTGATTTTATCCGCCGGTGATCTGAAGCCGGAATACCTGTCGTATCTGGTGACGATGGCGCACTGTCCGCTCCTGTATGTTCACGGAAACCACGACGATATCTATGAGAAGCGTCCGCCGGAAGGCTGCGACTGCATCGACGGTCAGCTGGTGGAGTATCAGGGGCTTAGAATTCTGGGTCTTGGCGGCTCCTACCGCTATAAGCTCGGCGCGAATCAATATACGGAGCGGGAGATGAATGTGCGCATCCGGCGCCTTCGCTTTGCGCTTTGGCGTAAAAAGGGCTGCGATATCGTTCTGGCGCATGCCCCCGTTTTCGGCCTGAACGATGAGGAAAGCCTAGCGCATCGCGGCTTTTCCTGCTTTCAGGATCTATTAGACCGCTATCAGCCTGCCTTCTTTGTTCACGGGCATGTGCATAAATCCTACACGCATCGGTTCAAGCGTGTCGCGAGCTACGGAAAAACGAGCGTAATCAATGCTTGCGAACGCTATATCATCGAAGTATAATGGAGAAAAGAAACCTGAAGCGGAGGTTTTTGTATGGCGAAGCTTTATTTTAAATACGGAGCGATGGGCAGCTCGAAAACGGCAAATGCCCTGATCGCCAAATTCAATTATGAGGAAATGGGTATGAAGGTGTGGCTTCTGAAGCCCGCCACGGATGACCGAGACGGGGTCGAATGGATCCGCTCCCGCATCGGCCTGTCCGAAAAGGCCACGGTCATTTACCCGGAAACCGATATCATGACTGAATTTGAGAAGGCTGATCCCATGGATGTCATCATCGCCGATGAATGCCAGTTCTTCACGCCTGAACAGATCGACGCCTTCCGCGCGATCGTGGACGATCTGAATATACCTGTCATGTGTTTCGGACTCCGAAGCGACTTCCGCACGCATCTGTTCCCCGGCAGCGCCCGCCTGTTTGAGCTGGCGGATTCCATCACCGAGATCAAAACCATCTGCCGCTGCGGCTCCAAGGCCACCGTCAACGCGCGTCTCGACGCAAACGGCCGCGTGGTCACGGAGGGCGAACAGGTGCTGATCGGCGGTAGCGGCTCCTATATCGCGATGTGCCATCGCTGCTGGATGAAAGCTCAGAAAATAGAGAGGTAAGCTTATGGAACTTAGTGAGATTCTGAAGAAATGCGACCATACCCTGCTGAAGCAGTCTGCTTCCTGGCAGGAAATCAAGGATATCTGCGACCAGGGCATGCGTTATCACTGTGCCAGCGTCTGCATCCCGGCATCTTATGTGGCGCGTGCTGTCGAATATGTCAAGGGTCAGGTGGCGGTCTGCACCGTCATCGGCTTCCCGAACGGCTATGATACGACAGCGGCCAAGTGCTTTGAGGCCACTCAGGCGGTGGCGGAGGGCGCCTCCGAAATCGACATGGTCATTAATATCGGCTGGCTGAAGGACGGCCTGGATGAGCAGGTGGAGGAGGAGATCCGCCGCGTCAAGGCAGCCTGCTGCGGAAGGATTCTGAAGGTCATCATCGAAACCTGTCTGCTGACTGAGGATGAAAAGGTCCGCATGTGCGGCATTGTATCCCGTGCCGGCGCTGACTTTATCAAGACGAGCACCGGCTTCTCTACGGGCGGGGCTACCTATGAAGATGTAGCGCTATTTAAGGCGAACGTGGCCGAGAGAGTGCGCATTAAAGCAGCAGGCGGTATTTCATCGCTGGAGGATGCCGAGAAAATGATTGCACTTGGCGCAGACCGGCTGGGCACCAGCCGCATCGTCAGGCTTGCGATGGCGCTTGAAAAGCAGTAGGAAGCGTTCAGGAACGGAATGTTCTGGGGCATGCGGCAAACGATGACCGCGTGCCTTTTTTATATGCATCTTGTTGACTTTTCAATTAAGACTCATTATAATCAAACCGTACGAAAATGCCTCGTGAAAAGGCAAATACAATTGGAGGATTGTACGCATGAAAAAAGCATTAGCTCTCTTGCTTGCTGTTTTGATGGCCGCTATGTGCCTGACCGGCTGCAAAAATTCCGGCAATAAGTCCGGATATGACTATGATGCTATTCCCGATGTTATGGAATCTGCTGACGGCAAATACGAAATCGCCTTCGTTACCGACGTCGGCCAGCTGAAGGACAAGTCCTTTAATCAGGGCACCTGGGAAGGCGTCAAGCGCTATGCCAAGGAAAACAACAAGACTTATAAGTATTATCAGCCCGCTAACGGCGACAAGGCCACGGATGATGACCGTTACAATGCCATGAAGGATGCCTGCGATAACGGTGCCAAGATCGTTATCTGCGCCGGCTTCCTGCAGGCTACCGCTCTGGAAACCGCTGCCAAGGCTTATCCTTCTGTAGACTTCGTTTTCATCGACGGCTGGAGCCTCGGTCTGGACAATGTCTGCGCTATTGACTTCCAGGAAGAGCAGTCCGGTTATCTGGCCGGCTACGCTGCCGTTATGGAAGGCTACACCAAGCTCGGCTTCAGCGGTGGCGGCGGCGGAACCAATCCTGCCTGCTGCCGTTTCGGCTACGGCTTCGTTCAGGGCGCTGCGGCGGCTGCTGAAAAGAAGGGTGTTGACGTTACCATGAACTACAGCTGGCTGTACGGTGCTTCCTTCTCCCAGTCTCCTGAGCTTCAGGTTCTTCTGAACGGCTGGTACACCAACGGTACCGAGGTCGTCTTCTCCTGCGGCGGTTCTATGTGCCAGTCCGCTTTCGCGGCAGCTTCCTCTAACCAGGCTAAGGTTATCGGCGTTGACGTTGACCAGTCTTCCGAGTCTGAGACCGTCATTACCTCCGCTACCAAGGGTCTGCGTGAGGCCGTTATGATCGCCTGTGATAAGTTCTTCACCGGTAAGTGGTCCGACATCGCCGGCAGCCTGACTCTGGGCGCCAAGGATGACGCTGTCTGCCTGCCCACCGATACCTGGTCTCTGAAGAACTTCTCCGTTTCCGAATACGAGGCGCTGCTTGCCAAGCTGAAGAGCGGTGAAATCGTTGTTGACCGTGACGGCGCTGCTGATTACGCAGGCGCCAAGATCGGCCGCGTAACCGTAAGCTTCATCGAATAATTCAATCTGCGCTCATTAAGGGGAAGAACCTTGTTCTTCCCCTTTTTTAAAAAATAATCCTTAAAAAGGAACTTCTCATGGAAAAC
>JAZRWR010000027.1:0-28881 GCA_045599825.1 Bianqueaceae bacterium | reverse complement strand
CATCGGGGGAGGCCAGCCAGTCGGCCTGCAGGGCGTACAGCGACTCGTAGTAGGCAGCGGGGAGCATGCGGCCGAGCAGCGAACGGTTGAAGGCCTCGCGCTCGCGCCAATAGGCCTGCGCATCGGACTCGTTCTCCTCATTGAAGAAGGGCGCGTGCAGGGCATCGCCGAAGCGCCAGGGCTTAAACAATGAGATGCAGGGGCAGCTTGAGCCCGTCGCCCGGACTAAGATGTCGTCCTCAGTTAGCTCGACCACGAGGCTGGCGGTGGTGTGGTCGCCGACGAGGCCGCCGAAGTGCATGCAGACGCTCGGCAGGCTTCCCGCCGTGAAGGGTCTGGCGCCGGGCTTGTGGCTTCGCAGGATGCGGATGAAGTCCTCCGCGGACGGCGCCTCAGGCAGGGCCTCCACGGCGGCGCGGGTCGCGTCCAGACGGGGCGCGGAGCCCGAGCCCAGGTTGTAGAAGTGCTCCGTGTGGCGTCCGGCGAAGGAATAGGCCTTGCCCGCGGAATAGGCATCAGCGTCGCTGCCCAGGCAGAGGCGGTTCGAGATGGAGGTCTTCGTGAAGGCCTTCCAGGCCCATTTTTTGCCGGCGGTTTCCAACACATAGAGAGAGCTCCGGTCCATGATCAGGAAGGAATTGTCGTAGTAGAAATCGTGGTCAAAGCCGCAGTTGCCGCCCTGGCCGTACTGCTCCAGAAGTTCAATGATGAGGTCGCGGGCCTCGGCCGCAGTGGAGGCGCGCTCCAGCCCCAGCCGCACCAGGTCCATGCCGGTCAGGACCTCGCCGTCGCCGTAGGCGCCCAGCGTCCAGACGGCTTCGTTGCCGATGCAGACGCCGCAGTCATTGACGCCCATCTCGGCGCCCCACAGCCAGACGGGCCGGGAGAGGAGCACCGCGTGCGTTTCGCGCACCTGCGGGATGTCGCGGTAGGTCGCGTGCAGGACGCTGTCAAAGGTCCTGCCGCCGGGGATATATTCGAGAATCTGCGGCTCGTTCGGGCCGCGGTCGGAGTTCTTGGCGAAAAAAGCGCGGGCCGATCCGCCCGGCACAAAGCCTATGCTGTCACACATGATACTCACGCCTCCTGCGATGATTTAGCCTTATTTTACCTGTATCCGCGGACAAATGCAAGCCTTGCGCATTGCAGGGAAAAGGCATATAATGAATGCGTAAAAGGCTCTCAAACGGAGGATTGCAAGATGAAAGTTGTACTGGAACATTTAACCAAGCGTTACCCCAACCGGGACAAGAGGATCGGCGGCGAGGTCATCGCCGTCAGCGATTTCGACTTCGAAATTCCCGACGGCAAGCTGATCGGCCTCCTGGGTCCGTCCGGCTGCGGCAAGAGCACCACGCTCAACCTCATCAGCGGTCTGGAAGCACCGACCGAGGGGCGCATCTACTTCGGCGATGACGATGTGACGGACCTCCCGCCCGAAAACCGCGGCATCGGCCTCGTTTTCCAGAACTATGCCCTGTATCCGCACATGACCGTGCGTCAGAATATCATGTATCCCCTTACCAATCTGAAGGGCGACGCGAAGCTCAGCAAGGAGCAGATGGAGGAAAAGGTCCTCGAGGCGGCCAAGCTGGTCCAGATCGAGAACCTCCTCGAGCGCAAGCCCAGCCAGATGTCCGGCGGCCAGCAGCAGCGCGTCGCCATCGCCCGGGCCCTCGTCAAGCGTCCCCGCATTCTGCTTCTGGACGAGCCGCTGTCCAACCTGGTCGCCCGCCTGCGCCTGCAGACCCGCGAGGAGATCCGCGCCATCCAGCAGGAAACGCAGATCACCACCATCTTCGTCACGCATGACCAGGAGGAGGCCATGAGCATCTGCGACCTCATCGTCGTCATGAAGGAGGGCGTGGTGCACCAGATCGGCGTGCCGCAGGAGGTTTACAACCTTCCGGCCAACCTCTTCGTTGCGAAATTCCTGGGCACACCGGCCATCAACGTTTTCCGCGGCCGCATAGAAGGCGGCAAGCTCTACCTGGGCGATGACTGCGTCCTCGACACCCCGGCCATCTCCGACCGCGAGGTCTACGTCGGCATCCGTCCCGAGGGCTTCACGCTGGATCCTGACGGTCCCTTCGTCTGCGACCTGAAGCGCGTGGAGGAAATGGGCCGCGACACCTCGGTCGTCTGCACGCACCCCTCCATGGACGGCGAGCAGGTCCGCGCCATCATCCCGAGTGACGGCCTCATCAAAAAGAACGACGCGCAGGTCCGCTTCTCGCTCAAGCCGTCCAAGGTCCACATCTTCGACAAGGAAAGCGAGCTGCGCCTGAACGCGCAGGGCTAAGGAGGCACTATGAAAAACAAGCCGTACAAGGCCTGGCTCTACCTTTTGCCGGCCATCCTCTTCCTGGGAGCCTTCCTGGTCTACCCCCTGCTGGACGTTGTCATCTACTCCTTCAAGGAAAGCTACAACTTCGCCTCGCAGAGCTATGACGGGATCGGCCTCTACAACTTCTCCTTCGTCCTGCACGATACCTTCTTCCTGCAGGCCGTGAAGAACACCTTCATACTCGTGATCATCACCGTGCCCCTTTCCACGGGCCTGGCGCTCCTCATTTCTCTGGGGCTTTCGTCCATTCCGAAGCTGAAGGAGCTCTATCAGACCGTATACTTTCTCCCCTACGTTACAAATACCCTGGCCGTCGGTCTCGTCTTCATGATCCTCTTCAAGAAGACCGCCTACACCGACGGCATGGTCAACCTCATCATTACCTGGTTCGGCGGCGAGGGCGTGGACTTCATCGGCGGCCCCTATTGGGCGCGCATCTTCGTCATGTGCTTCTACACTATCTGGGTCGTCCTGCCCTTCAAGATCCTGATCCTGACGAGTGCCCTGGCCTCCGTCAACGAGGAGTACTACAAGGCCGCGCGCATCGACGGCTCCTCCAAGCGCAAGATCTTCACCTCCATCACTCTGCCCATGATTGCGCCGACCATCTTCTACCTGGTCATCACCGGCTTTATCGGCGCCTTCAAGGCCTACAGCGATGAGGTCGCCATCTTCGGCACGAATCTGAATGCGGCCGGCATGAACACCATCGTCGGCTACGTCTACGATATGCTCTACGGCAACAGCGGCGGCTATCCGTCCTACGCATCCGCCGCGGCCCTGATCCTCTTTGCGATCGTTCTGACCATCACGACCGTCAACCTGATGATCAGCCGCAAGGTCGACATCTACGAGTAAGGAGGCCGCCATGAGCAATCAGCACGAATATCAGAAAATCGAAAAGAGCGCCCGGATCCGCACGACGCTCAAAAACGTCTTTACCTACACCTGCCTGACCCTCTGGGGCCTGATGGTCCTCTTCCCCTTCTACTGGATGATCCTGACCTCCTTCAAGGAGTACGGAAGCTACAACAACGAGCGCATTCCGAAGTTCTTCACCCTCTCGCCTACGCTTGAGAACTACCTGAACGCCTTCACCGAGGTGCCTCTGGGACGCTATTTCGGAAACACCCTCATCTTTACCGTCATCACGACGGCCCTGATGATGGTCGTCATCATCCTGGCGGCCTTCGCCTTCTCCCGCCTGGATTTCAAGGGCAAGAACCTGCTTTTCACCCTCTTCCTCTCCCTGATGATGATCCCGAACGAGCTCGTCGTCATCACGAACTTTGTCACCATCACCAAGGCGGGCCTTCGCAACACCTTCACCGGCCTCATCCTGCCGTCGGTCACCTCCGTCTTTTACATTTACCTGCTGAAGGATAATTTCGAGGCCATCCCGGACGAGCTCTACAAGGCTGCCAAGGTGGACGGCACCTCCGACTTCAAGTACCTGACCACCATCATGCTGCCCATCAGCCAGCCCACCGTCGTGACCATCATCATTCTGAAGGTCATTGAGTGCTGGAACTCCTACGTCTGGCCGCGCCTCATCACGGACGACCAGAACTACTTCCTGGTCTCGAACGGTATCCAGGAGATCCGCGAAAACGGCTTCGGCCGCGAAAACATCCCGGCGATGATGGCCGCGGTCGTGGTGATCTCACTGCCGCTGCTCATCCTCTTCCTGATCTTCCACAAGAAGATCATGGCCGGCGTTTCCCGAGGAGGTACCAAAGGATGAAAAAAATCTTTTCTTTCCTGCTGGCCCTGACGCTTGTGCTGGGCAGCTGCCTGCCGGTCTGTGCGGACGACGGCCTGACCGGCGCGGCGCCGGACGGCTCCTCCGAAGAGGGCGGCTTCTCCTTCGACATGCCGGATGAATTCGACACCTCGCGGAAATTCGAGATCGTCTTCTGGGCCAAGAACGATACGAACCGCGCCCAGGTCGACATCTACAACAAGGCCATCGAGGATTTCGAGGCCTGCTATCCGAACATTCACGTCAAGGTCCGCTACTATACCGACTACGCGCGCATCTACAACGATGTCATCACGAACATCGCCACGGATACGACGCCCAATGTCTGCATCACCTACCCCGACCACATCGCGACCTACCTGACCGGCGCGGACACCATGGTCGAGCTTGACAGCCTCATCCGAGACCCGAAATACGGCATGGGCGGCAGCGCTGTCGCCTTCGACTCCCTCTCCTTCGACGAAATCGTTCCCGAATTCATGGAGGAGTGCAAAATCGGCGAGCACTACTACGCCCTGCCCTATATGCGCTCCACCGAGGCCTGCTACGTCAACAAGACCTTCGTCGAGGCCCTCGGCTACACCCTGCCGGAGATCCTGACCTGGGACTTCATCTGGGAGGTCTCCGAGGCGGCCGTGAAGAAGGGCGCCGACGGGAAGTATCTGGTCAACGGCCAGACCGTCATGATCCCCTTCATCTATAAGTCCACGGATAACATGATGATCCAGATGCTGCACCAGCTGGATGCGGGCTACTCCACGCCCGAGGGCGAGATCCGTCTTTTCAATCCGACCACGAAGGAGCTTCTGTTCACCATCGCCGAGCACGCCGGCACCGGCGCCTTCTCGACCTTCAAGATTTCGAGCTACCCGGCCAACTTCCTGAACGCCGGCCAGTGCATCTTCGCCGTGGATTCCACCGCGGGCGCCACCTGGATGGGCTCGGACGCGCCCAACTCGGACATCAGCCGCGAGCAGTATGTCGAATTCGAAACGGTCGTCATGCCGGTCCCTCAGTTCGACACCGAGCATCCCAGCATGATCTCCCAGGGCCCCTCTCTCTGCGTCTTCAACAAGGAGGACCCGCAGGAGGTGCTGGCCTCCTGGTTCTTCGCCCAGTTCATGCTGACGAACTCCGTGCAGATCGCCTACTCCGAAACCGAGGGCTATGTCCCCGTCACGAAGCGGGCGCAGCAGAGCGCGGAATATCAGACCTATCTGGCCCTCGAGGGCAGCGATAAGGACCACTACGAGATCAAGATCAAGGCCGCGAAGCTCCTGCTCGCGAACACGGAAAACACCTTCGTTACGCCCGTCTTCAACGGCTCCGCCTCCCTGCGCGACGCCGCGGGCCAGCTCATCGAGGAGGTCACCAAGTCGATGCAGCGCAAGGAGAAGGTCA
Source organism: Bianqueaceae bacterium (assembly GCA_045599825.1). Classification (GTDB taxonomy): domain Bacteria; phylum Bacillota; class Clostridia; order Lachnospirales; family Bianqueaceae; genus JAZQNF01. Next base: position 23,371 of record JAZRWR010000027.1, on the reverse strand, counting down.
ACGAGCATTACATGCAGACACTCTTCTCCGACGTCAAATCGCTCTACCGCCTGGAAAAAGGCGAGCTCGGACCTCTGCCCGGCACGGCGAAGGCGCTGCTCTTCTCGCTTGCCGGCGCCTGGGCCGTTATCGGCTTTTTCTTCATCAGAGGCGTAATTCGCAAAAAAAAGAGCGAAAATTAGTTGAAACCGGAGCAGAATAAAGCTATAATATATGCATCACACAACTTGTGAAAAAGGAGAATACAAATGAAAAAAGTACTTGCTGTTTTACTGGCAGCCCTCATGGTACTCAGCCTTTGCGCCTGCAAAAAAGAGCATATCATGACCCATGCCGAGTACGAAGCCGCTGAACTGAAGTCTCAGGTCATCGTTGAGTGCTACGTTCAGAACCATCAGTCCTATTGGGACAACAAGATCACGGTTTACGCTGCTGATCAGGATGGCGCTTACTTTATCTACAACATGGCCTGCGCTTCTCAGGAAGAAGCCGACAAGCTCGTTCCCGGCACCAAGATCAAGGTAACCGGCTACAAGGATGAGTGGTCCGGTGAAGTCGAAATCGTCGACGCCACTTACGAAATCCTCGAGGGCAGCTACATCGCTCCCGCCAAGGACGTTACCGCTCTGCTCGGCACTGACGAGCTCATCAAGCATCAGAACGAATTCGTATCCTTCAAGGGTATGACCGTTGAAGCCTCCGAAGGCGGCGCTGCCTTCCTGTACAAGTGGGACAACTCCGGCTCCGTCGGTGATGACCTGTACTTCAACGTTTCCCTGAACGGCAAGACCTACACCTTCACCGTTGAGAGCTACCTGACCGGCGCTGACACCGATGTTTACAAGGCTGTTCAGAACCTGAAGGTCGGTGATGTCATCGATATGGAAGGCTTTGCTTACTGGTATGAGGGTCTGAATCCCCACATCACCAAGGTTACCGTCGTAACCCCCGCCCCCGAAAAGGCTGATTACGTCTCTCTCGCTCTTGACCTCAAGAACAAGACCGGCGTTACCATCACCGGCTGCTACATCTACCCCACCGGTTCTGCCGATAAGGGCAACAGCCTGGCCGCCAACTGGCCCGACAAGGATGCCGACGGCGACAACTACGAGATCTTCGCCTACATCATCCGTCCCGCTGCTGACACCTACGATATCTACGTAGAGTTCGAGGATGGCACCAACGCCACCTGGACCGGCCGTGAAATCGCCGACTACGACAAGCTGTCCTTCAAGAACGGCGTTGATCCCGCCAAGTGGGAGCAGGAAGCCGCTGAAGAAGAAGACAAGCCCGACATGGACGCTGTCCGCGATGCCGGCAAGACCACCGATAACTTCTATCCCGGATACATCACCCTTGGCCTTGAGCTGAAGAACAAGACCGAGCTTGACATCGCTGAGATGTACCTGTACGAGGCCGGTGCCGACTACACCACCTACAACAACATCGTTGCTGAGGTTCTGGATGAAGAAGGCAACCACATCGACTCCTGGAAGCCCGGCAAGGGCGGCATGTATCTCTTCGGTTTCTTCCTTCGTCCCGAAGCTGATTCCTACGAGCTGTACATCAAGTACACCGACGGCACTGAGCTGATCGTTACCGACATGGCTCTGCTGACTCCCGACGGAGACGGCCACCTGCCCAACGAGATCTCTCTGAAGGACGCCTATGATCCCGACCTTGAGAAGATTGCTTACGATGACGGCGATCCCGAACCCCTTCAGTACATTGCTGACGCGATCGTTGCCGGTATCACGCTGGACAACTGGTATCCCGAGTACTAAGATTTAAGCAATAATTAGAAGCAGGATGCGATGAGCATCCTGCTTTTTTTGTCAAATCCGGTTTGCGGATACGAAAGCACGCCTGCCTCGGCAGGCGTGCTTTTCGGGTATAGAAGGCTTATTTTCTGCAGTAGATCACGTTTTCCATCAGATCGACGGAGGCGATGTATGCGCCGGGGACCAATGTGGTCCGGCCGAGCAGGTCCTCCAGCTCGATGCCCTCGGCGAGGACGCGCAGATGGGCGACGCGCTCCATGACAAGCTGCTTCTCATCGGGCAGCTCCAGATAGACAGCGGACAGGCACACGGTTCAGTCCTCCTTTAAGGCCGCAATGGCCAGGGTGAGTTCGCTGTCGGCGTCCTTCAGGATGCGGATGCACTCAGCAAGATGCAGGGCGGCGGCTTCCTTGCCCTCTTCCTTCAGGGCGGCGAGGGTTTCGGAAAATTCCTCGAGGTGGTGCTCGTTGTGGTGCAGCATGTACTCCAGCAGGGCGAGCTGCTCGTTTTCGTCAGCGTGGGTATGGGGATGGTCGTGCATGGATTCCTCCTTTGGCATCTCGGCGGCCGGACGGCGGAGGCCGGATACGATGTATTTTTCGTCATCATCGATGACGCAGTCGACGGTGAAATAGGGTGCGAAGCGTTCGGCCAGCGTGCAGGCGGGCTCGAGCGGGCGCGAGATGTGCTCGTGCGGACCGGCCAGGGCGTGCTCGTGGCAGCGCTCGATCTCGGCGCGGCTGGCTCCGTGGGCGACGGTCAGCCGGCCTCCCTCGCGCAGGGCGGAGGCAAGGCTGCCGATCAGCCGGTTGGGGTCCGGAAAGTGCGGGTAGGCATTGTAGACCACGGCGCTGTCGTAGAGGACGGGAGAGCGGAAGGTCTCGGCGTCCTCACAGATGGTGGGGATGTCCGGAAATTTCCGGGCGGCGCGGCGGAGCATCAGGGGCGAAAAATCGAGCCCGCAGAGCTCGGTGACGCCGGCCTCGAGATAGTAGGGGAAGAGCACGCCGGTGCCGCAGGCGACGTCAAGGACGCGGCGGCCGGGCGCGGCTTGGGCGCAGTCGAGGATCGCGCGGATGACGTCCGGCCGGGTACGGTTCGTGTCGTCCCAGCGTTCAGCGCGCTCATCGAAAAAGCTGCGTACGCTTTCTTTGTTCATACGGATTACCAGCGCCCGGAGAGGGCGCGCAGGATGATGTCGCCGATGACGGCGCAGTCCTCGGCCGTGAAGGCGGCCGGGAAGTTGTCGGAGAAGAGGAACTGGGCGGCGGCGGGGAATTCGTCGTCGGGCTGCCAAAGCGTCAGGCGAACGGTAAGGCCCGGAAGGAAGGGAAGCTCGTAAGAAACGTCCCCCTGGCACACAGAATGCCCCTGTAAGGCCGCACAAGCCTGTTTAAAGGCCTCTAAACGCGTTCCGTATGCAGCAAGCCGGCGCGTGCAGCGGCCGTCAAACTGGGCCGTATACACGCTTCCCCAGGGGAGCTCGCGGTAGGAGAGCAGCCTGCCCGTGGAGGGCGCGAGACTTCCGTCCAGCAGATAGCGGAGCAGAAGGATTTGGGTGTAATCGCCGGGGATGCTGCCGTCCTCGAAGACACAGTCGCCGGAGGGCAGGAGGATCCGGACCGGGCGTCCGAGCAGGGTCAGGCGGAAGCAGCCGTCGGTCAGGGGAAGCTCGAGCCGGGCGGCTATGAGACGGGGATCCGTGCCGGCAAAGCGCTCGCGGTAATGGGCGAGGGGGACGCCGGTCTTGTGGTTTTCTACGGGCATGGAGAGACCTCCTCGAAAAGGGATGCGTCGGTGTGGGGCAGGAAGCAGGCGGCGATGAACTCGTCCATGTAGCGGGGCTCGCTCGAAAGCTCAAGGTAGGTCATTGAGCTGCCGATTTCCGCGAGCTTGTCTTCGGCGCAGGGGCTGAGCAGGGCCGCGCAGGCGCCCGTCAGCGACGAGTTGCCGATGTAGCTGTATTTTTCGAGCGGCGCCTTCGGCAGCATGCCGATGGAGATGGCCTTTTCGATGTCGATGCCGCTGCCGATGCCGCCCGCCAGGATGATGCGGTCGATGTCGTCTACCCTCATGTCGAGGCTCTGAAGCATCGTCCGGACGGCGCTGAAAATGGCTGCCTTGGCGCGGATGAAGTTGTCGAGATCGCTTTCGTCCAGGGTGAGGGGGCGGCCGTTCGCGCTTTCGTCCGCATCGGCCAGCAGGAAGGCCGCGCCGCCGAATTCATCGCGTCTCACGCGTTCGCTGTCGCGGATGAAGCGTCCCTTGGCGCTGATGACCCCGCAGCGGAAGAGCTCGCTCACGAGCGAAATCAGGCCGCTGCCGCAAAGGCCCAGCGGCGCGCCTCCGCCCAGCACGCTCAGAGTCGGGCGCAGGCTTTCGGGATCCAGCGTGACGCTGTCGATGGCCCCGGTGGTCGCGCGCATGCCGCAGCTGATGTCGCCGCCCTCAAAGGCGGGACCGGCCGAGCAGGCGCAGGTGAGCATATAGTCGCGGCTGCCGAAAACCAGCTCGCCGTTGGTGCCTAAATCTATGAAAAGCGTTTCGCCGTCCATGTCCCACAGGCGGGAGGCCAGGACGCCGGCCGTGATGTCGCCGCCGACGTAGCTGCCCACGTTGGGGGCAAGCAGAAGGGGCGCATCGCCCGCGGCCTCAGGCAGAAGCCCGAGCGCGGCCGCCGGACAGGGCGGATAGCTTAAGAATTCGGGAATAAAGGGCTCCAGGCGGATGCTTTCCGCGTTGGCGCCGACCAGAAGGTGCTCCATCGTAGTGTTGCCGGCGATGACGAGGCGCGCGATTTCGTCCGCGCGCACCCCGGCGCTCGCAAGCAGCCGGTCCACGATGGGCAGGAGCGTTTCCTCGCGCACCGCGTGCAAAAGCTTTTCGCGGCCGCCGGGGCGGGAGGAGACGATGATGCGGTTGATGACATCAGCGCCGTAGCGGATCTGCGCGTTGCCCAGACTGGCCTTGGCCAGGACCGCTCCGTCGGAAAGACGCAGCAGGGCGGCGGTCACCGTGGTGGTGCCGATATCGGCGGCGATGCCGTAGGGGCGGCCGCCGTCGGGCCGGGAAGCCGCGCTGTCCTCAGGGAAGGCTGCGCGCAGGGCCTCGATCTGGCTCATGTAGCGGGCAAGCTCCTCGGGGCTGCCCAGGTCCGCGGTGCGGATATCGTTCCGGAAGGAGGAGGCCTCGTCCGGCACCAACAGGGTGCAGTCGCCGAGAACGCGGCTCTGGCAGGCCAGGCGCCAGCCGTCCGCGAAGTCTTCGGCGGAAAGGCGCACGGAGGGCGTCATTTCGACGGCTCCGCTGATCACGCGCACGCGGCACTTGCCGCAGGTGCCGTTGCCGGAGCAGGGGGCATCCAGGGAGACGCCGGCCCGCTGGGCCACGCCAAGGATGCTCTCGCCGGGCGCGGCCGGGAGCTTGACCTCCGGCTGCCCGTTTCGACGGAAGATGATCGTAAACAAGGGCTTGTCTCCTCTTAAAAGGCCCCGGGAGGGTTTGATTTCCCGGGGCCCTTTTTGCTGAAATGAGTTACATGATGGGATCCATTGCCAGGACGGGGTGGCCCTTCTCGGTGAGGAAGGCGATCAGCTCCTCAGGATCGGTGGTAACGGTTTCATCGGCGATCATGTCGGTGAAGTTTTCGATGCCCAGGACTTCCTTGGCGGTCTTGTTCAGACGGGTGGCCAGGTCATCCTTGAGCTCCTTGGGCATCCAGACGATGCGGGCGATGCCGCCCTCGGCGCTGATGAACTTCTTGGAGGCGATGAAGTGACGTCCGTGGCCCATGAAGCCGGGGGTCTGCACGCCGCCGCCGGTCATGGAGGCCAGTTCACCGAAGGTCATGCCGGTGGGCGTCTGTCCGACGTATTCGCGGTTAACGACGACAACGCCGTTGGAGCAGGGCTCGATGCCGCAGATGCACTCGAAGCAGCCGCAGCTGGTCATCGGGTCCTCAATGAGGGAGTAGAGGGTAACCTTGTCGACCGCGCCGTGCGTGGCGGCGGCGACGCAGCTGTTGACCTCGGAATAGGCGCCCAGGCGCTGGTCGATGAGGCCCTCCTTCTTGATGGGCTGGTTGGGGCCGGTAGGCGTCAGCTCGTAGGAGGCCTTCGCGTCGAGCCAGGACACGGCGCCGCAGAGGCCGAGACGCTCGGGCGTGACGACGCAGCAGTGCGCCGGCGCGAAGCTCTGGCAGAGGATACAGGTGTAGAAGGTGTCGACGCTCTCGTCGGTCAGGGAGGCCAGACGGTCGTCGCGGTAGCGGTAGCGGGGCATGGCGTCCTCGTTCAGGATCTTTTCGACCTCGGCCTTGTCGGTGACGAAGGTGACCTGGCACTTGTCTACGACGCTGCCGAAATCCTGCATGATCATGGAGTAGATGACCTCGCCCAGATCCTGAAGGCGCAGGCCGCGCTTCCAGGCGTCCTTGCTGATACGGATGCGGAAGAGGTTGCGCTGGCCGGTGTGCATCATGCCTTCGATGTAGTTGAACCAGCTGTGGATCTTACGCTCGATAACGGGCTCGAAGTCGGGCTGCATCTTGGCACCGGCCACGGAGACCAGGGTGGCAAGAGGCATGCGGATGAGACTTTCGGCGTTCTCGGGAACCTCGGGGCCGACGATGCTGATCTTGTGGTCCTCGACCTCGTCCGGCTGCTTCATGGTCAGAAGCTCGCAGGTGAAGTTGTGGTCGGAGTCGAACTCGACGTAGCAGTCGGGCTTACGGATGATTTCGCCTTCAAAGGCCGCGGCAAAGCCGACGGGCAGGGTAACGGCCTTGGCCTTTACCTTGATGCCGCGCAGCTGCAGGGACATGGGAGAGGTTTTGCTGTGGTCCGTAACGGAAACCAACGCACCGGGGACCTGATTTTCGCCCAGATCGATGTCGACGATAACGGGGAAGCCAAGCGCGATGGCGCCGGCACCGGCGGAAACGACAACGCTGTCGATGGGGCCGAAGGTGTTGACGAAGGCGGGAATGCGGTTCTTGGTATAGTCCAGAACAGCGGGGAGATTACCGGGCTCAACAGCGCCGAAGATCAGGGCGGCGCGGATGGCGACGGTGACAACATGAATGACAGCGGTAACATCGTGACCCAGCGGGACAACGCGGTATTCCAGACCGGCCTTTACGCCCTCAGCCAGCGCCTGCTCGATGCAGTCGCCGACCATGAAGGTCATCAGACCCTTGTCCTGATAGTCGCGGACGACAGCGGCCAGCTCGGCGGGATTCTCAGCCTTTCCGAGAACGACCGCGACGCCGGGGATGTCGCCGGTGACCAGCGGAACGCCGAGGCTGCGGATGACGGGATCGGGTACGAAGCCGATGCCGCTTTCGCCGGCGTAGGGATTGTCGTTGTCAACATACTTCAGACCCTCCAGGATCTCGGCGCCGACGGCGGTCGCAAGACCGGCGTTCAGGGCTTCGCCCAGGTCTTCCTTGTTGGTGATGAGGGACTTCAGGACGCCGACGCACGCGACGAGGTCGCCCAGAGTCCTGACCTTTACGCCGGTGGCGGCGTAGATGGTGGGGAAGAAGTAGGCCGTATCGGGGAAGGCAATAGCCTTGTCCGGGCCGTACTTCTCGATAGCAGCGTTGACAGCGCCCTCAGTGAGGCCTGCGACAGCGTTGGAGCCGCCGTAGATCAGATCGGTGAGTACACTCATGGTAATATTCCTTTCTTGTTTCTTGTTGCTTGTTTCACGTAGTTAAATATCCAGGAACGAATCGGCGTAAAGCGAATTGTTCTTAATGATATCGGCGGATTTGATGGTTTCCATCAGGCGCAGGTCGCAGGGGTTGGCGATGGCGGAGGTCAGACCGCAGTACATGGCCATGGCGACCGTGGTGGAGTCCAGGATGGGGCGGATGGTCTTGGGGGTGCTGTTCGATACATTGGACAGGCCGCCTGTGGAATTGAAGCCCATGTCGGAGAGCTGCTTGATGAATTCGAGCACCTCCATCTGCTTGTTCTGCATACCCTTGATGACCAGGAAGAGCGGGTCGAACCACAGGTCCTCGGGCTCCATGCCGAGCTCCATGCCGCGCTCCAGCATGACTTGGCAGTATTCCATACGCTCGTCATTGTCGGAGGGAACGCCTGCCTTGGAGCAGAGAGCGATGCAGATGGCGTCGTTGGCGGCCGCCAGGTCGATGTTCTCGATACGGTCACCGGCGTCGGCGGAGTTGACGATGGGCTTGCCCTTGCTGCGGTTGTAGACCGAGATGCCGGCCTCGATGGCCTTCCGGTTGGAGGTGTCCAGGCACAGAGGAACATTGTCCAGATTGGACTGGATGAGCTGAACGGCCCATTTCATCAGGTCCTCGCCGTCACGCTCGGCGGGGCCGATATTGACGTCCAGGTAGGTGGCGCCGGCGGCGACCTGCTCACGGGCGCGCTTCAGGATGGGCTCGGGATCGCGCTCGGCCATGGCCTTTTTGATGACGGGGGAGATGCAGTGGATGCGCTCTCCGATGACGATGAATTTACCCATTAGTGGTTCTCCTTTATCTTACTGAAATTGTTTCATGAATTTGACCAGACCGGAGGCATCGTTCGTGGAGACGACGATCTTCCAGCCGGGCAGCTTCTCTTCGAGCTCGCCCTTGAGGACGGCGACCTTGCCGGGGATCAGCAGGGTGCGGTTCTTGATCTTTTCCTCAATGTGCTGCTCCTGGATGAAGCGTGCGATGGAGCCGGCGCTGAACTTGCCGGCGGCCCAGGAGGTCAGAACGGAGTAACCGCCCGCATCGGAGATGAGGAGGTTGCAGGGAACGCCGGAGCGCTCGAGCTCGCCGGAGACCAGGAAGTAGGTCAGGGCGAAGTCGACGGTGGTGACGCAGACGCTGTTTTCGTCGGCGCCGTTGATGGGATAGATGCCCGGCGCGACGCGCATGGGCTTCTGGGGGTCGGTAAAGATGTTCTGGCGCAGTCCGTAGAGAGGCAGGGCCTGCGCGTAGGCCATGCGGCTCATCAGGATGATGGAGCCGTATTTCAGCGTGAACAGGGAGGCCAGCGCAGTCTGCATGGACTCGTCGCCCTTGGCCAGGCGGCCGACGTTGACGATGGCGGGGTAGCCGCAGCTGCGGTCGCCGTCCTTCAGTGCGCCGCGGCGCAGCGAGACGGCTGCGGCGAAGGCGTCCTTGATATTGTCGAAGGTGACGTCGAACATCAGGTTTTTGTAGCCGCCGGCGGCGATGGCGGCCGTCGTATCGTAGAGGCTGTCGAGATCGGGCGCGGAGACGGCCAGAACGACCTCAAAGCGCTTGGCGAGCTCAACGGCTGCTGCGTAGTTTTCGGGAGTGGCGGCGTTCAGGATGGGCTTTTCGGCGGCGCAGAGCTCAAGCGCGGCCTCGGCGGTGCCGAGATCCTTCGTGTCCAGAATGAGGACGCGGCCGCGGCCCATGGCTTTTTTGACGGTATCGAGGAAGGCATCGCGGTCGCCCTTGTCGACGAGGTTCAGGACCTCAACGTACATGCGCTCGCCGATGCGCTCGTAATCGATCTTTTCGGTTTCGGCCAGCTTTTCGTCCGCGCAGCCGCCGCAGAGGTTGACGCCGTAGAGGCTGCGGTTGACGAAGGTCTTGTCATGGCGGAAGAGAACGGTTTCACCGCCCAGCTTATGAGCGGCCTCGCCCGCGCCGACGCTGATCGTGGCCATGGGAGGCGCGGAGGCCTCGGCGACCAGGGTCCTTGCCTCCTCGGACATGAAGGGGCAGGCGTCGATGGAGACAGCCCCCTGGGCGACCTTCATGGCGAAGGCCATGCAGGTGGGGTTTCCGCACTGCTTGCAGTTGGTTTTGGGAGAGAGCTTAAAAATATCCAGTCCTTTGATTGCCATAGCTCGGTCTCCTTTCTTACATCAGCTCCGCCACAAGGCGAGCCAGGGTCTGAACGCTTTCGGGGTGACGGAGAATGAGGGCGTTCGCGCCGCCGGCCAGGGCAGCGGCCGCCGTAGCGACCTCCATCTGGACGCCGCGTTCTTCGCGGGGGCCCCACTCGGGGATGTCTTCTTCGGGGACAACGGCTTCCTTGACGGCCCAGGCTTCATCGGCCACGGGGGTGATGATGGGCATCTGCAGGGAAGTGTCGTTCTGGGCTAAGGCGGCGCCGCGGACGCGGTCAAAGGTGGAGGCTACATATTCGTAGCCGTAGCCGGCAGCGGCGGCACCGATGTTCATGACATGGCTTTCGGGCTTCAGGCCGATCTGGTTCATCAGCACGTTCAGCTGCTTCGCGAGGTTGATATCCACAGCGGATTCGGCGGAAAGCTTCTGATTGTAGGCGATGCCGACGGCGGCAGAGAGCGCCTTGTAGTTTTCCTCGCGGCAGGAGAGGAAGAGGACGTTTTGGCCCTGAAGCTCCTCGGCCAGCTTTTCAAACAGCTTCGTGTCTTTTTCGATGTTGCGGCAGCCCTGGATGCAAAGGGGCTTGGTCACAGCCGCGGCCGCTTCCTTCGCGACGGCGCAGAGCTCGTCGAGGCTCTTGTTGGCGCCGGAGGGATCCCCGCCGCTTAAGGTCAGGACCACGAAATCGGCGCCGGGCATGGCGCAGGCGCGGGCCGCGATTTCCGCGATGCTTCCGCAGCCCTCGTAGAAGGCGGCGATGCCGGGGACGCTCGCGTCAAAGCCGGCGTCGGTGATTTCCGCGCCGATGGCGGGCTTATGCGGATAGGCGGCATCAAAGGTATATAAGGGCAGGACGTTTTCGCCGCCCAGTGTCAGAGCGCTTTCGCCGGTGCCGATGGTCACTTCGTTGACGGAAGCGCCGAACACCTGCGGACTACGTTTAAAAGCCATGGTAGTTCCTCCTGTTACAGTCTTGCATTAAAATAATTTCTTTGCGATGCCTTCGATAGCCCGGCGGGCGGGTGCGTCCTCGGGCAGCCGGGACGTAGGCTTCCCGGCGCAGTCATATTCGTAGACGGTCCGGTCCTGCGGGATGACGCCGACCAGCTCCAGTCCCCATTTTGCGATTTCCTCGCGGATGCCGTCGTCGAGCTCGCCCTCGGGCGCGCGGTTGACGATGAGGAGCACGCGGCCGGGCGCGATGTGAAGCTCCTCAGCCAGCTCCTTGATGCGGGCGACGGCTTGAATGCCGCGGCGGGAGCAATCGGAGATGAGCAGGAGCGTATCGACGGAGGGCAGGGTGCCGCGGCTGATATGCTCCATGCCGGCCTCGTTATCGACGACCAGATAGCGGTAGTTCTTCTCGATCTTCTGGATCTCGGCCTGCAGCAGTCCGTTGACGAAGCAGTAGCAGCCCTTGCCCTGGGTGCGGCCCATGACAAGCAGGTCGTAGTCATCTTCTTCGGAGAGGGCAGAGCCGAATTTGTAATCCATAAAATCCTGTTTGGACATGCCGGGGGGCAGGACGCTCCCGTCCCCGGAGTCGGCGTGGGCGACCAGCTCGCGGATCTCGCCGAGCGTGGTTTCCACCTCGACGCCCAGCACCTCGTTCAGGTTGGAGTTGGCGTCGGCGTCGACGGCCAGCACGGGACCGCGGCCGTTTTTGATCAGCCAGTCGATGAGCATGCCGCAGAAGGTGGTTTTTCCGGTGCCGCCTTTGCCGGCAACCGCAATGGTATATGACATGGTGTTACCTCGGAATTTTGTTATGCGTTGGCCCAGGCCTTGCAGGTGTCGACGGTCTTCTGGGGGCTGTGGGCCCATTCGTCGGCGCCGATGGCGGCGCAGGCCTCCTCACTGACGGGGGCTCCGCCGATGATGATCTTGACCTCATCGCGGATGCCCTCAGCCTTGAAGGCCTCGACGACCTCCTTCATGGAATCAAGCGCCAGGGTCAGAACGCCGGAGAGGGCGACGATCTTGATGCCCTCGGCCTTCGCGGTCTCCACGATCTTTTCGGCGGGGCAGTCGATGCCGAGGTCCAGGACATCAAAGCCGGCGGCCTCCAGCATGGCGCGGACGATGTTCTTGCCGATATCGTGCAGGTCGTCCTTGACGGTGCAGAGGATCATGCGGCCGGCCTTATCGCCGGAATCGCCGGAGAGGGCGGGCTTGATGATTTCCATGGCGCCGCTCATGATATCGCCGGCGTAGATCAGGTCGGCAACGAAGTATTCACCGCTTTCGAAGAGGGTGCCGACGGTCTGCATGCCGTTCTGCATGGCGGCCACTACCTGATCCATATCGACATCATCGGTGTTAATAACCTCTTCCATGAGGGAGAGGAGTTCATCTTCTTCCAGGTCAGCCATTGCGGCTTCGATTTTTTCGTAATCCATTGTAAAGCTCCTTTATATATAATGTGGTGTTACGGCAAATTAAGACTTCTGCGCGGGATTGGCCGCGGGGGCAGCGGGTGCGGCAGTGGGTGTGCCGAAGAGGCCCTTGCGGTAGGCGCGGTTGTATTTGCGGCCGCCCTTATCGGTGCCGGCAAGTGCTGCGGCGGCGTAAAGGGCGCCCATCATGTCCTCGGAGGTGGGGTCCAGAATGGCGCTGTCAAGACCGGCCTGGACGGCCATGGTCATGCAGCCCATGTTGACGTACTTGCGGGCGGGCATGTCGAAACTGATATTGGAGATGGCGCCGGTCACCTTGACCTCAGGCGCGTAGGCGTGGATCTCGCGGATGCAGTAGGCGAAATCGGCCATGGCTGTGGGCGTGGAGGCAAGGGCCATGACGCAGGGATCGATGTGCAGGTTGGACAGCTTGACGCCGTACTGACGGGCCTTATCGATGATGCTCTTGGCGATTTCGACGCGCTCGGCGGGAGAGGCGGGGATGCCCTTGGGACCGCAGGTAAGACCGACGACCTGCCAGTCGGTGCCGGCGATGAGCGGGAAGATGGTCTCGCACTTATCGCCTTCCTCATTGACCGAATTGATCATGCCGGGGCGCTGGAGCCGGCCCTCCTGCAGTATGCGGGCGAGAAGCTTGGCGTCGGGGCTGTCGATGCAGATGGGGGTCTCGGTCACGCTCTGGATGATGTCGATCATCCAGCACATGGTTTCGTACTCGATGGCCGTTTCGGTGCTGGGAGCGCAGTCGATGAAGTCGCAGCCGGCCTCCGCCTGCTTGCGCGCGCGGCTGCGGATGAGCTTTTCGTTGTGCTCCGCAATGGCCTTCTTGACGGCGGGGATGGCGCCGTTGATTTTTTCTCCGATCAGAATCATGATGGGAACTCCTTTATATAATAAATATCAGCCGTCAGTCAGGATGACGAGCAGAAGGCGCATCATCATGTTCTTGGCGGGACGGAGGTACCAGGGCAGCATATCGTGGACCAGTTTATTGTAGCCTTCGGGGTAGGAAGTATAATCAACTTTTTTCTTAGCCATGACCGTTTCTCCTTACAGTCTGTATTCGCTCAGGAACTTGCATACGGCCGCCATGTTTTCGGCCTTGGCGTCGTTGCGGTAGGAAAGCATCTTGTTTTCGCTGAAGATGAAGCCGCCCTCGCTGCCCAGCTCATCGCAGAGGCGCTTGGTGTAGGCGACGCATTCTTCGGGAGTGGCGTTGGCCAGCATTTCGGTGGTCATGCCGCCCATAATGCAGACGTTCGGCAGCTTTTCGCGGACCATGAAGGGGTCGTCCTGCTCCAGATGGAAGGTCAGAAGGCCCTTCGGATAGTCCTTGAAGTAGTCGAGATAACGCTCGATGGAGCCCTCGCAGAAGACGCGGACGTTCATGCCCTTTTCGGCGTAGGCGTCCAGAAGCTTCTTCAAGCTGGGCCAGTAGAAGCGCTCGAACTGCTTGGTGTTCATGATGTTGTGGGCCAGCATCATGATGGAGGCATCGAAGCAGTATTTGTAGTTCGGGCCCTTGCCGGCCTTGATCTGCCCGATGAGAGGATCGATGTGCTCGGCGTCCCAGCGGGCGACGAAGCGGTCCAGAACTTCGGGGCCGCGGCGCATGGCGATGGACAGCTGCTTGATGCCCAGAAGGTTGGCCTCCAGCTCTTCAATGCCGAACTGGATGGCACCCTTCATGGGGTTATTGGGCGCCATGGACGGAATGCCGTAGGCCTTGGTGACGGAGCCCATGTGCAGGATGTACTTGGTGTAGGCCATGTATTCGCTGAAGGTCTTTTTCCAGGTGGCCAGATCCTTTTTGCCCCAGTCTTCCCCGTATTTTTCGGGAAGGACCTTGGTCCAGATGTACTTGGTGGGGTCATCCAGGTATTCCTCCAGCGTGTCCAGCGTGCAGTGGGAATGGTCCTTGATGCCGACGACATCCTCGGTGTAATAGTAGTAGCCGCCGGGGCCGAAGGCCTCGGTCACGTTGAACTGATTGCGGATGCCGATGTCCAGCATGGCATCCACCGGATAGGTATCCAGGAAATGACGGACGCACTCCTCCATGACGTCGAAATTCGTCATGGCTTCATCCAGCGTGTGGCCGGCATCGAATACCTTCCAGGTGACGGCGGCGGAAAGATGGGGAATACGCTCCACCTTCCTGAAATTGGCCGCATCACGGAACAGTTGGATTCTTTGGGCAGTGAGCTCTTTTGGGTCCATAACAGTGCCTTTCTTCTTTAAAAGAATGTGTGGTGTTTCCGGGTATTGAATTGTACAACGGTTATACTTTTAATACAATTCTAACACGCCAAAGAGGCGGCGTCAATGAAAAAAGAGCTTGAAAAACAGAGAACTTTATGGATATAATGATTTAACAAATTATTGCGTAAAAGGAGACCTTTTCCATGCGCGTTTCGGACATCATGAAGGACAGAATGTCCTTCTCTTTTGAAGTATTTCCCCCCAAGGCGGACAAGCCGCTGGAGCCCCTGATGGCCACCATCGACCGCCTGATGGGCTTTCAGCCGGACTTTATCAGCTGCACCTACGGCGCCGGCGGATCCAACAAGGGCCGCCAGAGCGAGATCCTGGAATACCTGTCTCAGGGCGAAAAGACAATACCCGTCGCCCATTATACCTGTATCGGAAATACCCGTCAAGATGTGCGGGAGCTGGTGCACGAATATAAAACAATCGGCATTACGAGCTTTCTCGCGCTGCGCGGCGACTTCCCCAAGGGCTGGGAGGGCACCGGCGGCGACTTCGACTACGGCTGCCAGCTCATCGCTTTCTTAAAGGAAGAATTTCCCGAGCTGGAGCTGGCCGGAGGCTGCTATCCCGAAAAGCACCTGAAGGCGCGCGACATGCAGCAGGAGCTTGAGATCCTGAAGCTGAAGCAGGAGGCGGGCGCCTCCTTTGCCATGGCGCAGCTCTGCCACGACCTGGACAATTTCTTCCGCTACCGCGACGCCGCCCGCGCCATGGGCATCACCCTGCCCATCGATTTCGGCCTGATGCCCGTCCTCTCGAAGGACGCGACGATCCGCATGGCGCTCTCTAACGGCTGCTCGATCCCGAAGGAGCTGGCCGAGGTCATCGGCAAGTACGGCGACGATCCCGACGAGTTCAAGAAGGCCGGCAAGGAATTCACCCTGCGTCAGATCGACCGCCTGGTGCGTGAGGGCGCGGAGGGCATCCATATTTATACGCTGAACAAATACGAGGACGTGGCGGAGCTGGTGCTCAGCTCCGGCCTCCGGAGTCTTGCATGAAAGAGTTTTCGGTACAGCTCGCGGACCGGACGCTTGCGGCCCGGGAAGGCGATAACCTGTACGGCCTCCTCCGCCGTGAGGGTCTGGCACCCGACGCCTATTGCGGCGGCCAGGGGCGCTGCGGGAAATGCCTGGTGCGTGTGAA
The DNA here is from genome assembly GCA_045599825.1 of Bianqueaceae bacterium. Lineage (GTDB taxonomy): Bacteria > Bacillota > Clostridia > Lachnospirales > Bianqueaceae > JAZQNF01. The sequence goes on along the minus strand of JAZRWR010000027.1, from coordinate 7,901 downwards.
CGGCCGCGAGGTCCTGGCCTGCCGGACGAGCGTGGCCGAGGACATGAAGGTGGAGCTGCCGGCGGAGACGACGCTGCCCGATGCGGCGGCGGTCTTTGCGTGCGCCGACGCGCGGCCGGAGGGCGTTTGCCTGGCCTTTGACATCGGCACGACCACCCTGGTCGGCTTCCTGCTGGACGAAGAAGGACAGGTCCTTTCGGCCCGCTCCGAGCTGAATCCGCAGCTGCCCTACGGGGCGGACGTCGTGTCGCGCCTCCGGAGCGCTGTCACCGAGGACAGCGCGGGCGAGCAGGGCCGCCTGATCCGCGAGGGCGTACTGAGGCTGGCGCGGGAGCTGGGCGCACTGCCCGGCCGGATTTCCCGCATCTGCGCGGTCGGCAACCCCGCCATGCAGCAGCTTTTCTTCGGCATTTCCTGCGATAACCTGATCGGGATTCCCTTCACGCCTCATTTCCGGCGGACGGAGTGCTTGGACGCCGGGGCATACCTGCCCGACTTTGCGGGCGCCGCACTGTACACCCTGCCCGACTTTGCGGGCTATGTCGGCGCGGACATCTGCGCGGACCTGATCGCGGAGGACATTGGAGCGGCCCCTGTCGCGTACACATCCGCCGCGCAGCTTCTGGTGGACATCGGCACGAACGGCGAGATGGTGCTTTCCTGCGCCTCCGGTCTCTATTGCACCGCCACCGCCGCAGGCCCGGCCCTCGAGGGCGCCGGCATCTCCTGCGGCATGCGCGCCGCCCGGGGCGCCATCGACCGCGTGCAGATCTCGGACGGCCGGATGGTCTGCCATCTGATCGGCGAGGAAAAAGATCCGGACCTTCGCGCCGCGGGCATCTGCGGCTGCGGCCTGATCGACGCCGTCGCCTGCGCACTGGACCTCGGCCTTCTGGACCGCCGCGGACGCCTTCTGAACGGGCCGATTCCCCTGCGGGACGGTCTTTCACTCAGTCAGGACGACGTGCGGGCCCTGATGATGGCGAAGGGCGCTATTGCCGCCGGCATTACGCTCCTGACGGACGAAGCCGGCATCGGCCTCGAAGACATCGGCTGCGTTAAGCTGGCCGGCGCCTTCGGAAGCTTCCTGGACCCCGCAAGCGCCTGCCGCATCGGACTCCTGCCGAAGGAGCTTTCGAACCGCATCCGTTCGGTCGGAAACGCCGCCGGCCGGGGCGCCTGCCTCTTCGCCGCGGACCCCGAACGCCGGTCCGCCGCCTGCGACTGCCTGGCCGCCTCCGTGCGCGCCGTGGAGCTTTCGCGTCTTCCGGGCTTCTCCCGCCGATTCGCCAAGTGCATGATGCTGGAGCCGTAGGCATCCGGCTCGCATAAGAAACAAGAAACAAAGAAACGAGGTACCGAAATGTCACAAGAAAACAAATACGAAGGCTTCACCCTGGGACTCGCGCTCGTCGACGCAATCCCGGTCCTCCTCTTCGGCGCAAGCTGCGTGCTGATCGGCCTGCTCTTCAAGAGCCCGCTCTTCATCATCGGCGCCGCCCTGAGCTTCCTGGCCGGCTTCCTGAAGGTGCTCTGGAAGGTCATCCTGGGCGTGTCCGGCAAGGACGTTAAGTGGATGAACAAGCAGTTCCGCTACCTGATGATCGGCGGCTGGGTGCTTATCATCGCCTCCGTCATCATCGGCTGGAAGCGTATCGACCCCGCGGCAATCGGCGCGGCCATCGTCGGCCTGCCGCAGCTCGTCTTCTTCATTCTGGGTGTGCTCGGCATGGTCGCGATGGGCTTCCTCGGCAAGAAGCTCGACCCCACCAAGGCGAAGAACAACTGGATCGAACAGTGCGTAAACAGCTTCGCACAGCTGATGATCTTCCTGGGGATTGTGTGTTTGTTTTAATTTGAAGCATAGATAAAGACAGAGAAGAGGGAATAGGAAAAAGGGAAGATGCACAAGCCCGAGTTCTTCCCTCTTCCCTGAGCCGCCTCGCGGCTCTTTCCCTGCCTCCCTGCGAAAGCGCCCGCGCTTTCGCTCCCTGCCTCCCTGAGCCGCCTCGCGGCTCTTTCCCTGCCTCCCTGCGAAAGCGCCCGCGCTTTCGCTCCCTGCCTCCCTGAGCCGCCCCACGGCTCTCTCCCTGCCTCCCTGCGAAAGCGCCCGCGCTTTCTCTCCCTGCCTCCCTGAGCCGCCTCGCGGCTCTCTCCCTGCCTCCCTGAGCCGCCCCACGGCTCTCTCCCTGCCTCCCTGAGCCGCCTCGCGGCTCTCTCCCCGCCTCCCTGCGAAAGCGCCCGCGCTTTCTCTCCCTGCCTCCCTGAGCCGCCCCACGGCTCTCTCCCTGCCTCCCTCGCGTTCCGTGCGTCCGCGGAGCGAAGAGAAACGCATTAATTTTCCGGTCCTCGGGGCCGTTTTTTTATTGACCCAAGAAGAGTTTTGCAGTATACTATCTTAGTAAGTGCCCACATTATTGCCGCATGCTTTTCATGCGGAAGGATAGATGATTTTTTGGAGGGGTTCCTATGAAGCAGATGAAAAAAATTCTTGCTCTGTTCCTGGCCGTGCTGATGCTTGTCAGCACGCTGCCCACTGTTTCGGCCTTCGCGGCGGATGGCGGGACCAACTGCACCGTGGATATCAACTTCATCTTCGAAAACGGTGAAGTCGCGGCGCAGTCCTACTCCGGCTCCTTCGCCAAAGGCTCCGCTTACAGCGCCAATGTGGCGGTGCCTGCGGTGGTAGGCTACGCGGCTACCGCGCCGGTAGGCTATAACACGAACGCGATTGACGTTACGTTCACCGCCTCTTCGCTGAGCTACAGTTTTGAAGACATTCAGAGCAATATCACTCTGAATGTAGTTTATGTGCCTGCATTGGTAAACTATACCGTCAAATACTATCAGCAGAACGTAAACGACGACAATTATACGCTGGTGACCACCGACACCAAAACCGGCTATACCAAGGCAACCGTTGCCGAGGCTTACGAAAATCTGAAGAACAAATATGCCGGCTTCTACGGTCTTCGTTTTGAAACGCCCGAAATCGCCGCGGACGGTTCCACCGTGGTCGAGATCTATTACGACCGCGACTACTATATGATGGATTTCGTGCTGGGCGACGGCGCCTACGGTGTTGACCCCATCTTCGCCCGCTACGGATCAGCCATCCCTGAGATTGATGAGGACGCGATTGTCCGTCCCGGCTACAGCTTTGCCGGCTGGGATAAGACCGTTCCCGCCACCATGCCTGCGGAAAATACGGTTTTCACCGCGAAATGGACGGCTCAGGATGTTGGTTATACAGTCGTTTTCTGGTACGAGAATCCCGACGACGACGGCTACAGCTACATGGCCTACACCACCGCGACCGCGTTAGCGGGCAGCACGGTCTCAAGCGGCAGCTTCCGGAACACCAACTTCACCGGACGCGATAATACTCACTTTACTTATAATGCGGATAAGGCTGAGTCCAAAACGCTTGCCGGCGACGGATCCACGATTATCAATGTCTACTTCACACGCAACCTGTATTCGCTGACCTTCGTCGATCCTGCTTCAACGGCGACCGGCCGCATTTGCGGCAAAGAAGCGCATACGCATGACAGTTCTTGCTACGGCGATGAATACGTCTGCGGTTATGAGGAGCATACGACGCATACTTCAGCTTGCTACAGCGGTGTTGGAGCGAGTTATTCCGGAGGGACTTCGTGGTCGCACGACAACGGAAACGGTTCACTTCATTATAGAAATTATTATGGGTATTATATCTATTTAAACGGCCAGTGGTACCGTTATACCGGAGAACGCCAAAATAACAACACCGTTGCTGTTCCGACCTGCCATACCCATACCGACGCCTGTAAGCTGATCTGCAGCAAAGAAGAGCATACCCACACGAATGCCTGCAACGGCAAGCTTCCCGTCAAGGTCATCACCGCTAAATATGAGGCAGATCTCGTCTCCTACTGGCCTATTGTCGGTGATGACGGTCATGTTTATACCGGTCAGATGTGGGAATCCTCTGCTACCGGCGACAAGCTGGTCTTCAAGCAGAAGATGGGCGATGAGAACCTCACGCTGACCAAGTTCAACCGAACCGGTACGACCAACTATTGGTATTACTATCTCGAAGTCATTCCCGGCGAATCTACCGAAGGCCTGACACTTAGAACGAACGGCGGAAAGACCTACTACCTGTACCTGTCGGAAAGTGCCATTACCTCCGCGCTTACCTACGATGAGGACTACTTCCCCATTACCGGCTACACCCGTCCCTCCAAAAACTGGAGCGGAACCTATAACAATTTCAACGGAAATCCGATTTACCTGTACTACACGCTGAATCAGAACACGCTGAGCTACAATGACAACTACGGTACCACGACCACGGCTTCCGATAAAATTTATTACGGTGTGAAGCTTGGTCAGAGCCGCAACATTACGCCTGCCTACCCCTCCACGCTGGAAGCGGGCGCCTATGAATTCGCGGGCTGGTACACCACTCCGCAGTGCTTCGAGGGCACCGAGGTCGACTTCGACACGACCACCATGCCTGATTCTCCTCTGATGGTCTACGCCAAGTGGGTCCCCGTTTCTCACGAGGTTACCTTCCGCGTCACCTTTACCGGCACCAACGTTCTTTCCGACCAGACCGTTCCTCACGGCAGCAACGCCGAAATGCCGGAAGATCCGGATAACGGCCGCTACGAATTCGTCGGCTGGTTCTACCTGGAAGACGGCGTGGAAAAGGCCTTCAGCCCGAACCTTCGTATCGCCCATGACGTCAATGTTTACGCCAAGTGGCGCTCCAACGTCCTGATCGATTATCGCATCGAGTACGAGCTGGAAGACGGCACCAAGCTGGCCGATGACACCACCGGCTCCGCGCTGGCCGGCAACAGCAAGACCTTCGACGCCAAGGGCGGCGACGAGCTTTACGCCGACTACCGCGAGGGCTTCTTCCCCACGCTCAAGTCCCACACCGTCGAAATGGACATTGACGCTGAGGGCGAGCTGGTCTATACCTTCATCTACGTAGAAGCCGACGCCGTTCCTTACACGGTCAAATACCTGGACCGCGCTACCGGCGATCCCGTCGCCGATGAGTTCACCGACGAAGACAACCGCAAGGCGGTCGTCACCGAGTATGCGAAGTCCGTTTCCGGCTACCTGCCCGAAATCTTCCAGCAGCGTCTGATCGTGACGCCCGAGGGAGAAAACGTCCTGATTTTCTACTATAACGAGGACGCCGTCCACGCGATGGTATCCCGCACGCACTACACGGTCACCGGCAGCATCGTTACCGAATACAGCCATAACGAAGAGACCGGTACCATCGGCGAAGAGTATGACGCTTCTCCGCTCAGCATCGAAAACTATGTGCTCGATCACATCACCCTGAACGGTGAAGCCGTGGCCAACGATGCGAACCTGAAACGCGAGCTGACGGCCGACGGTCTGATCTACGAGTTCTTCTACAAAGAAGTCGAAGTTACTATCAATTACGAAGCCGAGCAGGGCGGCAGCGTCAGCAAGGAAAGCGAGACCCTCGCTATCTTCTCCGGTGTCGCGGAAGGCTCCAAGGCCATCCCCGCCGACGGCTACCGTGTAGCCGGCTGGTACACCTCCGGCGGCGCTGCGGCCATCGGTACGACCACGCTCAACTCCGACGGCAGCTTAAGCTTTGTGCCCGCCAAGGCCAACGGCAAGAACGTCGCCGCGACCTATGTTGCCAAGTTCGTCAAGAACGAGGTCGTTGACAAGAAGATCGTAGTCGACTACGGTCTGAGTGTCAGCATCGGCATCGACAGCCCGGCAATCTTCACCGGCATCAGCGCGGAAGCGCCCACTGAGACCGGCGTCCTGACCGGCAATCTTTTCGGCACCGAGGCGGTCGAGTCCGACTACGGTACCCTTACCCTTTCCAACAACAAGCTCGTCTACACGCCCACGGCCATGCTGGACGCAGCCGAGACCTTCTACTACTCTGCGCAGGTCGAGAGCGGCTACTACCGCTACGCCTCCGTCACCGTCATCCCCGCCACCGCCGTTTACTACGAGGAAAGCTTCCTTAAGTTCAGCGATGAGTGGACGACCGTCGGCGAGGCCGACACCACGGCCGCGCAGGCCCTCGAATATGTCGGCAGCAAGACCAACGTGTACGGCTTTGACAGCGCCAACAGCGCCTGCAGCACCTACTCTCTGGGCGCAGCCAAGAAAGTTACCGTCGATGGCGACATGGAAGCCTGGCCCACCGCCAGCTTCAGCTTCACCGGCACCGGCTTCGACGTCATCTCCCTGACCAGCAATAAAACCGGCTTCGTCAAGGTCGAGGTCTTCAGCGTCGACGAAAGCGGCGAGGAACTCCTCTACACCTGGGCGGTCGACACCTACTACGGCTACAGCGGCGTCGAGACCGACGGCTTCATCAAGTACAGCTGGAAGTTCGGCGCGGATGAGAAGTGGCACATCAACGGCCAGTCCATCGTCACCGAGGCACCCGCCGAGGACGAAACGAATGCCCTCCCGGCCGATCCCGCCACCGGCGATACCGCCGTCACCTACGAGCCCAACTACATCTGGACGACCGACTCCGCCGAGGACAACGCCCTGTACCAGATCCCCGTGATCAAGAGCTACGACGAGCTCGACTACGGCAGCTACAAGGTTGTCCTGACGCCCGCCTTCTCCACCTTCTTCGTCCATAACGGCAGCGACAGCTACGACATGTACATCGACGCCATCCGCATCTACGGAGCGGATCAGAGCGCCGAGGCCCTGAACGCCTACAAGGCGGACAAGGAAGCCTACCCCGCCTACATTGAGATCCGCGAGCAGCTGATCGAGGGCAAGAAGGTATTCGACAATGTCGCGAATGAAACGCCCGGCGCCGTCTTCATCGACGCGTTCGGCCTGAGCGGCACCGTTTCCGAGTTCTCCGGCTTCGGCCCGAACAACGAGGTCTATCTGAAGAAGAACCAGGCCATCGCCTTCCAGTTCTCGACCAAGGGTTCGGTCCGTCCTGCCTCCGTCCAGCTGGGCGCCAAAGCGCCGGCCGGCGAGGTCAGCTTCACCGTTACCTGCGGCGAAGCGTCCAAGCAGATCACGCTGAAGACCGCCACGGACATGTACTATGATATTACCGAGCTGATCAGCTGGAACGGCAGCACGAGTGATACCGTCATCATTTCCAACATCGGCGGCGCCATCCTCTCCCTGACCACGATCAAGGCGGCCTACGACACCAATCCGAATCCCGCCCGTCTGATGATGGTTTCCAGCCCGATGATGGCCGGCGCAGCTGCCAAGACCGTCTTCAACTCTTACGTGGCCGACCACACCGCGGCACCCCTGCCCGCAGAGGAGCCCGAGGTAACCGAGCCTGAGGAAGCCCCCGTCCTTCCCGAAACCGAGGAAGCGCCCATCGAGGAAGCCCCGGTCGAAGAGACCCCGGCCGAAGAGGCCCCGGTCATCCCCGAGACCGCCGAGCAGCAGCCCGCTGCGCCCGTAACCGAGCCTGAAAAACAGACCACGGAAGAACCCATCAACATCGATCCTATCGTCGAAGAGGCCCCCGAGGACGCCGAACCCATCGAAGCGCCGACCGCCCCTGAGACCGCCGAGCAGCCCACCGCGCCCGCTGAAGCTCCTGCCGAGCAGGAGCAGCCCGCCCCCGGCTTCCTGGCCACGCTTCTTACGACCGTTTCCCGTGCCGTCACGACCATCTTCAAGGCCCTCGGCATTCTGTTCGGCCTGAACTAAAGAGAGGAGAGTCACATGAAAAAGGTTTATCAGAAACCGGAGTTGGTCTTCGACTCCTTCGAACTGTCCCAGGACATCGCCGCCGGCTGCGAGTTCATCTCGAACCACGTAAAGGGAATGTGCGGCGTGGATACCGGTGTGGGCATTCTGTTTTCCAGCGAACTGTATAGCGGAGCCTGCACGATGACGCC
>JAZRWR010000026.1:0-45032 GCA_045599825.1 Bianqueaceae bacterium | reverse complement strand
AAGGAATATTTGCCCTTCATGCGGACATTTTTCAGACTGACATTCCGGGATTCGAACATAAAATATTCACCGCCCAGCATGTCGCAGTCGATGAGCTCGACATTGCGGCAGCGCCAGCCGAATTCGGGCGAGAGGATGGAGGTGTTCCGGAGCGTCATGTTCCGGCATTCGCGCAGGCACTTAACGCCGCCCAGATGCGAGTCGGCGATGAGGCCGTCCTCCGCATACCACAGCGCGGCGCGGGCCGTCTCGGTCATTTTGCAGCCGGTCAGGCTGAATGCTTTGGCGTGCCACAGCGGATAGCGCAGCAGGAAATCCGTATCGTAAACCGCGATATGGCGGGCTTCCTTAAAGGCGGATTCGCCGTCGGCGGGGCCTTCGAAGGAGCAGCCGCGGACCTCGGCGTCGGTCAGATGATATAGGGCGCGTTCTGCGTCGAAAGTCTGATTTTCAATCAAAAGCATAGGGCATTAACTTCCTAACAGAATTTTTTTGATATATTTGTACAGAATAAGCGTGAGAAACGATACCGCCAGGGCCTTCAGCAGGTTGAAGGGGACGACGGCCAGAAGCACCAGCGTTTTGAGGTCGACGATAGCGGGATTCATGTTCGTGCCCATGGCGACGATTTCGTCGATGTTGATGCCGTACAGACGGGCGAACTGCGGGATGAGGTAGAGAGCGTTGAATGCGCTGCCGAAGACGGTCATGACCAGCGAGCCGGTCAGAAGGCTGACGCGGGCGCTGTGCTTGGTTTTGTGCCTGCGGTAGATGGCCGCGGCGGGCAGAACGAAGGAGCAGCCGATGACGAAGTTGGAAAACTCCCCGACGAAGGCCGTCGTAGTGCTCTTGAACAAAAGCTTCAGAAGGACCTTCAGGAATTCGGCGATGACGGCGGCCGAGGGGCCTAAGGCGAAGCCGCAGATCAGGATGGGAAGCTCCGAAAAATCGAGCTTGTAGAAAAAGGGCACAAAGAAGAGGGGGAAGTCAATCAGCATCAAAACAGCCGCCAGCGCGCTTGACAGTGCGGTGACGGTTATCCGGCGCAGCGGAGAAGCCTTGGTCCTGTCATTGGGCGGGGAAAGACGCTCGCACAGGAAGGCAATGCCGAAAATGAGGAGCGAAATTCCGAGGCAGACGCCGAGGAAGGCAAGGTTCTCGCGGATGGATATCCACAGGTCTTTCATGTCAGAATCCTTTGAATTAGTATGTACTTCATTGTAGAAGATTAAACCGTTAAAGTCAAGAAAAAGGTTGCTTTTAAGCGCGTTCTCTTCTATAATAGAGCACAAGTTTGTTTTGAAATCGGAGAGGAGGAACATGTTCGTTTTCGAATCGTACAGTCCGGAAGAAACGGAAACGTTTGCGGCTTCTTTGGCAGCCTGCGCCGGCGGTCAGAAGGTTTTCTGTCTGCAGGGCGATCTGGGCGTCGGCAAGACGGCCTTTGCCCGCGGCTTCGCACGGGGCCTTGGGCTTGACTGTGAAATAACAAGCCCTACCTTCACTCTGGTTCATGAATATCCGCTGCCGGGCTCCCGCGCCCGATGCTTCGCCCATTTTGACGTCTACCGGCTGGAAAGCGAGGACGATCTGTGGGATATCGGCTGGGACGATTATCTGCGTCCCGGCTGCATCTGCCTGGTGGAATGGGCCGATCAGCTTCGGGAGGCCATGCCGGAGGATGCCTGCTGGATCCTGATTGAAAAGGACCTGACGAAGGGCCCTGATTACCGGAAAATTACCTGTCAGAACGAGCCGGACGGCTCTTTTGCCTGACAGCCTGAGGAAATACAAAGTGAAAATTTTAAGTCTGGAGGCCGCCGCCCGCGTGGCCGGCGCTGCCTATCTGGAGGACGGAAGAATCCTGGCGGAGCAGGCCGTGAACGGGCCTCTTACGCATTCCGAAACGCTGATGCCCATGATCGAGGCGGTGCTTTCGGCAGCGGGCCGCACGCCGGCCGAGCTTGACTGCATCGCGCTGACCTGCGGACCGGGCTCCTTTACGGGGCTTCGCATTGCCGCGGCCACGGCCAAGGGAATGGCCCTCGGGCTCGGGATCCCGCTCATGCCCATTCCCACGCTGGAATCGCTTGCGGCCAATGTGCCCGAATGGCCGGGGCTTACGGTTACGGTCATGGATGCCCGCCGCAGCCAGGTTTACGGCGCGGTATATGACGGCGGGCGCTGCATTTTCGGTCCGGAGGCCCTGCCGCCGTCCGTGCTGCTTGATTATCTGAAATCTCAGAAGCGTCCCTGCCTGTTCCTGGGCGACGCGGCTGATTTATACGAGAAATTCTTCGCCGAAGGTCTGGGAGAGCTGTACCGCAAGGCCTCACCCGCGCAGAAGGATCTGCGCGCCGGGGTCACGGCCTCGCTGGCGGAAAGGAAACTGTGCTCCGGCGCCGAGCCCGTCCCCGGGTCCGCGCTGAAGCTTTTGTATTTGCGCAAGCCTCAGGCTGAGCGCGAGCGCGAGGAACGCCTGGCGGCCGAAGCGGCCAAAGGGCAGGAAGGCACAGCGCAGGAGGGCTGACAGGCCCGTGGACTGCGGCTTTTGCAGGAAAAAGGAGTGTTTACCATGAGCGAACAGTACCGTTACGAAATGCGTCCCATGCGTCTGGAGGACGTGGATCCGGTCTACCGGATCGAGGTTGACAGTTTCACCATGCCCTGGTCCCGGGATGCCCTGGCCGAAGAAGTCGCGGCTATCCCCGGCGCGCGCATGTATGTGGCCACCATCGAAGGCAAGGTAGTCGGCTACGGCGGCTTCCGACAGGTGGCTGACGAGGCACAGGTGACCAATATCGCCGTCGCCCATGACTGGCGCGGCCGCGGTGTCGGTCATGCCCTGATGAATCAGATGCTTGAAGACTGCCCGAAAATGGGGATTTCCTCCATTTCGCTGGAGGTGCGCGTCAGCAACAAGGGCGCCATCCATCTCTATGAAAAGAAGGGCTTTGCGGCTGCCGGTATCCGCCGCGGCTTCTATGAGCGTCCGCGTGAGGATGCGGTCGTTATGGTGAAAAATTTCTAAAACTATTCCTATTCGGGAGGCCAGACCAATGGTCGGTTTTGACAATGAACTGTATCTGAAGATGCAGTCGGAGCGCATCCGCCAGCGCATTGAGTACTTCGGCGGCAAGCTCTATCTGGAATTCGGCGGCAAGCTCTTTGACGATTATCACGCGGCCCGCGTACTGCCCGGCTTCGCGCCCGACAGTAAAATGCGTATGCTGCAGCAGCTGGCGGACCAGTCAGAGGTCGTCATCGTCATCAGCGCGGATGACATCGAAAAAGCCAAGATGCGCGGCGACCTGGGCATCACCTACGACATGGAGGTGCTGCGTCTGATCGGCGCCTTCCGCGAAAAAGGCCTGTATGTCAGCAGCGTCGTCATCACGCGCTTCGACAACCAGCCGCTGGCGCTGAGCTTTGAGCGCAAGGTGCGCGACCTGGATGTCCCCGTCTTCCACCACTATCACATCGAAGGCTATCCCTCCGACATCATCAAGATCGTAAGCGAGGAGGGCTACGGCCGCAACGACTACATCGAGACCACGCGCTCGCTGGTCGTCGTCACGGCGCCCGGCCCCGGCAGCGGTAAGATGGCCACCTGCCTGTCCCAGCTCTACCACGAGCACAAGCGCGGCAACACCGCCGGCTATGCCAAATTCGAAACCTTCCCCATCTGGAATCTGCCGCTTTCCCACCCCGTCAATGTCGCCTACGAGGCCGCCACGGCCGACCTGGACGATGTCAACATGATCGATCCCTTCCACCTGGAGGCATACGGTCAGACCTGCGTCAATTACAACCGCGATATTGAGATTTTTCCCGTGCTGAACGCGATGTTCAAGCGAATCTACGGCGAAAGCCCCTACAAGTCCCCGACCGATATGGGCGTCAACATGGTGGGCAACTGCATCGAGGATGACGCCGTGGTTCGCGCCGCCGGCCGCCAGGAGATCCTGCGCCGCTACTACGCTGCCCGCTGCATGCTGCGCCGCGAGCAGTGCCGCCCGCAGGAGGTCCAGGCCATCCAGCTTCTGATGCAGCAGCTGGACATCGACGATTCCGAGCGTCCCGTGCTGGCCGCCGCCCGCGCGCGCCGCGATGAAACCGGCGCCCCCGCCGTCGCGATCGAGCTGCCGGACGGCACCGTCGTAACCGGCAAGACCTCCAAGCTGATGGGCTGCTCTGCCTCCTCCATCATGAATGCGCTGAAGCGCCTGGCCGGCATCGACGACGATGTGCTTCTGATCGACGCCGCCATCCTGGAGCCTATCCAGCAGCTGAAGGTCGAGCATCTGGGCAACCACAACCCGCGTCTGCACAGCGATGAGATCCTCATCGCCCTGTCCATCTGTGCCGTATCCGACCCCCAGGCCAGGCTGGCCCTCGACCAGCTGTCCAAGCTGGCCGGCTGTGAGATCCATTCCACCGTCCTGCTTTCGCAGGTGGATGAGAACGTCTTCCGCAAGCTGGGCATGCATCTGACCTGCGATCCCGAATACCAGGCCAAGCGTCATTATCTGACCAAATGAGTTAACTCAGGCGGGTCATACCGCCTTAGGAATAAGGAGAAAAAGTTAAGAAACATGAGCAAGAAGATCATCAATGCCGCTATGATCGGCCTCGGCGGACGCGGCACCGGCCATCTCGAATACCTTCTGAAATACCAGAAGGAAGTGAAAATCGTCGGCGTCTGCGATCTGTACGAGGACCGCGCGCAGCACGCGGCCGAGCTCGTCAAGGAAGTCTGGGGCTTTGAGCCCGTCACAACAACCGATTCAGACCGTATTCTGGAAATCCCCGAGCTGGACTGCGTCATCATCGCTACGTCCTGGAAGGACCATGTTCCGCTCACCATTGCCTGCATGAAGAAGGGCATCCGTCCCGGCGTTGAGGTTGCCGGCGCCTACTCCATCGATCAGCTGTGGCAGCTGATCCACACCTATGAGGAGACCAAGGTCCCCGTCATGCTCCTGGAAAACTGCTGCTACGGCCGTGAAGAGCTGATGCTCCTCAACATGATCCGCAAGGGCGTCTTTGGCACCCTGGTCCATCTGGAGGGCGCCTACCACCATGACCTGCGCAACGAGGTCACCGAGGGACGCGAAACCCGCCACTACCGTCTGGAAGAGTACAAGCACAGAAACTGCGACAACTATCCTACCCACGCGCTGGGCCCCATCTGCCAGATGCTCAATATCAACCACGGCAACCGCATGCTGACCGTCAATTCCATCGCCACCCGCTCCATCGGTCTGAACGAGTACCTGAGCCGCGAGGGCGCCAAGAACGCCGATCTGGCCTCCTATCCCTTCAACCAGGGTGACGTCGTGACCACCGTCATCAAGTGCGCCAACGGCGAAACCATTACGCTCAATCTGGACACCTCCACGCCCCATGCCTATTCCCGCGGACTGCGCGTGCAGGGCACCAAGGCCTGCTATCTCGAGGACAACCAGTCCATCTTCATTGAGGGCGTCAATGATGACCGCGAGCCCTGGTGGAGCGAGCAGTGGAACAACTTCAAGAACTTCCGCGACGAATACGAGAGTCCCCTGTGGACCGAGTTCCTGGCCAGCGATATCACGGCCGGCCACGGCGGCATCGACCACCTGGTCTTCGAGGCCTTCTTCAAGAGTGTCCGCGAGCAGAGTGCTCCCCCCATCGATGTCTACGACATGGCCTCCTGGATGTGCATCACGACGCTGTCCGAGCAGTCTGTTTCCATGGCCGGCGCACCGGTTCCGGTTCCGGATTTCACAAACGGAAAGTGGGAAAGAGATTATCCCTGCAAGTTTGAATTGCATGAAGCTTAAACGGCAGGTCACAAGCCGCGAAACCTAAGGGAAGGGGCCGACAGGCTTCTTCCCCTTTTTTAGCCTATGAAAATACTGAAAGCTGCTGTGCCCGAGGCGATGTCAGGGGCCCCGGTGCTCGGCTTCGTGCGCCGGCATTTTGCATTGGCCGCAGGGACGGTCCGGCATCTCAAGTTCGTGCCCGGCGCCATCCGCGTGAACGGCGAGAGTGTCCGCGGCGACCGCCTGCTGGAGGCGGGGGAGCTTGTGGAGGTCCTTCTGCCCGAAAAGGAATCGGCCTTTGCCGCGGCAGACTGTGTCATGCCGGAAATCCTCTACGAGGACGAGGACCTGCTCATTCTGAACAAGCCTGCGGGTGTGGCGGTCCATGGCCGGAGCGAGCGCGGCGACCTGACTGTCGGCGCGATGATGAGCGCCTATCTCGGAAGCGAAACCGCCTTTCATCCGGTGAACCGCCTGGACAAGGAAACGAGCGGCGCGATGGTGATCGCGAAGAACGCGCTCACCCATGACCGCCTGCGCCGGCTCCGGCACACGTCCGCCTTCGAACGCGCTTATCTGGCGGTGGCGGAGGGGGAGCTTCCTGAGGCCGGCCTGATCCTGGCGCCCCTTGCGAGGGAGTCGGAGGGGGCTTACCGCCGTGCTTTTGCGGATACTTCGTCCCCTTGTCATGCACAGATGGCTCTCACACGCTTTATTTGCCCTTTTAAGGCGGGTGAACGCTCTTTTGCGGGTATTTTACCGCAAACCGGACGAACCCACCAAATTCGGGCGCATTTCGCCTTTCTCGGCCATCCGCTGGTCGGAGACCGTCTGTACGGCACGCCGTCCGCGGAGATCGCGCGCACGGCTCTGCACAGCGCGTCGGTCCGCCTCGTCATCCCGCCGGACTCTGTCTGGCCCGAGGGCAAGGAGATCGCCGTGACGGCACCGCTGCCCGCGGATATGAAGGCCCTTCTGCCGGAGCTTCCCGAAGCCCTGCCGAAGGAGGCCCTGTCTGCCTTATCTCTCTTCAAGGAGTTTTCATGAAACGTCTTTTGTCCTATCTGAAGCCCTACCGGCTGCAGAGCATTCTGGCTCCGCTCTTCAAGTGCCTGGAGGCGGTAATGGAGCTTCTGGTGCCGCTCATTATGGCGTCCGTCATCGACGTCGGCATCCCCGCGGGCGATACGTCCTACGTCCTCAGCCGCGGGGCGCTTCTGGTCGGGCTGGGTCTTCTGGGCCTTCTCTTTTCCGTGACCGCCCAGTATTTTGCCTCCTTCGCGGCGGCAGGCTTCGGCGCGGGCCTTCGCACGGCGCTGGTGAAGCACATCGACGGCTTCTCCTTCCGCACGCTGGACCGCTTCGGTACGGCCACGCTGACCACGCGGCTGACCACGGATGTGCAGCGCGTGCAGGACGGTGTGAACCTTTTCCTCCGCCTCTTTCTGCGCTCGCCCTTCCTGGTGATCGGCGCATTGGTGATGTGCTTTACCGTTGACCGCTCCATTGCTCTGATCTGCCTGCTGTCCGTGCCCTTTCTGGGGCTGGCCATCTATCTGATCACGGCCTACGGCCTGCCGCGGCTTACCGAGGCGCAGAAGCGTCTGGACCGTCTGGCGCGGCTGACGCGCGAAAACCGTCTGGGCGTGCGCGTGGTGCGGGCCTTTGCTAAGGAAGAGGACGCGGTGCGCGAATTTGACGCCGCGGGCGACGAGCTGACCTCCCTTCAGCTTTCCAACGGCCGCGTGGCGGCCCTTCTGAATCCGCTCACCTACGTGATGGTGAACCTGGTAATCATCGTCATCATCCGGCAGGGCGGACGCCGCGTCGACAGTGGCCTTCTGACACAGGGCGCGGTGGTTGCGCTGGTCAATTACATGACGCAGATCCTGACCGAAATGCTGCGCGTGGCGGACCTGACGGTTTCGCTCACGAAGGCGCTGGCCTCGGCGGGGCGGCTGCGCGGCGTCTTTGAGACAGAGTCCGACATGCCCGAGGGAAGCGTCCGGCATGCGGAGGAGCGCGGCACCGTCCGCTTTGAAGCGGTGTCGGCGGCCTACCACGACGACGCCGAGCCGGTTCTTTGCGATATCAGCTTTGAAATCGAGGCGGGCAGCCGCGTCGGCATCATCGGCGGCACCGGCGAGGGCAAGACGACGCTCGTCAGTCTGATTCCGCGCTTTTACGACGCGAAGAGCGGCCGTGTGCTGGTGGACGGCGTGGATGTGCGCGATTTTTCACTGAAGGCACTCCGAAGCCGCATCGGCATCGCGCTGCAGGAGCCCTTCCTCTTCCGGGGAACGCTGCGGGAGAACCTGCGGCTGGCTGCTCCCGAGGCGGATGACGGGGCGCTCCTGGAGGCTCTTCGCCGCGCGCAGGCCCTCGATTTCGTGCAGGAAAAGGGCGGCCTGGACACGGAGGTGGAGCAGGGCGGTGCCAATTTCTCGGGCGGGCAGCGGGCCCGTCTCTGCATCGCCCGCGCTCTGGCTGCACGGCCGGAAATTCTGATCCTCGACGACAGCTTCGCGGCGCTGGACGCGCTGACGGACCGGCTTCTGCGCCGGAGCCTTGCGGAGCTGGCCGGCGTGACCGTAATCACCGTTTCGCAGCGCGTACCCACGGTCCGAAGCTGCGACCGTATTCTGGTGCTGGAGGACGGCCGTCTGGTCGGGAACGGCACCCATGACGCGCTTTTCGCGGACTGCGCGGTCTACCGCTCAATCTGCGAATCCCAGTCGGTGGGAGGTGCGCATGAATAAAAAACAGCTGCTTAAGCGCCTTTCGGCTCTCTTAAAGCCCTATTGGCTGCTCATTCTTCTGTCCCTTCTGCTCTCAGTCGGGACGGTCTACCTGAACCTGCGCGTGCCGGTCTTCATCGGCGACGCCGTCGACGCGGTCATCGGCCCGGGCCGGGTCGACTTCGCGCTGCTTGGCAGGCTTAGTGCCGCCATCGCCCTGTGCGCGGTCCTGGGCGGCCTGCTGCAGTGGCTGGTGAGCCTTCTGAACAACCGCGTGACCTATCAGGTCGTATGCGATGTCCGCGTCCGCGCCTTCTCGCATCTGCAGACGCTTCCCCTGTCCTACCTTGACTCCGTAAGCGCCGGCGAGCTTCTGAGCCGCATGATCACGGATGTCGATCAGTTTTCAAACGGCCTGCTGATGGGCTTCTCCCAGCTCTTTACAAGTGTTCTGACCATCCTCGGGACCTTGCTTTTCATGCTGAAGGGCAGCTCGGTCATCGCGCTCTGCGTGGTCGTTCTAACGCCGCTGTCCCTTTTTGCGGCGGCCTTTATCACCAGGCACAGCTACCGCTACTTCAAGGAGCAGGCCGCGGCGCGCGGCGATCTGACTGCGCTGACCGAGGAGCTTGTTTCCGGCGGCAAGGTGCTCAGGGCCTTTTCGGCCGAGCGGCGCGCGGAAATCGATTACGAGGTGAAGAGCCGGAAGCTCGAGGCCTGCGGCCGCCGGGCGGTCTTCTTCTCGTCCCTGACGAATCCCTGCACGCGCTTTGTCAACAATGTGGTCTATGCGGCGGTCGGCAGCCTGAGCGCGCTCTTCTGCATCCGCGGAAGCCTTTCGGTCGGCGCGATGTCGTGCTTTTTGACCTACGCGAACCGCTACACAAAGCCCTTCAACGAAATTTCGGGCGTATTCACCGAGCTGACCAACGCCCTTTCGTGCATCACCCGCGTTTTCGAGCTGATGGACCGCCCGTCCGAAAGCCCTGACCCGGAGGAGCCCTGCGACCTTACGCAGCCTGCGGGCGAAATCGAACTGGAGGGTCTGTACTTCTCCTACACGCCGGAGCACCCGCTGCTTCAGAATGTCAATCTGAAGGCGGCGCCGGGCTCGCGCATCGCCATCGTCGGCCCGACCGGCTGCGGCAAAACGACCCTCATCAACCTGCTGATGCGCTTCTACGACGTTGACGCCGGCGAGATCCGCGTGGACGGCGTCCCCGTCAGCGCGATGAGCCGCAGGGGACTGCGCAGCTGCTACGGCATGGTGCTGCAGGATACCTGGCTGAAGAGCGGGACCGTGCGTGAAAACATCGCCTACGGCTGCCCTGACGCCTCGGACGCCGATATCATCCGCGCCGCGCGTGCGGCCCACGCCGACGGCTTTATCCGCCGCCTGCCGCAGGGCTATGACACGCTCATCAGCGAGGACGGCGGCAACCTTTCCGCGGGCCAACGGCAGCTTCTGTGCATTGCCCGCGTCATGCTTTTCGACCCGCCCATGCTGATTCTGGACGAGGCGACGTCCTCCATCGACACCCTGACCGAAATCCGCATCCAGCGCGCATTTGAAACGATGATGCAGGGACGGACCTCCTTTATCGTGGCTCACCGCCTGTCGACTGTGCAGAGCGCCGACCTCATCCTGGTGATGCGCGGCGGACAGGTGATCGAGCAGGGCACCCACAGTGAGCTTCTGGAGGCCGGCGGCTTCTACAAGGAGCTCTACGAGAGCCAGCTGGCGCCGGAGGAGGAAAGCAAGTAACCACTTAATCACAGCAAAAATCGCGCGAACGCTCGATTTTTGCTGTTTTTTTTCTTGCAAAAATGCGTTAAACGGTGTACAACAGGAGTATAAAAGAGAATACGGAGGCCTTTCATGACAGTTAGCTTCAAACCGCTTTTCAAGCTGTTGATCGATCGCAACATGAAGAAAAAAGAACTGGCTGAGCTGGCAGACGTAAGCGTTGCCACGATCACGAAGATGCACAACGACGGCGCCACGGTATCCAGCACAGTACTGGCCCGCATCAGCCTGGCTCTGGGCTGCAAAGTCGATGACATCATGGAAATCCGAGCGGATTAGTCGGAATTCGAACTGACAAAGCTCGCGTACTGGCAAGAAAGAAGGAACCCCATATGTTGGAAAAAGTGCAGGCGGCCCTGGCCGCTCAGCTGCATCTGCTGCCGGAGGAAATCGGTCCGGACGACGATATCCGCGAGGAATTGGGTGCGGATTCGCTGGATCTTCTGGCCCTGCTGACGAAAATCGAGGACGAGTTCGCAACCGTCATTCCGGATGAGGCGCTGGAGCAGTTTCATAGCGTCAGTGATATTGCGGCCTATCTGGAGGCCCGTTTCGGTTAAGCCGTTGCGGAGAAGCTTCAAGCCGGAGCATTGCTTGTGGAGAAAAAAGATGATGGACACAAACTACCCTGTGGAAGCGCTGGAGCTTCTGCTGGACAAAAACTGCCTCAGTGAAAGATATTATCCCCTTATTCCCTATAAGGAGGAGCTGCTTGCTCAGGCACGAATTCGGGGATGCCGGACCAGGAATGATTTGGCAGAGCTTTCGGATGCGGAGCTTGAGGGCTTCGGCTTCCGGGAGGAGGGCCTCATCAGGCTGCTGCGGAGATTCCTGGCGCTTTACGACCCCGACCCGAAGAAGTTCAGGGAAATCGGGAAACCGGACATAGAGCCTGAAAAGCGTCAGGCCTTCCGGGAGCTTTATTATCTGCCGGGCGTAAAGCATATCCGGGCTTCTTTGTATTACGAGGCGGGTTTTCGCTCTCTGGAGGATATCGCTGCAGCGCAGCCGGAGGAGATCCTCGAAAAAACCGCGGAGGCAATTTCCGCGAACAAGCTGTCCTGCACCGTGCCTCTTCCGAAGGAGGCGCGCACGCACATAGCCGTAGCCCGGGCCTTTACACAGGGCGCTCAGAAAGATAAGTAAATAAAGCCGCCTGCCGGAATATTCCGGGAGGCGGCTTTTTGCCGTTATCCGTGGGGGAGGGAGCCTGTCAGAGGCCCTCGCGCCCCGCTGCTTCTTCTGTTTGTACCAGCAGCGCAGTCTTTAACAGCGCGGCCTGGGTTTTTCCGTCGGTGATGCGTCCGTCCAGAACGGCCTGCACGGCGTCCTCAAGCGGAACCGCGTCCACCAGCAGAAATTCGTCAAAGTCAAGCTCTTGCTCGCCCTTGGAGAGCCCCGTTGCCAGATACATCGAGATGCGCTCGTCGCTGTAGGCGGGCGTGGGATAATAGTCCCCGATGAAGCGCCAGCACCGGGCGCTCAGCCCGGTTTCCTCGCGCAGCTCGCGCTTGGCCGCCTCCAGCCGGTCATCGTCCTTGCCCTCCAGCTTGCCGGCCGGAATCTCCACGGTGACGCGGTCGATCGGGTAGCGGTACTGGCGCTCCAGAATGACCTTGCCGTCGTCCTGGAGCGGCACGATGGCGACTGCTCCGCGGTGACGGATATATTCGCGCGTGGCGCTCCCGCCGCCCGGAATCGAGACGCTGTCATTTCGCACATGCAGCAGCTTGCCGTCAAAAATCACTTCGGAGCTTAAGCAGTGCTCCGTCATTTCAGCCGGTTCGATGGCGTGGTTCATGGCTCAGCCCAGACTCTTTTTCGTATACTGCCAGCTGTCGCGGACCATATCCTCCAGCGTGCGGGTGGCCTTCCAGCCGAGCCCGCGCCCTGCCTTGGACGCATCGGCCCAGGCCTCGGCGATATCGCCGGGACGGCGGCCGGCCAGCTCGTAGGGCACCTTGACGCCGTTGACCTTTTCGAAGGCAGTGACGATCTGGAAGAGGGAGATGCCGTGGCCGGTGCCCAGGTTGTAGACCTCGGAGCCTGTGACGGCGTCAATATGGTCGAGCGCCTTGACATGGCCGTAGGCCAGGTCGCAGACGTGGATGTAGTCGCGGATGGTGGTGCCGTCGGGCGTGGGATAGTCGGTTCCGTAGAGCTTCATGTCCTTGATGATGCCCAGAGCGGTCTGGCAGACGGCCGGCATGATGTTGGAGGGGCGGCCGCTCGGATTTTCGCCGATCAGATAGCTGGGATGGGCGCCGACGGGGTTGAAGTAGCGCAGCAGGATGACGCTGCGGTCCTCACCGGCCTTGGACCAGTCGGTCAGGATCTGCTCCATCATGACTTTCGTCCAGCCGTAGGGGTTGGTGGCGGAGGTGGGCATGGGCTCCCGGAAGGGACAGGGATTGTTCATGCCGTATACGGTGGCGGAGCTGGAGAAAACGATTTTCTTCACGCCCGCGGCTTCCATGGCCTTGAGCAGGTTGATGGTGCCGCTGATGTTGTTTTCATAATAGCGAAGCGGCTGCTCGATGGACTCGGAAACCGCCTTGAAGGCTGCAAAATGGATGACGGCATCGATGGACTGCTCCTCGAAAACCTTTGCGAGATCCTCGGGCATAAGCAGCGAGCCTTCGTAGAAAGGAAAGTCTTTTCCGGTAATGGTGCGGATACCCTCCAGAGACGCGGGCGAGGAATTGCTGAAATCGTCGAAGACAACAATATCGTATCCATTCTGAAGCAGCTCAACACAGGTGTGTGAGCCGATGAAGCCGGCTCCGCCGGTTACTAAAATAGTCATGCTTTTTTCTCCTTAGCTGTTTTCATAGCTGTTGGTTATTATATCAATATGCGGTCCTTCGGTCAAGCAAAGGAAAGCGGGGAGGGCAAAAATAAAACTTGATAAAAGGGACGCAGCGCGTTATACTGATTGATGGTACTATATCTAACAAAGGAGATTTATTGATATGGCTTTAGTCACCACGACTGAAATGTTCAAGAAGGCCTACGAAGGCGGTTACGCCATCGGCGCTTTCAACGTAAACAATATGGAAATCGTTCAGGGTATCACCGAAGCTTGCCAGGAAGAAAAGGCTCCTGTCATTCTGCAGGTATCCAAGGGCGCCCGTGCCTATGCAAACCACAACTATCTGGTTAAGCTGGTTGAGGCTGCCGTTCTCTGCTGCCCCGATATTCCGATCGCTCTGCATCTGGACCACGGTCCCGATTTCGAGACCTGCAAGGCCTGCATCGACGGCGGTTTCACCTCCGTTATGATTGACGGTTCTTCTCTTTCCTTCGAGGATAACATCGCCGTTACCAAGAAGGTTGTTGAATATGCTCATGACCACGGCGTAGTGGTCGAAGGTGAGCTGGGCACCCTGGCCGGCATCGAAGACGAGGTCAGCCACGCGGTCGGTTCCTACACCCGTCCCGAGGAAGTCGAAGAGTTCGTAACCCGCACGGGCGTTGACTCTCTGGCTATCGCAATCGGTACCTCTCACGGTGCTTTCAAGTTCAAGCCCGATCAGTGCACCCGCAACGAAGAAGGCATCCTGGTACCCCCCGCGCTGCGCTTTGACATTCTGGACGAAGTTGCAAAGCGTCTGCCTTACTTCCCCATCGTTCTGCACGGTGCCTCTTCCGTTCCTCAGGAATTCGTCAAGATGGTCAACGAGCACGGCGGCCATATGCCCGATGCCGTCGGCGTTCCCGAAGATCAGCTGCGTCAGGCCGCCCGTCTGGCTGTCTGCAAGATCAACATCGACTCCGACCTTCGTCTGGCCATGACCGGTACCGTCCGTAAGTTCTTTGACGAGCAGCCCTCCAAGTTCGATCCCCGTGAATACCTGAAGCCCGCTCGTGCCAACATCAAGGAGCTCGTTCGCCACAAGCTGGTTGACGTCCTTGGCTGCGCCGGCAAGGCCTGATTTTAAAACGCTTTTCTTACGCGCAAAGAGTGAAGAGATGACTTCCCTTCACTCTTTGCCCGTCTTATCCCTTTTGAATCTACAGGTGTTTCTATGCAGATTTTTAAAATTAAGGGGCAGATTCCCCTGCGGGGCGAGGTTTCCGTCAGCGGCGCCAAGAACGCGGCGCTGCCCATCATGGCCGCGGCGGTCATGACCGATGAGCCCGTCACGCTGGAAAATGTGCCCTTCATTGCCGACACCAAGAACCTGGTCACCATTCTCCGGCAGATGAACGTCAAGGTGGAATATCTTGACCGTCATACGCTCCGGCTGGATGCCAGCGGTCTCAGAAACGGTACCGTTGATTCTGACGAGGTCCGTAAGATGCGGGCGTCCTACTACCTGCTCGGGGCGCTCCTGGGCCGGTTCCGTGAAGCCACGGTCGCAATGCCGGGCGGCTGCAATTTCGGCTCCCGTCCCATCGACCAGCATATCAAGGCCTTTGAAGCCCTTGGTGCCGAGGTGGATGCCGGCGAAATGGTCGTCATGAAGGCCGACAGGCTTGTCGGCAGAAAGATTTTCTTCGATATGGTCAGCGTGGGCGCTACGGTCAACGCCATGCTGGCTGCCGTCCTCGCAGAGGGCACTACCATCATCGAAAATGCGGCGAAGGAGCCCCATATCGTCGATACGGCCAGCTTCCTCAACAGTATGGGCGCCGATATCAAGGGCGCCGGTACGGACATCATCCGCATCCAGGGTGTCGAAAAGCTGCGCGGATCTGAATATTGCATTATCCCCGACCAGATCGAGGCCGGTACTTATATGGTGGCTGCGGCGGCTACGCGCGGTACGGTCACCGTCAACAATGTCATTCCCCAGCATCTGGACTGCATCTCCGCGAAGCTGCGTGAGATGGGCGTCATCGTGGAAAACGGTGAGAGCTCGGTCCGCGTGGTGGCCGAAAATGCGTCCTTCAAGCCTATTATGGTGATGACGCAGGTCTATCCCGGCTTCCCGACGGACATGCAGCCGCAGATCACGGCGCTGCTTTCGATGACGCCCGGCACCAATGTGGTGAACGAGACCGTTTATGACGACCGCTTCCGCTACATTCCGGAGCTTGTCAAAATGGGCGCGCAGATCAATGTGAGCGGACGTATGGCCTTTGTGGAGGGCGTCCGGGCCCTGCACGGCGCGCGCGTTACGGCTATGGACCTCCGCGCGGGCGCGGCAATGGTCATCGCAGGCCTGGCGGCCGAGGGCGAGACGCTGGTCGACAACATCGCTTTGATCGATCGCGGCTATGAAAAGCTCGCGGAGAAGCTGGTCCGTCTCGGTGCCTCCATCGAGCGCGCTGAAATCGAGGCATGATCACAGGAGAGCTTTTATGAAAATCAGCTTGATTGCCGTCGGCAAAATCAAGGAAAGCTTCTACAGAGACGCTGTGGCCGAATACGCCAAGCGTCTTTCTTCTTACTGCGAGCTTTCCCTGATCGAGGTCGAGGATGAAGCGACCAAAGAGAACCTGAGCCCCGCGGCCGAGGCCGAGATCCTGGAGAAGGAGGGTGCTCGCATTCTGGCGAAGCTTCCGAAGGGCTCGTACCCGATCGCGCTCTGCATCGACGGGAAGTCGCGTGATTCGCTGGAGATGGCCGAGTGGATCGGCCGGCTGGGCGTCCAGGGGCAGAGTCATCTTTGCTTTATCATCGGCGGCTCCCTGGGACTGGCGCCGTCCGTCACGGCCGCCTGCCGGGAACGCATCAGCTTTTCGAAGCTCACCTTCCCCCACCAGCTGATGCGGGTCATTCTGCTCGAGCAGATATACCGATCCTTCCGCATCAACAAAAACGAGCCCTACCACAAATAAAGAAAGCCTGTCAGAAGCTGCTTCTGACAGGCTTTTTGTTTGGAGCTTAGTGAGTGACGATGCCGCCGGAGTCGCTTTCTTCGCCGCTTTCTTCGCCGCCGCCACCGCCGCTCTGGGCGACCAGGTAGCGCAGGTAGCAGACGGGGCAGACGTGGGTGTTATCGGTTTCGATGACGATGTTGCCCTTGCTGGGATCGATCGTATATTCAGTGACGAGATCGACGTTGTGAGCCGGGATAGGCTTCCCGTCCGCGTCGACACCGCCGGCGCTGTTGTTCAGACCGAGGTCGACCCAGGTATAGCGGGTTCCGCGGCAATAGATGACTTCAAGCGTGTCGGGCTTGATGACGACCTCGCGGAAGCATTCGGGCGCGTTCATCTTCCAATCGGAGATGTACAGATAATTGAAGGAGTTGCGTGTCTTGGCACGGTAAAGCGTGTCCTCGCTGTAATGCTCGCCGAAGTAGTCGAGCGCCTCGTAGATGTTATCGATGTCGGGACGCAGGAGACGGACGCGGCCGCCGACGTTCGTGCAGTATTCAGAGGGATACAGGCCGGATTCCAGGCAGACGGTGCGGGATACGTGGATGCCGCAGCGCTCGGTCGGAACATTGTCCTTATCGAAGTATTCGGTGTAGACGCAGCCGGCTGCTGAGCAGAGACTGGTGGGGACCAGACCGCTGACGGAGCAGGCACGGGCCGTCGTGATGCCGGCAGGCTTGGTGAAGCTGCTGATGACGGGCAGATCCTTATGGATATCGCCCATGATGTTGCGCCACAGGGCACGGTGCGTGTAGGAAATACTGTTGCTCTTGGTATTTTCGTAGACGTAGTAATCGTATCCGGTCCAGATACCGGCGCAGTAGTAGTTGGTCCAGCCCTGGAATACCAGGTCGGCTTCTTCCTCGGAGGTACCGGTCTTGCCGGCGGTTGCCATGTCCGCATTGAAGCGGAAGTAACCGGCAGTACCGTTGTTCAGGCCGGCGACGTTTCCGCGGAGGATATCCGTGAGCAGCCAGGCGGTGGTTTCCTTAATGACGCGGTGCGATTCCTGTACGGGCTCGATCAGGATGTTGCCGTCCTTGTCCAGGATGCGGCTGTAGTAGACGGGCTCGATATAGACGCCGCCGTTGGCGATAGCCGAGTAGGCAGCGGTCAGCTCAAGCTGAGAAACGGAGCAGGAGCCGAGGGCGAGAGAGCCTACCTGGTCGGAATCATCTCCGCCGGGACGCAGCGTGGAGAAGCCGTAGCGCTGTGCCATTTCGAAGTTTTCGTCGACACCGTGGTTGGTGTTGACTGTGGCGGCGCAGATATTGGCGGAGCGGCAGAGAGCTTCACGGTAGGTCAGATAGCCGTAATAGACATTCTGAGCCCACCAGTTGGTGGGTGCCCAGCCGTAGTAGTAGAAGGGGACATCGTCAACACCGGTGGCAGGACTGTCGCCGGATTCGATGGCGTAGGAATACGCCGCGATTGGCTTGAAGGAGGAGCCGGGCTGACGGATAACGTCGGAAGCACGGTTGGTGGCCATATTGACCGTTTTTTCGCCGGCACGGCCGCCGGTCATGCCGACGATCTGTCCGTTGTGGAAGTCAATGATGGTCATGGCGTACTGGGGTTCCTTTGTGATGGTGCAGTCATCCCAGTAATCGGGGCCGAAGCGCGCATCGGCGTTGACATATTTCAGACGGAAGGCGGTGGCGGCATCCTTGGCCTGCTGCTCGGTGCGGTACAGACCGACGGTGCGGTAGTTATCAAAGATGTCACGGTCCTTCTTATCAAAGACGGTCAGGGTGTAGTCCAGCTGATACCAGGTGGTGCGCTCCAGCAGACCGCTTTCGGCGGAAAGGTAGTGGTCCATGATGGCCTGGATGCCGAGATCCTGGGTCAGGTAGATGGACAGACCGCCGTAATAGAGCGTATTGTAGGCATTCGCAGAGCTGTAGCCCAGCTGCTCGATCATGTCGTTGGCGATGGCGGTAATGGCAGAGTCGACAAAATAGGAGTTGACGCGGCTGTCGGCTTCTTCCTCGTACTCCTGATAATTGGCCTGGATGCGGTCGAAAACGTTGTCATTATAGGCGATATCGTATTCTTCCTGAGTAATGTAGCCCAGCTCCAGCATCTTGCCGAGAACCGTTACCTGACGGTCGCGGCAGCAGTTTTCGTAGTTTTCTATCGGGTCATAACTGGATGGCGCCTGGAAAACGCCGGCCAGAATCGCGCATTCCGATAGGGTCAGATCGGAAACCTCTTTATCGAAATAGAAGCGGGAGGCCGTTCCGACGCCGTAGCAGGTGTTGCCGAGGAAGTTGTAGTTCAGGTAAACCTCGATGATCATGCGCTTGGCGGTTTCCTTGCCGTACTGTTCGGCCAGCTGGGATTCCAGCTCCAGCGCCAGCACCCATTCCTGCACCTTCCGTCGGATGTTCTGGGAGGGCGAAAGGACCAGCATCTTGATGACCTGCTGCGTCAGGGTACTGCCGCCCTGTGCGGTATCGTCACCGGATTGAAGAATGACGAAGACAGAACGGAGAATACCCTCCAGGTCGATACCGTTGTGTTCGTAGAAACGTTCATCCTCAATGGATACCAGGGCGTCCAGAAGATCCTGAGGCATATCCTCAACGTCGACATGAACACGGTTTTCGGCCGTGGTAAGCTGAGAAATGACAGTACCGTTGCGGTCATACAGGGTGGTGGAGTAGGAGCCGATGCCCAGAGAAGCGTAATTGATGTCGGGAATTTCCTTTGTCAGTCCGTTGAAGGCACCGAGGCCGAGGCCCGCCACCGCGCACACGCCGAAGAGGACGAGCACGCAGAAGCCGCGCAGTATATATAACCATACCTTGGAGTACAGCTTGTCGCCTAGGCGATTCTTCTGAAGCGCGTTGTTATTGTTCGAATAATGGCTATATTCCATGGTTCTCCTCCTTACTTTGGGAAATTACATTAGCCTATTATAGCAGATATTCTCTCTTTTTGCAAGCTTTTCCGTAAGCGGGAACTTATCGGTCGGGGCTTGCAAGGCCCGGCAAAATGAGCTACAATATTCCCGGAAAACGAGAAGGAGGAGCCGGATATGCAGTATTATACCGTCGGCGGGTACGGTGAAGCCCTGTACACGGACCGCAAGTCCCGCTTCTTCGGGCGCGTCTGGCCGGTCGAAAGCGAGGAAGAGGCCCGCGCCATTCTGGATGAGATCCGCAAGACCTACTGGGATGCCTCTCATCACGTCTATGCGTGGCGCATCGGCCTATCGCCGGAGTCCGAGCGCTTCTCCGATGACGGTGAGCCGGGCGGCACCTCGGGGCTGCCTACACTCACGGTCCTGAAGGGGCACGAGCTGCATAATGTGCTGGCGGTGACGACCCGCTATTTCGGCGGCACGCTTCTGGGCACGGGCGGCCTTGTGAGGGCATACACACAGGCGGCCGAGCTGGCGGTTGAGGCGGCCGGCATCCGTCTGCGTCAGATGGTCCGTCCCTATGAGTTCACGGTGGATTACACCGCCCTCGGACGGCTGCAGTACATCCTTGCCAGGACAGACTTCGGCCCTGCCGAGACCGAGTTTACCGACCGTGTGCGCCTGCGCGTTTCTGTGCCCCTTTCGCGGGAGCAGGCCTTCCTCAAGCTGATCGAGGAGGAAAGCGACGGGAGGCTGGTCCCCGTACCGGGCGAGGCAGTCTGGTCGTAGGATGAACGGCTAACTCCGGTCAAAACCCGAAAAACACTTGAAAGAACCACGCCGCCGTGGTAAAATAAAAAAACACCAAGCTAATTATTGAGAGGAAGTTATTTATGTCCGGACATTCCAAATTTTCCAACATTAAGCATAAAAAGGAAAAGAACGACGCCGCAAAAGGCAAGGTCTTTACCAAGCTCGGCCGTGAGCTGATGGTCGCCATCAAAGAGGGCGGCGCCGATCCCGAAAGCAACGGCAAGCTTCGCGAAGTCATTGCCAAGTGCAAGAGCAGCAACATGCCTAACGATACCATCCAGCGCAGCATTAAAAAGGCGCAGTCTGAAGGGGATATCGATTATGAATCCTGCACCTATGAAGGCTACGGCCCCGGCGGCGTTGCCGTTATCGTAGAGTGCCTGACCGAAAACAAGAACCGCACCGCGGCCAATGTCCGTCACGCTTTTTCCAAGTTCGGCGGCAACATGGGCACCTCCGGCTGCGTATCCTTCATGTTTGACAAGAAGGGCCAGATCATTGTTGAAATGGAAGACGGCCTTGATGAGGATGAGCTCATGATGATGGCCATCGAAGCCGGCGCCGAAGACTTTGCCGTCGAAGAAGGCGCGGCCGTGATCACGACCGATCCCGATGATTTCAATGCTGTCTACAGTGCGCTTGAAGAGGCCGGCATCGCGATGGAGGAGGCCGAAATCACCATGCTTCCCCAGACCACCACGGCTGTTACCGACGAGGAGCTGGTTGAATCGCTTGAAAAAATGCTCGACGCGCTGGACGACGACGATGACGTCCAGAACGTCTACAATAACTGGGAGAACGAAGACTGATTCGCTGCAGCTGAACAAAACGAAGGGAGTGCTCTGTCCGTGCGCTCCCTTTTCTATTAAGGAGAAAAACCATGAAACTTTCCGAGCTTGACAAGAATTTTGACTACCGCGGTCTGTCCCGCTCCGACCTGGTCTGGTACGACCGCAGCTTTAAAAATTTCGCCTTCGACGGCTGCGGTGATCTGGAGCACTTCCACCGCATCGCGGCGGCTGACCTTGCCCGTCTGCCCGAGGGCATTTCGCAGGGCTATCCCTCCACCGGCATCCGCCTTCGCTTCCGCTCGGACGCGAACTTCATTGCCGTCAGGGCGGAGCTCGGCATTCAGGCCGATATGCCCATCATGGCGCGCGGCGGCTCGCACGGCTTTGACCTCTACGAGGGTCGCGACGGCTCCGCCATGAAATTCATCTATCTGTACAAGCCCATGAGCGAGGTCTACACGGACATCGCGGACGGCTATGAGGTCCGCGACGCCGAGCCGGGCGTCATGATGGATTTCGAACTGAATTTTCCCCTGTACAACGCGGTGCTGGATTTTGCGCTGGGCGTGCCCGAAGGCGCCCGCATCGAGCTGCCCCGGGATTTCCGCGTCGAAAAACCCGTCGTGTTCTACGGCTCCTCCATTACGCAGGGTGCGGCGGCCTCGCATCCCGGAAACTGCTACACGACCATGCTGGCCCGCAATCTTTCGGTGCCCCATACGAACCTCGGCTTTTCCGGCCGGGCGAAGGGTGAGCCTGAGATGGCCCGTTATATCGGCGGCCTCTCCATGAGTGCCTTTGTCATGGATTACGACCACAACGCCGATACGCCCGCTTTCCTGGCGGCCACGCATGAGCCCTTCTTCAAAATTGTCCGGAACATGCAGCCGGAGCTGCCTATTCTTCTCATCAGCCGTCCCAATACCGATTTTGACCCGGCGGAAGCGGCTGCGAACTTCGCGACCGTGAAGCGCACCTACGACAACGCGCGCGCCGCCGGCGACAGGAAGGTCTGGCTGATCGACGGCCATACCCTCTTCGGCACCGACCAGCGCGATGCCTGCACCGTGGACCTCTGCCACCCGACCGACCTCGGCTTCTACCGCATGTACGCGACGGTCCTGCCGGTGCTTCGGGAGATGCTGGGCCTGTAAAGGAGCAGAGCGTGAAAAGCGTTTATCTCTGGACCGAATCGATGTCGACGGGCAGCTTCCGTATCTTGCGCAGCATCAAACTGAGCTGACGGTCCGCCGGCTTTTCCCGCTGTGCAATAAGGATGTTTTCGGAACGTGGATTATGTACGGCATGATCCGATGCTCGTTATAGGTGTAGGTAAATGAAAATTTGTTGAGATGAAAAAACCCTCAGAAAAGAAATTCCTTTTCTGAGGGTTTTGCTTTGTCAAAAAACATCCTTACGACATGTCGCCGTTCAGGCGTGTGTTTCGGCTTTTTTTTGGGGGGGGGCAGCAGGGCTTATTTGATCACGTCCAGAACCTTCAGCAGGGCCAGGATGATGTCGACCGTGCAATAGACATCGATCAGCCAGCCAAGGATACCGGCGATGAAGCCGATGACAGGCAGATTGCCGAGCAGGCCGAGCACGAGGGAAGCCACGACGCAGACAACGATGAGAATCAGCAAGTGGATGAGGAAGTTCTTCCAATCACCCTTTTTTACCTGAAAAGCATAAGGCCAAATTTTCTTTAAGAAATCCATTTTTGTTCTCCTTTGTGAGTTGTTGCTTATATTTTATCGCA
Organism: Bianqueaceae bacterium; assembly: GCA_045599825.1. Taxonomy (GTDB): domain Bacteria; phylum Bacillota; class Clostridia; order Lachnospirales; family Bianqueaceae; genus JAZQNF01. Next base: position 22,622 of record JAZRWR010000026.1, on the reverse strand, counting down.
GATTGCGCTGAAATACAATAAAAAAGTCCCGGTTCCCCGGCATTGATATCTCAATTCTGCCGGTGGAACGGGACTTTGTTATTTTACAGTTTTTTTACGCCGAAGGTAACGGCCTCGCCGTTGATATCCCAGTCCTTCACGTAGAAACCATCTATGGCCTCAGCCTGAGTGGCGGAGCACAGCGTGTCGCTGCAGATGGAGGCTTCATTGCGGCGGACGATATCGGCGATCTTTTCGTTGCTGCCGTAGGAGAAGGCGATGTGGTCCATGACCTCAAAGCCGGCCTCCTTACGCATGGTCTGGATCTTGCTGACGATTTCGCGGACGAAGCCCTCTTCGATCAGTTCGGGGGTCAGCTGGGTGTCGAGGATGACGGTCAGGCTGCCTTCTGTGTCGCTGACAAAGCGCTCCTGCCTGGCGGTTTCGATGAGGAGGTCATCCTGCGTGAGCTCGACCGGCTGGCCGTCCAGCTCGAAGCAGAGCGGCTTGCCGGCGGACAGGGTGGCCATGGCGGCGGCGCCGTCCATCGCGGCCAGGTATTCGCGGATCTTGCCGACCAGCTTGCCGTACTTCGGTCCGACGGTGCGCAGCTGGGGCTTGAAGCTGTAGGAGATGAAGGCGCTGACATCTTCGACGAAGCGGACCTCCTTGACGTTCAGCTCGTCGCGGATGATGTCGCTGCAGTAGCCGTTCAGGGCGAAGGGGGCCTTGATATAGAGGCAGGACAGCGGCTGGCGGTTCTTCATATTGCTCAGGTTGCGGGCAGCACGGCCGGCGGTAACGGTATCCAGTACCGCTTCCATGTCGTTTTCCAGCAGGGCGTCGATCAGAGACGCGTCGGCGACGGGATAGTCGCAGAGGTGGATGCTTTCGGGCGCGGAGCTGTCGACGCTTCTGACGATGTTCTGGTAGATGCTTTCGGCCATGAAGGGCACCATGGGGGCGGCCAGCTTGCATACGCTGACCAGCGCGGTCCAGAGGGTCATGTAGGCGTTGATCTTGTCCTGCTCCATGCCCTTGGCCCAGAAGCGCTCACGGCAGCGGCGGACGTACCAGTTGGAAAGCTCGTCGACGAAGCTCTGCAGGTCATGCGCGGCTTCGGGGATGCAGTAATTTTCCAGGTGCGCGTCGGTATCGCGGATGCAGCTGTTCAGACGGGAGAGCAGCCATTTGTCCATGACGGAAAGCTTTTCGGGCTCAAGCGTGTAGCGGGTGGGGTCGAACTGATCGATCTCGGCGTAGAGGGTATAGAAGGCGTAGCTGTTCCACAGGGTGGAGAGGAACTTGCGCTGGCCCTCCTGGACGGCGTCGTCGGAGTAGCGGTTGGGCAGCCAGGGCGCGCTGTTCTCGTAGAAATACCAGCGGATGGAGTCGGCGCCCATGCGCTCAAGCGCCTCGAAGGGGTTGACCGCGTTGCCCTTGGATTTGGACATCTTTTTGCCGTCCTTATCGAGGACGAGGCCGAGGACGATGACGTTTTCGTAAGGAGCCTTGTTGAAGAGCAGGGTGGATTCGGCCAGGAGGGAGTAGAACCAGCCGCGGGTCTGATCGACGCCCTCGGAGATGAACTTGGCGGGGAACTGCTGCTCGAAGAGCTCTTTGTTTTCGAAGGGATAGTGATGCTGGGCGTAGGGCATGGCGCCGGAGTCGAACCAGCAGTCGATGACCTCGGCGACGCGGTGCATCTGGCGGCCGCAGTCGGGGCAGGTGATCGTGATTTCGTCAATATAGGGACGGTGCAGCTCGACGCCGCTCTCGGGGTAGTTCGGGCTCATGGCCTGAAGCTCGGCGCGGCTGCCGATGCAGTGCTGCTTGCCGCATTCGCATTCCCAGACGGGCAGGGGGGTGCCCCAGTAGCGGTTGCGGGAAAGGCCCCAGTCCTGGATGTTTTCGAGCCAGTCGCCGAAGCGGCCGCTGCCGATGGTTTCGGGGATCCAGTTGACGGTCTTGTTGTTGCGGATGAGGTCCTCCTTGACGGCCGTCATGCGGATGAACCAGGTTTCGCGCGCGTAGTAGATGAGGGGCGTGTCGCAGCGCCAGCAGAAGGGGTAGCTGTGCTCGAACTTGGGGGCGGAGAAGAGGAGACCGCGGCTGTCCAGATCCTTCAGGATGGGGTCGTCGGCCTTTTTGCAGAAGGTGCCGGCCCAGGGCGTTTCCTCGGTCATTTCGCCGCGGGCGTTGACCAGCTGCAGGAAGGGCAGGTTGTAGCTGCGGCCGACATTCGCATCGTCTTCGCCGAAGGCGGGCGCGATGTGGACGACGCCGGTGCCGTCGGTCAGGGTGACGTAGTTATCGCAGACGACGTAGTAGGCGCGGCCCTTCGGCTGGGCGAAGCTGAAGAGGGGCTCGTATTCGCGGTATTCCAGGTCGCGGCCGACGTATTTCTCGAGGATCTCGTAGGCGGGGGCGCCGCTCTCTTTATCGGCGAGAGGGCCGAGGACGCTGTCGAGCAGGGCTTCGGCCATGATATAGGTGAAGCCGTCGGCAGCCTTGACTTTTGCGTAGGCTTCTGCGGGGTTCACGCAGAGCGCGACGTTGGAGGGCAGCGTCCAGGGGGTGGTGGTCCAGGCCAGGATGTAGCAGTCCTCGTCCTTCAGCTTGAAGCGGGCGATGGCGGAGCGCTCTTTGACGTCCTTGTAGCCCTGAGCGACCTCATGGCTGGACAGAGGCGTGCCGCAGCGGGGGCAGTAGGGCACGATTTTAAAGCCCTTGTAGAGCAGGTCTTTTTCCCAGATGGTCTTGAGGGCCCACCACTCGGACTCGATATAATCATCCTTGTAGGTGACGTAGGGGTTCTTCATATCAGCCCAGAAGCCGACGGTGCCGGAGAAATCCTCCCACATGTCCTTATACTTCCAGACGCTTTCCTTGCAGCGGTTGATGAAGGGGTCGATGCCGTACTGCTCGATCTGGTCCTTGCCGTCCAGGCCGAGCAGCTTCTCGACCTCCAGCTCAACGGGCAGTCCGTGGGTGTCCCAACCGGCCTTGCGGGGGACATAGTAGCCCTTCATGGTGCGGTAGCGGGGAATCATGTCCTTGATGACGCGCGTCAGCACGTGACCGATGTGGGGCTTGCCGTTGGCGGTGGGAGGACCGTCGTAGAAGGTAAAGGAAGGAGCGCCTTCGCGCAGCTTCAGACTCTTTTCGAAGATCTCATTTTCTTTCCAGAAGCCTAAGACTTCTTTTTCGCGATCGACGAAATTCATGTCAGCCGATACTTTTTTATACATAATTTCCTCCTGAATATTAGAGAAAGGTGTTAACGTGATTGGATGCGGTCCGACTTTTCGAGGAGCAGGGCCAGGGGCATGCCGAGGAAAAGGCAGACGAGAAGCTCGCTGAGGGCGATGCCCGCGGCGGCCGTCAGATAGGCGGTGAAGCCGGAGCCTGTCCCGGGCAGGAAGAGGACGATTTCCGCGCCGATGATCAGCCCGTTGCAGAGGGCGGGGAAGAGGGCGGACAGAAGCGGGAGCTTCCGGAGCCGCACGTGCCTGGTGAGGCGGGTGAGAATCGCTGCCAGCAGGGTGGCGGCGGTGCCGAGGAGCATATCGATCGGCCCCAGAGCGCTGGAGATGTTGGAGAGCAGGCAGCCGACCGCAAGTCCCGGAACGGCTGCGGGAGTAATGAGCGGCAGAAGACACAGCGCCTCCGAAAAGCGCAGCTGGACAGGGCCGTAGGCAAGCCCCAGCAGCGCGCTAAGCGCCGTCAGCGCCAGATAGGCAGCCGCGATCAGTCCGGCCTCCGTCAGGAAGCGGACGCGGTTTTGGTTTTTCATCATGGTGTCAGAAAATCAGATTCAGTACGACGCCGCTGATGACGGCGCTCAGGTACAGAATGGCGAGAATGGCGATGTTATGCTTCGGCTTTCCGGTGCGGAAAAGAACGGCCATACCGAGGCCTGCGCCGGTGGACAGGCCCGCGATGACGGAGCCGAAGGAGAGTGTGCCGGAAAGGTACAGCTCAGTCAGAATGACCGAGGCGGCGCAGTTCGGAATGAAGCCCAGAAGCGCGGTCAGGAAGGGCTGGAAGAAATTGCCGGACAAGAGGAAGCGCCCGACGGTTTCCGTGTCCACATAGTAGAACAGAAGGCCCAGCACCAGATTGACGGCGAAGAGAAAGGCGAAGATGCGCGCTGTGTGGATGAGGGCCGAGACCCAGATGCTGTGCTCGTCGCAGTGGCAGTTTTTGCAGATATCCTCAAAGGGAGCCTCTTCCTCGTGCTTGGTGCTTCGGAAGATCAGATCGGTCAGAAAGCCGGTCAGAAAGGCAATGACGATCTTGGTGAGAATAAGCGGCAGGACGGACGAAAGGGCCTCAGGATGAGCCAGCAGGATGAGGACGGCCTCGTCGCTGGTGGAGATGAAGACCGCGATCAGCGTGCCGACGGTGATCAGCCGACCGGCGTAGAGGTTGGCCGCCGTCACGGAGAAGCCGCATTGAGGTACTGCGCCGAAGAGGGCGCCGACCAGGGGACCGAGCGGCCCGATGCGCCGCAGCTTATCGGTGAGGGCATTGCCGGAGCGGTGCTCCAGATATTCGATCAGCAGATAGGCGCCGAAAAGAAAAGGCAGGGTTTTGAGGGCATCAAGAAGCGCGTCCAGAACTATATCTAACATAGGTACCTCAGTAATCCGTATCGGTGAAAATGTATTCGGGATCAAGCAGCTCTTCCAGGCAGAGTCCGGCCTTGGTCAGGTATTCAGCCAGGTCGCGGCCGACATATCGGTAATGCCAGGGTTCGTAAATGATCCCGGTAAAATCGGTTTTGCCTACCGGGTAGCGCAGGACAAAGCCGTATTCCCAACAGTGCTCCATCAGCCACTTCTGCTCGGCGGTGGTGGCCTGTTTTTCGTTTAACAGACGGTAGGAGGAGGCTACGATATCGACGGCCAGGCCGGTCTGGTGCTCGCTGGTGCCGGGGATGGCGGTTTCGAGCGCGGCTTTTTTTTCGGCATAGCTCTGCGAATAGCCCTTATTGACGTAGCTCGTGACCTTGTTGGTGTAAAGGTAATCCTGCAGCCACCAGGTACGGTAGGAGGAGCAGATATAGGGCGAAAGACCAGCGGCGCGGCAGGCGGCCAGCATGTCGTACAGGGCGCCCGCGATGCGCGAGTCCACGCATTCCTCGCCGGAGGCCTGCACCTGCGTGAGGGCGATATCCGGGTTCTTCGTGATGCGGTGATGGCGGTTTACCAGCACCAGGTACCAGTCATCGGCGTTGTAGGCGGGGATGGGGTAGGGGATATATTCCTCTTCCGTATAGCTTTTCCCGCAGCGGATGCAGGTATAGACCGTGGTAACGGTTTCGTTGAGATATTTATCCGTGACCGAGCTGCTTTCGGATTCATAGACGCACTCGTGGGGGATGAATTCACTTTCGCTTTTTTCATGGCCGCAGTTCTGGCAGAAGAAGCGGGTGATGACGGTCACATCACCGGCGGCGTTTTCACTGCGGTCGATGACAGGCTGATGGTAGAGGTGGAAGCAGCTGTCTCCGCCTGTCGTCCGAAGCTCCGTTTCCTTTTGGCCGGCGGCACGGTTTGAGACATAGCCCATGCCGAACAGTATTCCAAGGCAAAGCGCGGATGTGCACAGTCCCGCAAGAAAATGTTTCATGGGCAGTCTCCTTCCTTGCAAATAGATATAAATAACTATCGCAGTATAGCACGTTTCCGCGAGAATTTCAAGCAATCTTTTCCCTCTGCGAAGCCGCGCATTGTTTCCCTCTGCGAAGCCGCGCGGCGAAGTTTGGCCCGTCTTCTGCCGCGGCAGTTGAATTCGGGCGCCGAATCAGCTATAATGAGGAAAACTTTCAAAAAGGTATTTGACAGATGAAATGGATTGATATCAACTCGCCGAAAAGCGAGACAGTGCGGAAAACGGCCGCGCTCAAAACGCCCTCGGCGGCCCGCCGTGAGGGGCTTTACCTGGTGGAGGGCCTGAAGGGCGTGGAGGAGCTTCTGAACCAGCCGGGGCTTTTTCCGGAGTACCTGGTGGCGGAGCAGTCGCTCCTGGACAGCGAAACCGGGTACCGCCGCTTTCTGGAGCAGCGGCTGCCCGCCGATATGCGGGTGTATCGCGTGAGCCGTGACATCTTTGAGCGCCTGAGCGATACCGAAACGCCTCAGGGCATTCTGGCAGTGGTGAAGCGCCCGGCATACAGCCTGGCGGAGCTTCCGGTGCACAAGGGACCGGCGCTGTACTGCATTCTGGAAAACCTGCAGGATCCCGGCAATGCGGGCACTATTCTGCGTACGGCCGATGCGGTCGGCGCGGACGCTGTCATTGCGCTGAAGGGCACGGTGGACTTCTACGGCAGCAAGGTGGTGCGCGCCACGATGGGCTCGCTCTTCCATCTGCCTCCGATTGTGGGGGCCGACCTGAGGGAGACCGTGAACGCGCTGCACGCGGCAGGCGTGAAGGTCTACGCGGCCGCGCTGGGCGGGACCCGGTACCATTACGAGGCCGATTTTTCGGGTCCGACGGCCTTTCTCATCGGAAACGAGGGCAGCGGGCTGTCGCCGGAGGCGATCTCGCTGGCCGATGAAAGCATCATGATCCCGATGCCCGGGCAGGCCGAGTCGCTGAACGCGGCGATGGCGGCCGGCGTTCTGATGTACGAAGCGCTGCGGCAGAGAAAGCAGCAGTAATGAAACATGCCTCCCTTAGACGTCAGGGAGGCATGTTATTTTTTATCCGAACAGGACCTGATTCAGAATGCTTTCGAGGCGTTCCTGGCGGCCGCTTTCGGGGAGTGCGGGGGCGCCCATGGCCTCGGCGTAGTCGGAGAGCTCCTTGAGGCTCACCTCACCCTTGCGGATGCGTGCGCCGATGCCCTCGTTGAAGCTTTGGTAGCGCGCCTTCGTGAAGGCATCCAGGCGGCCGTCCTCGAGGAGCGCCGCGGCCTTTAAGAGGCCCAGCGCGAAGCTGTCCATGCCCAGAATGTAGCTTTCGAACATGTCCTCGGGTGTGTAGCTGGGACGGCGGCACTTGGCGTCAAAGTTGAAGCCGCCGGTCAGACCGCCCGCGGCCAGGACCTCGCGCATGCAGAGGGTGGCCGAATAGATGTCGAAGGGGAATTCGTCCGTATCCCAGCCCAGGTGCGGATCGCCCTGGTTGGCGTCGATGGAGCCGAGCATGCCGTTGATGGCGGCGACGCGCAGCTCGTGCTCGAAGGTATGGCCGGCCAGGGTGGCGTGGTTGGCTTCGATGTTCAGCTTGAAATCCTTGTCCAGACCGTACTGGCGCAGGAAGCCGATGGCGGTAGCCGCGTCGTAGTCATACTGGTGCTTCATGGGTTCCTTGGGCTTGGGCTCGATGTAGAAATCACCGGTGAAGCCGATGGAGCGGCCGTAGTCAACGGCCAGGTGCATCAGGCGGGCGATGTTTTCCTGCTCAAGCTTCATGTCGGTGTTCAGAAGGGTTTCGTAGCCCTCGCGGCCGCCCCAGAAGACGTAGCCGCGTCCGCCGAATTTGACGGTCAGGTCGAGCGCCTTCTTGATCTGCGCGGCGGCGAAGCAAAAGACGTCTGCGCTGGAGCTGGAGCCTGCGCCGTTCATGAAACGGGGGTTGGAGAAGAGATTGGCGGTGCCCCAGAGGCAGCGGATGCCGGTCTCGCTCATCTTTTCGATGATGTAATCGGAGATTTCGTCCAGACGGGCATTGGTGAGCTTGAGATCATCGGCCTCGGGAACCAGGTCCACGTCGTGGAAGCAGAAGTAGCGGATGCCCAGCTTCTGCATGAATTCGAAGCCGGAGTCGACCTTGGCGCGGGCGTGGGCCATGGTGCCTTTTTCGGCGCCGAAGGATTTATCGGCGGTATCGCGGCCGAACATGTCCGTGCCGGCGGCGCCCAGGTTGTGCCACCAGGCCATGGCGAAGGGAAGATGCTCCTTCATGGGCTTGCCGAGGACCTCGCGCTCGGCATCGTAGAATTTAAAAGCAAGCGGATTTTTGCTGGCCGGCCCTTCGTAGGGAATGACCGGGATATTTTCGAAAATCATACGTTGGTCTCCTTTAAATTTTGATAGAGCGCCGAAACGCTCGGATATATTTTCTTGAATTTATCGTAGCGGGCCTCATAGCGGGCGACGGCCTCGGGCTCGGGGCTGAAGCGCGCCTTTACGCAGGTCAGGGCTGCGGCGGCCGCGCGGACATCCGGGAAAAGACCTGCTCCGACCATTGCGAGCATTGCTCCGCCGTAGCCGGGGCCTTCCTCGGTTTGCGGAATTTCAAGCTCGAGGTTCAGAATATCAGCCAGCATCTGTGCCCACAGCGGGCTTTTGGCGCCGCCGCCGCAAAGCTTCGAGCGGCGGATGTCCAGTCCAAGCGAGCGCGCCACCTCCAGGCTGTCCCGCAGGGCAAAGCCGACGCCCTCCAGCACTGCCTGTACCAGCTGGGCGCGCGTGGTGTCAAGGCTCAGCCCGATGAAAAGGCCGCGTGCGTCGCTGTCATTGATCGGGCTGCGTTCGCCCATTAAATAGGGCAGGAAGTAGAGCGGATTGCGGCCGAAATCGTCCGTGCGGATGGCGGAGTATTCGGCGTCGTAGTCCTTCGTACCGAGGATTTCCTCCAGCAGCCATTTGCAGCAGCTGGCCGCGCTCAGCATGCAGCCCATCAGATGGTAGCGGCCGTCTGCGTGGGCGAAGGCGTGAAGCGCATTGTGGGGGTCCACGCTGAAATGATCGGAGGAGATGAAGAGCGTGCCGGAGGTGCCGAGGCTCAGATTGCAGGCGCCCTCGCCGACGGTGCCCGTGCCGACAGCCGCGGCCGCGTTATCGCCGGCGCCGGCCACGACGCGGATGCCGGCAGGCAGAGGCAGTCCCTCCTGCACGAAGCCGACGGTCTCGTAGCTCTCAAAAAGCGGCGGGAGCTGATCCTCGCGAAGCCCGCAGCGCACGAGCATTTCCTTCGACCAGCAGCGGTTTTGGACATCCAGCAGCAGCGTGCCGGAGGCGTCCGAAAAATCCGTGCTGAAGACGCCGGTCAGACGGTAGTTGATATAATCCTTCGGCAGCATGATCATGGCGATCCGTGCGAAGCTTTCGGGCTCGTGCTTCTGCATCCACAGAAGCTTGGGCGCGGTAAAGCCTGCGAAGGCGATGTTGGCGCAGTATTCCGACAGCTTTTCTTTGCCGGGATTTTGGTTCAGCTCAGCGGTTTCCGCCGCAGTGCGGCCGTCATTCCACAGGATGGCAGGGCGGATGACCGCGCCTTGCGCATCGAGCGCGACCAGGCCGTGCATCTGACCGCCGCAGCCCAGCCCCCTGATTTCCTCTGCCGGGATGCCGGCGAGCAGGGCGGACAGTCCGCCGCAGACAGCGGTCCACCAGTCGTCCGGGTTTTGCTCGGACCATCCGGGAGCCGGAAAAGCGAGCGGATAGCTGCGCGATTCGGAGCGAAGGATCTGACCGGCCTCATCGACCAGCAGGAGCTTGACCGAGGAGGTGCCCAGATCGATACCGATAAAATAGGACATAGTATTCCTCCGGAAAGAGATTTGAAATAGGCCGGGAGAAGCCTTGCAAGCCTTCTTCCGGCCGGATTTTATTTGTTCATGGGGTAGAGGACGACATTTTTTTCATACAGAAGGACGCGGCCGTCTTCCGTGGTGACGCGCAGCACCGCGCCGATGGGATAGCCGTTCACATCCTCGTTCCATTCGATGGAGAAGGGCTCATTGCGGTGAGCGGGCACGTTTTTGCTCCAGAACTGGCCGCCGTCGGCTTTGTCGAAGCAGAAGACCAGCTCTTCGTCGCTCTTGTTTTCCAGTACGCCCTCAATGGTATAACAGAAGAACTCCGGCTGCTGCGAATAGCTGACGGAGCTGATGGTGAATTCGCATTCGTCACTGTTGGAGCGCGCCTGTACAGGCGAACCGCAGACGTAGCCGAGCCAAAGGGCCGCAGAGAGCAGAATGGCAAGACCCAGCATCTGGATCCACAGGGTGGTGGATTGTTTTTCAGTCATCTTTTTTGTCCGATCCCGTAAGAATTTGTTTATATTTTATCATAGCCGTCCGTTTATTGCAAGAATTTTGAAAGGTGCATCAGGTGCTGTAAGTTGGGCTATGATCTTTGAAAATCTTCCTCGATCTGCAGCGTAGTGCCTGCAAGGAACTCCTTCAGCTCCTGCTTGGTCACAGACTTCTTGCCTTCCAGGAACTGCTCGATTCCGCTCCACTTGATTTCCTCTGCCTTTACGCCTTTGCCTTTAAGGTAAGGCACGATGGACGCAGCGCCGATCTTGTCTCCCTTGAATGCGTCAATCTCTCGCTCAAGGCGTGAGTAGAACACAGGCGCAAGGTCGGAGGAGAAGCGGATGTCGCCATCTATGCCATCATTGCTTCCACTTTTTTCCTGAATTCCATTTCCGGCAGCTTCCGATCCATAATATCTGCTATAAGGTTCGCTTGCTCCTCTCTTTGTTCTTGCGGAAGAAGAGCCAGCGAGATAATAGCCAGTTGAAGGGTTGTACCGTTGTAACCTGCCGCTCTGCAGGAAGTTACCAATCTCTCTGTTGATTTGCTCAAGTCTGTCTCCATTTTGATACATCTCCCTTATTTTGCTAAATGAATCATCAATTTCGCTGGCTTGTCTGACAGCCAACACAACATTGTATTGTTTTCGAGACTCATCGAAATCGTAGACAACAATTGTATTTTTGCCAGCTTTGCTTTTGGGCGCAATGAAAATATTCCCGGCTTCATCAAGCGAATTGATGGAGGCGAGATAATCAGCTTCTTCATAGAATCTCGCCCATTGATCCCGCGAAAGCGCCTTGTCATAATTATTATACTCTTTTACTTGGTTGTTTTCAAACTCGTCGCCGAAATACTCGCTATACCGAATATCCACATCTTCCGTAGGATTCGTATTGCTTGCGAGCTTAATCTGATTAGGTTCAAAAGCAATATACTCCTCGTTGCCGTTATTCACGCCATCGTAGCCGAGTCTTACAAGGTATTCTCTCGCTTTAACGCCTCTGTCATTCTGGTCCTGGAACATCTCTTTATAACCGAGGCTTTCGGGTGCCGGATTCTTTATGTTCAAGTAATAAGCTTGTACGTTGTCTCCGTAGCCTCCGGCGTCAATCTCCCAGGGAGAGAAGAACATACCTTGAATGTCAGCAAAGCTTCTGCCCTTTGTCCTGTCAAATACGGTGAAGCGTTCCGTAGTTCCGTGATATACGCGTAGAAGGTTTCCGCCCTCATCCCGAATCTTGGAATCCTTAAAGAACTCTGCCTGCGCTTCGGTAAGAGCGTTGCCTTCGGAGTCGAGATCCTGCGAGTAGCGGATATCGCTGCTCTCTATTGAATCTCTGCGAAAACGGAATGACGTTGCCATTGTCATCGTATATCACGGGATCGGCAGACTTGATTCGTTTGTTATCCCGGATAACAGCTTTGGACTGTTTGCCTAATTCGGAATCGATCCGAGCCGAGATCAGTCGGATATAAATTGCCGCGCTATTTTATTATGGTCCTTTCCCGCTGCAAATACAATCCCCGAAAATCTCAAAAAAGACGTTGACAAAAACGAAGAGCCTATGTTATACTCATATTCGCGTTGAAAAAATGCCTTTACGGCCCGTTGGTCAAGCGGTCAAGACATCGCCCTTTCACGGCGGTAACGGGAGTTCGATTCTCCCACGGGTCACTCTAAGATTGCCTTCCGGTTATCCGAAGGCTTTTTTAAAAAATTAATATGGCGCAGTAGCCAAGCGGTAAGGCAATGGTCTGCAACACCAGTATCCACCAGTTCAATTCTGGTCTGCGCCTCTCAGGTCCCGGGGACATATGTCCCCGGGATTTTTTGATGCAAAAAGCCGAAATGGATTGTATCCGGCAGGCTTTTATAGTACCATAGAAAGAGAATCCGCAAAAGGAGGAGAAGACCGTGAGTAAAAAGTTTTCGGATAACTTTAACTATGAAGGTGCCCGTGAGGACCTGTTCGATATGGGGCTTGACCCGGATTATCTGAGCTACAGCGACCCTGCCAAGCGGGATGAATTCATGCGTGAGGCCGGTCTCGATCCGCACCGCTACGGCAGTAAATGGGGTCTTCCCGAAAAAAAGCCGACCAGCATCTGGGGCGATTACATGGATGAGGACGAAGACGGCGAGAACGAAGACGAGGAAGGGCTGCTTTCTGACGTCTGCTACCTGACCACCGCCTGCACTGTGGCTAAGGGTCTCCCCGATGACTGCGAGGAGCTTTCGCTTCTGCGCGCCTTCCGCGACGGCTATCTGCGCGGGACCGAAGGCGGAGAGGCTGAAATCGCGGAGTACTACGCCATCGCGCCCGGCATCGTGCGCGCCGTAAATGCCCGGACGGACGCGGCCGAAATCTGGGAACGCCTCTACAGCGGGCTCGTTCTTCCCTGCGTGGCCGGCATCAAGGCGAAGGACTGGGAGGGCGTTCATCAGCTCTACCGGAGCACGACCCTGAAGTTGAAGGAAGAATACTTAGGAGCGCGTCGGTGAAAACAGTTCTGGTCGGCATCAACGCCAAATATATCCATTCTGCCGCGGCGGTGTACAGCATAGCGGCTTTTGCGGGCCGCTTCCCGCAGACGGGCGAAATCTGCGTGCGGGAATTTACCGTTAACCAGAGCCATGATGAGCTGCTGTACGGAATTCTGGCGGAGAAGCCTGACCGTGTCGCGTTTTCGGTCTACATCTGGAATGTCCGGATCGTGGCGCAGCTTTTGAAGGAGCTTCGGCGCGTCCTGCCGGAATGCGTGCTCATCATCGGAGGTCCCGAGGTCTCGTTCGGGACAAAGCACACGGGCATCGCCGCGGAGGACTTCGATTTCTGCCTGGCGGGCGAGGGCGAGCGCGTCTTCGCCGGTCTTCTGATGCAGCTCGAGGGCCGGGAAGCCCCGGCGGACTGGGCGCTTCGGCGGGAAGGAAGGACGGTCCGTGCGGCGCTCATGCAGGATCTTAACGAGCTGCCCTTTTATTTTGAGGGGCGCATGGCCGAGTTTGAAAACCGCATCATATACTATGAGGCGAGCCGCGGCTGCCCCTACTCCTGCAGCTACTGCCTGTCGGCGGCGGAGGGCGGGCTGCGGATGAAATCGACGGAGACGGTCCTGCGTGAGCTTGAATACCTCTGCACCCGTGGTGCCCGGCTCATCAAGCTGGTCGACCGCAGCTTTAATGCCCGGCCCGACGCGGCGCGCATCCTGGAATATCTGGCACAGCTGCCGGAGGAAAACCCGGTGCGCGTGCACTTTGAGATTGAGGCGGACTCGCTCGGGGAAGAGCTGCTTGAGGCCTTTGCGGCCCTTCCGAAGGGACGGGTGCAGCTGGAGGCAGGCATTCAGTCGACCTGTCCGGAGGCCCTTCGCGCCTGTCACCGCAGCCATTCGGTCGACCGTCTCTTCGCAAACCTTCGGCGGCTGCAGCAGGCCGGCAATCTGAAGCTTCATGTGGACCTGATCGCGGGGCTCCCCGAGGAGAGCGCCGAACGCTTCCATCGGTCCTTTTCGGAGGCCTGGGAGCTGCACGCGGATGAGCTGCAGCTGGGCTTTCTGAAGCGTCTGCAGGGCGCACCGCTTTGCAGCCTGCCTACCGAGGATCTCTGCTTTTCGCCGGAGCCGCCCTACGAAATACTCAGGAGCCGCTGGCTCAGCCCGGAGGATCTGTATGAACTCAAGAAGGTCGAGGATGTGCTGGAGCGCTACGGCAACTCCGGCTTGTTTCCGATCTTTCTGGCCCGGCTGGAAGCGCGTTTTCCGGATGCCTGGTCTATGTTTTCGCAGCTGGCCGCCTTTACTGCCGGCCGCGGCCTGTCCTTCCGTCCCCTGGGCCTGTTGGACGAATTCGCCCTTTTGTCAGACTTCGCCGGAGATGACGAGGCTTTGACAGAGGCGCTTCTATGCGATTTTTACCGCTGCTCGCCTGCCGAACCGCCGGCCGGTCCCCTCAGCCGCCTGGCTGCGAAGCCCGCCGACGCGGCCTCTGCTGCCCGGAAAATCATGAAGGAGGCCGCCCTGCCCGGACATCGTCTGAAGCTTCGTTTCATCCGGGGCGAGGCGCTCCTGTACGATTATACGGAGGGGAAGGGCGTCCGCCGCTGAACGGCCGGAGGCGTTTGTGTAGGACAAGAAATGAGTAAATGCCGGAGTATTTACTCACTTCTTTTTCTGTTCGCATTCTCCATGCGCGCCTCTTTTGCCTCTATGGAAGCAAGACTGAAATGCCTATATACTTTAAATCGTAAAAGTCTGACCGGGTTCGGAAGGCTTATCTTCGTGCTCCTCCCGGCTGCGCGAGCCGGGCTAATTAAATAAATACAGAAGAAAGGGAACTACTATGAGAAAGCACAAGCGGATTCTCTCCATCGGGTTGATCTTCGTTATGATGATGACCCTGCTGCCGATCGGCGCCTTCCGCGCCTTCGCGGACGAAGTCAAGGACTACGTTTCGCTCGATACCGGCGCCAATGCCATTGGCTTCAACGGTTCGTCGGTTACGTTTCGCGGGGCGACCTATGAGCTCGATGAAAACACGATTTTCCTGGATTACCGTCTGACGGATGCCCAGATTGCCGGCAATCCCTATGCCTTCAACGACGTCCATAAGGCCTTCGCGGCTCTTAAGGACGGCACGGCGGAAAAGCCCATGATGCTCCTCACGGCGCCCGGCGTTTACTGGGTGGACCATCCCGAGGATTCGACTGTCCGTACCGCCTCTAACGGTCCTGCTTATAATGGCACGCCCATCGCGGTTGACCTGGATGTCGATTATCTGCTCTTCTACGGTCTGACCGATGACTACCGCAACGTTGTTTTCGCGGGCAGCCGCGGCAATACGGTCGGCGCGGAGGGCTTCTTCACGCTCTTCCATATTGACGGTGTCGGTCTGAGGAGTGAAAATGTCACCTTCGGCAACTACTGCAACGTTGACCTGGTCTTCCCGCTGGATCCCACGCTCAACACGCCCAAGCGCTCCAATTCCATTACGCAGGCGCAGCTCTTCAATTACACCACGACCACTTACATTGATTTCGGCTTCGGTCCCTGGCCCATGAGCGGCAACGGTACTGACGGTTTGGCCATCAATTCGGCCTTTGTCAGCCGTCTGAACCTGCTGCCCTTCGCGCAGACCTATATCGACTGCCACATTGAAAGCAGCGGTCATGCTTCCTTCTATAACGGCGTCTATGTCAACTGCGACCTTGAATGGTACGGCCAGAACTTTACCGGCGGCGGCCGCTTCCTCGGCTGCAATATCGGCATCTGCTCTCCCATCGCCGATAAAGAAAACGCCTTCCACTTCCACATCGTAGACGGCTCCGGCAGCGGTCTTGCGGCCATCAACACGAGCTTCTACCGCGGCGGCGACGCCAAGCAGTACAACATCCCCGTAGACATTTACTGGGATGTCTATCCAGGCGATCCGACCACCCGCTCCTATCAGTACAATGTTACCTTTGACGGTAAGCCTTATGTCATTCAGAACCAGCTGCCCGGCACCTCGGTCATCATTCCCGAGGATTCCGATCTTCTGGGCGCCTATGTCATCAAGAAGAACGGCAAAGACGTATACAACATTCCGAACCTCCTGCCCGGTGTTGATCCCCAGTTTGTGACCAATACCCTAAAGAAGTACGGCCTTGAAAAGGGTGATGCGAACTACTATATGACCCTTCCTACCACCGCCACGCTTTCCACAGATGCAAGCACGATCCGCTCCGGCGAAAAGACCGCGACCCTGACCTTCGGCGCGGCCAACAATGCTTCGAGCAAGGCGCTCGGCAAGTGGACCGTCGGCGTTCTGAATGAGGAAATGGCCCAGTACGCGAAGATTACGGTGAATGCGGACGGCAAGACCGCCACTCTTGAGGGCACCAACCATACGGAAACGGCCCAGGATATCATTGTAGTCGCGAAGAACGAATACGGTATCGAGGCCGCCATCCAGATGACGATTGAGCCGGCCTACACGGAGGCGCCCACCTTCAAGTCCGGCCCCTCTATCAGCGGCCCCGCCGATGGCAAGGTAACGCTGGACTACGTGCTTGACAAGGGCGTCGATACCCGTATCGACCAGTCCATCATCAACTGGTACCGCTGCACGGACGACAAGGGCTCCAATCCCGTTCCGGTCTCCGTCAGCCGTCTGAGCATCCCCGAGCAGCAGTATGTGCTGAGCGAGGGCGACATCGGCTTCTATCTGATGGCCACTATCGAGCCCAAGCATAACCTTTCCGATCCCGGCCCTGCGGTTTCCGCTTATCTGTCCAAGAAGATCGAGGCCGACGATGTGCTCTTCCGCACGATTGATACCACCTTCCGCAATATGCCTACCGATCCTCAGCCCGAAATCATCCCCGGCAACTGGCTTCGTGACGGTTATCTGCCGCTTGAATGCCTCACCGCTGACGGCAAGCCCCTCTATACGCCCAAGGCCGACAGCTGGTTCTTCGGCGAAGGTGGCTCCGGCTCTGCCGGCTACTTCGGCTTTGACGAGCAGCGCGGTGCGCGCATGATCTACACGCCCATCGGCAGCAATTTCGGCAACATGAAGACCATCATCACCTGCGCGCCGGATAAGGCCGCCAGCCAGGGCTTCCGTGATGCCACCCATAACTTCATGGATGTATTCATTAAGTTTGACGCCGCTACCATGACGGGCTATGCGCTTCGTCTGGAGCGTCTGTCCAACGATGCCGTCATCGAGCTCGGCGTTCCCGCCGACAAGGCCAACGGCGGTGCCGCGGTCGCCATGTCTCTGGTTGAGTACAAGAATGAGGTCGTTACCTTCCTGACCAAGCCCATCATGACGACCAGCTTCCTGACGGAATGCACCCTTACCCTTGAGGCCAAGGACGGCGTTCTGACTGCATCTATTGCCAGCTCCTCCACCGGCACCCGCAACGGTGACTCCAGCGGCTATGCCCGCGACCTGACCATCACCGCGCCCTACAAGGAAAACGGCTTCGGCGCCACCGGCATGGTCTTCACCGGCGATGTTTTCGTAGGCGGCACCAACTCCGTTATCCTGTACGGCTGGAATACGACCTGGGGCGATGCGGCCCTTGAAGCGGACGCCGAAGCCGTCGACTTCGGTGAAATCGCGCAGAAGCAGCCCGGCACCGCCAAGATCCTTAAGCTGAACGCATCCGAGCTTTCCGA
Organism: Bianqueaceae bacterium; assembly: GCA_045599825.1. Taxonomy (GTDB): domain Bacteria; phylum Bacillota; class Clostridia; order Lachnospirales; family Bianqueaceae; genus JAZQNF01. The sequence goes on along the minus strand of JAZRWR010000026.1, from coordinate 5,476 downwards.
AGCCATCAGCATCGAGATCGAGGGCGAAGGCTTTACGGCTGAGCCCGGCGAAGGCTTCAGCGTCAAGGACGGCGGAGAGATCATCGTCGACGTAGATCCCGAGGCAATCGGCGCCCTGAACGCCAAGCTTATTGTAAGCTCCGGCGATGTGAAGGTCGAGATCCCGCTGTCTGCAGTCGTCAACGCGACCGCACCGCCCAACGGCGACGCTTCCGCGCTGGTTCCCATGATGCTCCTCATGATGGCCGCCGCGGCAGCCTTCCTGGCCCTGGTAGCAAAAAAGAGAGCCTGAGGCACAGCCCCGGAACGGCTCATAAGCTATAGTTTAATACGCAAGCGGCGCGGCCCCGAAACGGCTGCGCCGCTTCTTTCATAATGAATTTTTTCTTGTGTTTTTCCGGCAGAGGCAGTAAAATAACTATGATTGCCGTATTAAGGAAAGGAGAGACGCTCATGAACGATTTCGTGCATCTTCACGTGCATACCCAGTACAGTCTGCTGGACGGCTCCGCCAAGCTCGGCGAGCTGATCGGCCAGGCCAAGGCCCTCGGCATGAACAGTCTCGCCATCACCGACCACGGCGTCATGTACGGCGCGGTGGAATTCTACAAGGAATGCCTGAATCAGGGCATCCGCCCCATCATCGGCTGCGAGGTCTATGTCACGCGCAATCGCTTTCAGAAGGACGGCCGCGCCGATGCCGAATACAACCACCTGGTGCTTTTGGCCGAGAACAACCAAGGCTATCAGAATCTGATCGCCCTTGTCTCCCGCGGCTTTGTAGAAGGCTTTTACTACAAGCCCCGCATCGACTGGGAGCTTCTTTGCGAATATCACGAGGGTCTGATCGCGCTCTCCGCCTGCCTGGCCGGCGTCATTCCGCGTCCCCTGCTGGACGAGGGCTACGACAAGGCCTGTGAGACGGCCCGCCGCTATGCTGAGCTGTTCGGCCCCGAGCATTTTTACCTGGAGCTGCAGAACCACGGCATCGCCGAGGAGGCCGCGGTCAATCAGGGCCTGATCCGCATGTCGGCGGAGCTCGGTCTGCCTCTTGTCTGCACGAATGATGTCCACTACACCTTTGCCGATGATAAAGAGGCGCACGACCTGCTTCTGTGCATCCAGACCGGCAAGAAGGTGCAGGACGAAAACCGCATGCGCTACGAGGGCGATTATTATCTGAAGAGCCCCGACGAAATGCGCGCCCTGTTCGGCGCGGTCCCCGAAGCGCTGGAGAACACCGTCCGCATCGCCGAGCGCTGTCAGGTCAGCTTCAAATTCCACGATCTGAAGCTTCCCGCCTTCGATGTTCCCGAGGGCTTCACGACCGAAAGCTACCTGCGCAAGCTCTGCCGGGACGGTCTGGAGGAGCGCTATCCTGCCGGCCATGCCAAGCGTCAGACCGCCGAGGAACGCATGGAATACGAGCTCGGCGTCATCACGGGCATGGGCTACGTGGAATACTTCCTCATCGTCTGGGACTTCATCCACTTCGCCAAAACGCACGGCATCATGGTCGGCCCGGGCCGCGGCTCCGGCGCCGGCTCTATTGTGGCCTACTGCCTGCGCATCACCAATATCGATCCTCTGAAATACGACCTCATCTTCGAGCGCTTCCTGAATCCGGAGCGCGTCTCCATGCCTGATATCGACGTCGATTTCTGCGACCGGCGCCGCCAGGACGTCATCGACTACGTCGTCGAAAAGTACGGCAAGGACCAGGTCGCCCAGATCGTCACCTTCGGTACCATGAAGGCCAAGCTGGTCATCCGCGATGTCGCGCGCGTCATGGACCTGCCCTACGCCGACGCCGACCGCATCGCCAAGATGATTCCGGACGAGCTCGGCATCACCATCGACAAGGCGCTTGAGCTCAACAAGGAGCTGAAGGAGGCCTACGATTCCGACGCAGGCGTCCGGAAGCTGATCGACATGTCCCGCCGCCTGGAGGGCCTGCCCCGGCACTGCTCCACGCATGCCTCGGGCGTCGTCATCTCCCGCACGGCCACCATGGAATATGTTCCGCTCATGGCCTCTGACGGCGTCGTTTCCACGCAGTATACCATGACCACGCTCGAAGAGCTGGGTCTGCTGAAAATGGACTTTCTGGGTCTTAGGACCGAAACCGTCATAGAGGACGCTGTCGCCAACGCCCTGCAGACCGAGGGAGTTACGATTCGCATTGACGAAATTCCCATGGATGATGCGGGCGTGTACCGCATGATCGGCGCGGGGCAGACGGCGGGCGTTTTCCAGCTGGAGTCCCCGGGCATGACCGCCTTCATGCGCAATCTCCGGCCGGAGAGCCTCGAGGATGTCATCGCCGGCATCTCGCTCTACCGTCCCGGTCCTATGGATTTCATTCCGAAATACATCAAGGGCAAGGAAAATCCTGCCCAGATCCGCTACCGCACGCCGCTGCTCGAGCCTATCCTCGAAAAGACCTACGGCTGCATCGTTTATCAGGAGCAGGTCATGCAGATCGTGCGTGATCTGGCCGGCTACACGATGGGCCGCTCCGACCTTGTCCGCCGCGCCATGGCCAAGAAAAAGGCCGATGTCATGGCAAAGGAGCGCCGGAACTTCGTCTACGGCAACCCCGAGGAAAACGTCCCGGGCTGCATCTCCAGGGGCGTTCCGGCCGAGGCCGCGGAAAGCATTTTCGACGAAATGACCGATTTCGCCAAGTACGCCTTCAACAAAAGCCACGCGGCCGCCTACGCAGTGGTGGCTTACGAAACGGCCTGGCTGAAATATCACTATCCCGTGGAATTCATGGCGGCCACCATGACCTCTGTCATCGATGTGCCCAATAAGCTGGTCGGCTACATCCAGTCGCTGAAGGAGATGAACATCGTCCTCCTGCCGCCTGACATCAACAAGAGCCGCAACTGCTTCAGTGTGGAGCGCACTGCGGACGGCACCAAATGCATCCGCTACGCCCTCTCGGCCATCAAGAATGTCGGCCACAGCTGCATTGTCGCGCTGGAGGCCGAGCGTGAGCGCGGAGGGCTCTTCACCGACATCTACGACTTCTGCCGCCGCATGCAGGATAACGAGCTCAACAAGCGCTCGATCGAAAACCTGATCAAGGCGGGCGCCTTCGACTGTCTGGGCGGCAAGCGCAGCCAGTATATGGCGGCCTATGCCACGGCACTTTCCGCGGCGGCCGTCTGGAAAAAGTCCATGATCAGCGGTCAGATGGATCTGTTCGGCTTCGGCGCCGAGGACAGCACATCGCCCGCGGCCGAGGAGGCGCTGCCCCGTGTGCCGGAGTATCCGGAGGGCATCCGCCTGGCCTACGAAAAGGAGGCCCTGGGCATCTATCTTTCCGGCCATCCGCTGGCCCAGTCCGAGGACGTCTGGCGGCAGAACATCACCAACTTCACCTCCGATTTCGCCTTTGAAGCGGACGATGAAGGAAGCGAAAACGGCGGCCGCCGTCTGTCGGACGGACAGGTCGTCACTGTCGGCGGCATCATCACCGCCAAGACGGTCAAGACCACCAAAAACAACAACATGATGGCCTTCATTACTGTAGAAGACCTTTACGGCAGTGTGGAGGTCCTGGTTTTCCCGAACATCTACGAGGAGAACCGCGAGCTTCTGACCGAGGACGGCCGCATCTTCGTCAAGGGCCGCGTGAGCGTGGTCGAGGACGAAAACAGCAAGCTGGTCGCGCAGGCACTGGCTCCCTTTGACAATCCGGAGCTTCTGCGCCCGACCGGCAGCTACCGCCGCTTCGAGCGCCGCGTCGAGCCGCATACCCTGTGGCTGAAGCTCGAATCACGGGCGGAATTTAATGCGAAGCAGGACGAGATCTGCCGCATTCTCAGAGAAGACGCCGGTCCCTATCCGGTGCGGATATTTTTAATAAACGAAAACCAAAAACTGCAGGGCAGCCGGGAACTCAATACCTGGGGCAAGCCGGCAACCAGAGCCAAGCTCGGGAAGCTCCTGGGCGAGGCGAATGTCTTCCTGCACAATGAATCGGAGGCTACATAATGGCTCAGGAAAGCAAAGTAAAAACCATCGGAATTTTGACCAGCGGCGGCGATGCGCCCGGCATGAACGCCTGCATCCGTTCCGTTGTCCGCTACGCGCTTAACAACAACATCAAGGTCATGGGCATCAGAAAGGGCTATGAGGGCCTGCTGCACGATGATATTTTCCAGATGAACGAAAAGAGCGTTTCCAACATCATCCATCGCGGCGGCACCTGCCTGTACACGGCGCGCTGCCCGGAATTTCTGCAGGAGGAATACCAGAAGAAGGCGGCTGAGACCTGCAGGCAGCACGGGATCGACGGCCTGGTCGTTATCGGCGGCGACGGCTCCTTCCGCGGCGCGCGCGACCTGTCCCGCTTCGGCGTGAACGTCGTCGGCGTCCCCGGCACCATCGACCTGGACATCGCCTGCACGGACTATACCATCGGCTTCGATACCGCGGCCAACGTCGTGCTGGATTCCATCCGCCGTCTGCGTGACACCTCCGCGTCTCACGCGCGTGTCTCCGTCATCGAGGTCATGGGCCGCCACTGCGGCGAGCTGGCCCTGTGGGCGGGCATTACCGGCGGCGCCGAGATCATTCTGGTGCCGGAGGAGCCTAAGACTGCGAAATTTGAAAACATCCTCGAGACCATCCGTCTGAACCGCGAGATGGGCAAAGACCACAACATCATCGTCGTGGCCGAGGGCATTGTGGCGGACGGCATCCTGCCCAGCTCCGAGAACCTGGCGCTGCGCATCGAAAAGGAGACCGGCATCGAGTCCCGCGCCACGATCCTGGGCTACGTCCAGCGCGGCGGCGCTCCCACGGCGGTCGATATCAAGCACGCGACCATGATGGGCGCGAAGGCCGTCGAGCTCCTGATGGAGGGCGCCAACAACCGCGTGGTGGCCTTCAAGAACAACCAGTACAAGGACTTCGATTTTTCGGAGGCGCTGGCGATGAAGCGCAAGTTCAACAAGGCGCTTCTGGCTGCCAACAATCTGGTTTCGAACTATTAATTCAGGCGAGTGATTTTCCCGGGAAGGAGGGGCTATGCAGCAGTTTTCTCTGGACATGGAGGCCTGTGCGGCTTCCTGCCGCGTCGTCATTGGCCGCGATCTGTTCGGACAGCTGGCGGAGGAGCTCCGTCAGGCGCATCCTGCGCTTCGGCTGGCCCTTCTCGGTGATTCCCGCGTGATGCCGCTGTGGGGCGGCCTTCTGATGAAGGCGCTTCAGGCAGAGGGCCTGCATGTGCTTCCCTTTATTTTCCCGGAGGGAGAAGCCTTCAAAACGCGTGAAATGAAGGCGGAGCTTGAGGACCGCATGCTGGAGGCCGGCTTCGGCCGCGACAGCCTGCTGATCGCGCTGGGCGGCGGGGTCAGCCTGGACCTGGGCGGCTATCTGGCGGCCACCTACCTGCGCGGCATCCCCTATGTCTCCGTCCCGACTGACACGCTGGCGATGACGGATGCGTCCATCGGCGGCA